>JAYSFT010000350.1:0-1565 GCA_041913245.1 Rhodospirillaceae bacterium | reverse complement strand
AAGGCGACATATTCCCCGTAGGTCTGCAATCCGACGCGGCGCAGCGTGAGAGTGGGGTTGGCCGTCGTCGAGTCAGCGGGCGCACTTAGACCAGTCACATTGTTCCCCTGTTGATAGGCACATTCAACCAACCGCACCGCGGCCGAACGTTGATTCCAGTCAACGGCCGGGGGTCCGGTTGCTCCTATCATGCGCGAAAATATCGTCATCATCCAATGTGGCCTGCGCGCGCCGAGGCTTTGAGACGCAAAGGAGTCCCGCCCCATGCCGTACCTGAAACGCCTGCTGCCCGCGCTCGCGCTTGCCGTTTCCTTCGCCGCGCACGGCGCGCAAAGCGCGAGCCCCGGCGCCAAACTGTACGGCGATGCCGCGCGGGGCCGTGAAATCGCGGAGCGCTGGTGCGCCGGATGCCATGCCATGGGCGTCACGCAGGACGACCGGATTCCTTCGTTTCCGGCCCTGGCGCGCAGCCTTCCGCGCAGCGAGGGCGCCGTTCGCGCGTTTCTGATGCAGCCCCACCTGCCCATGCCGCCGCTGGAACTCGGCACGCAGCAAATCGAGGATATCGTTGCTTATTTGCGCGCGGTGCCACCGGCGCCGGGCCGCTGAAACGGCCGGATATCGGGAGTCCGTAGAAATACGGACGTGAAACCCACAAGTATCGGGAGGGACCGGCCCGGCGTACCCCTTAACCATCGTTTTCACCATTCGAACCGGGGGTTCCCGCCATGTTACAGACCGTGATCCGCGCCCGCCAAATCCAGGCTCCCGCGGCTGCGTGGTCGGCCGGGACAACCGCCGCGCCGGTCAAGACCACCCCTGCCCGCGCTTATGAGACCCAACTCGTCATCAAGGCCGGCGACACCATTTTCCACGAAGGCGACGAGGCTCTTTACTTCTACAAGGTCCTGTGCGGCGCCGTGCGGCTGGTGAAAGCCGTCTCGGACGGCCACCGTCAAATTTGCGACTTCAACCTGCCCGGCGACCTGATCGGCTTTTCCAACGCCGCGGAGCACGAGTTCACGGCCGAGGCCATCCAGGACTGCACCCTCGTGCGCTATCGCCGCAAGGACACCAACAGCCTGATCCGCAGCGACGGCGCGTTCGCGTGCGAACTTCAGGCCCTGACGGCCAAAGGCCTGAGCAGCGCCTACGCCCACATGGTGCGCCTGTGCCACCGTTCGGCCCACGACCGTCTCGCCTGGTTCCTGCTTTCCATGTCCGACCGCGCGGAGAACGACGACGGCTGGATCGAACTGCCCATGACCCGCGTCGACATCGCCGACTATCTGGGCCTCGCGCATGAAACGGTCAGCCGCGCGTTCACCCAGCTCAAGAAGTCGAGCGCCATCGTCGAGCCGACGCTCAATCGCATCAAGATCAACCGGGAGGCGCTCGAGGACAAACTCGACGCGGCTTAAGATGCACACCGAAACACACATCATCCCCGTACGCGCCCGCGTTCACCCCGGGAAGCCCTCGTACGAGCCGGGAATGCAGATCACTTACGATCCTTCCTCCCAACGGGCGGTGGTCGCCTTCCGGGGACGGATCACGGTGTTGCC
>JAYSFT010000349.1:0-1684 GCA_041913245.1 Rhodospirillaceae bacterium | reverse complement strand
TCGGGCGGGATGCGCCGCCGTCTCCTGATCGGCAAGGCCCTCGTGCATACGCCGCCGGTCATCGTGCTCGATGAGCCCACCGCAGGCGTGGACGTGGGGCTTCGCCAGCACCTGTGGAAACACATGCGCCAGCTGAACGCCATCGGCACCACCATCCTGCTCACGACGCACTATCTCGAGGAAGCCGAGGAACTGTGCGATCGCATCGCCATCATCGACCATGGCCGCCTTGTCGCCTGCGACACCAAGCGCAATCTCCTGCGCCAGCTCGACAACAAGTCGGTGACCTTCATCCTGTCCGAAGCCGTCGGCGAGGTGCCCGATCCGCTGAAGAAACTCGGCGCCACGCAGCCCTCGCCCATGGAAATCCACATCGCCTATCGCCCGAGTTCCAACGCGATGCGCGAGATTCTCGACGTGGCGCGCGCGTGCAGCCTGCCCATCGCCGATATGCGGACCGAGGAAGTGGAACTCGAGGATATCTTCTTGCAGCTCACGGCCCGCGCGCCGGGCGAGCGCGCCGAGGTTTAGCCATGGTCCGGCGGCGCCTTGTTTTCCTGGTGGCCGCGATCGTGCTGTTGTCGGCCTGCGCGCCGAAGATCGCGCCCGCCGGAACCGCGTCCGTGCCGGTCGCGCTGTCGGAAAGCCTGTTCAACACCTCCGACGGCCTGCAACTTCCGGTGCGCCGCTGGCTCCCGGCGGACAATGAGCCGAAAGCGGTCGTGCTCGCGTTGCACGGCTTCAACGACTACAGCAAAGCCTTCGATAAAGTGCCCGACGCGCCGGGGGTCGGCCCGACGCTGGCCGCCGCCGGCATCGCCGTTTACGCCTATGACCAGCGCGGTTTCGGCAGGGCGCCGAACCCCGGCCTCTGGGCCGGCCGCGAGGCCATGGTTGGGGACTTCAAGGATTTCATCGCGCTCCTGCGCAAGACCTGGCCGGGTGTGCCGGTCTACGCCCTCGGTGAAAGCATGGGCGGCGCGGTGGTGATCGCGGGGCTCGCGGACTCCGGGCCCGGCTTTGTCGACGGCACCATTCTCGCCGCCCCCGCCGTCTGGGCGCGCTCGACCATGCCCGTGACCTACCGCATGGCGCTGTGGGTGGGCGTGCGCGTGATGCCGGGCTTCAAGCCGTCGGGCCGGGGGCTCGGCTAC
The DNA here is from genome assembly GCA_041913245.1 of Rhodospirillaceae bacterium. GTDB lineage: Bacteria > Pseudomonadota > Alphaproteobacteria > Rhodospirillales > Rhodospirillaceae > SHVO01. Next base: position 530 of record JAYSFT010000349.1, on the reverse strand, counting down.
CAGGCCAGCGACAATATTGAAATGCTGCGCGACAACGGGCGCGATCCCTTGTTCATCAAGGAAACCCGCATCGATTCCATCTACGGTCTGTCCAACCTGATGGACGAGGCGCTGGCGCGGGCCGGCGAAGTCGGGGCGCGCACGCTTTATCTTTACGGCGCGAAGGACGAGATCATCCCGAAGGCCCCGACCCGAGAAGCGCTCATGGCCATGGCCGGCGCCAATCGACGGCCGCACGTCGCCTTCTACCCGAACGGATGGCACATCCTCCTGCGCGATAAGGAGGCGCCGCTGGTCCTCAACGACGTGATCGCCTTCATCACGCGGCCCGACACGCCGCTGCCCTCGCGCGCCGACGACGCGGCGATCATGCGCCTGCAGAAGGCTTTAAATCGCTGATTTTCCGTGATTTGCACCGGCCCGCCCGATGCCGTATGTTCCGCCTCATGCGTGCCCGTAGCTCAGCTGGATAGAGCGTCGCCCTCCGAAGGCGAAGGTCGGGGGTTCGAATCCCTTCGGGCACGCCATTC
>JAYSFT010000348.1:0-1705 GCA_041913245.1 Rhodospirillaceae bacterium | reverse complement strand
GGGCACTCCAATCTCATAGGCTACCGATGAAGACCGAGTTCAATCGCATCAAACGCTTGCCGCCCTATGTGTTCGCCGAAGTGAACGCGATGAAGGCGCGTTTGCGCGGGGCCGGCGAGGACATCATCGACTTCGGGATGGGCAATCCGGACCTGCCGACCCCGCAGCACATCATCGACAAGCTGACCGAAGTCGCCCAGGACCCGAAAGCCCACCGTTACTCCGCCTCGCAAGGCATCAAGGGCCTGCGCAAGGCCTTCGTGAGCTACTACGAGCGCCGTTTCGGCGTCACCTTGGACATGAACAAGGAAGTCTGCGTCACCCTGGGCTCGAAAGAGGGCCTGGCGAACCTCGCCTCCGCCATCACCAATCCCGGTGACCTGATCCTGGCGCCGAACCCGGCGTACCCGATCCATCCGTTCGGATTCATCATCGCCGACGGCTCGGTGCGTTCGCTGCCCTGCATGCCGGACGCCGAATTCATGGCCGCGCTCGAGCGCGCCGTGAAGAACTCGACCCCGAAGCCGGTGGCGCTCATCCTCAACTATCCGTCCAATCCGACGGCGCTGGTGGCCGACCTCGATTTCTACGGCCAGGTCGTAGACTTCTGCCGCCATCACGACATCTGGATCCTGTCGGATCTCGCCTATGCCGAGATCTACTTCAACGACCGTCCGCCGCCGTCCATTCTGCAAATCCCCGGCGCGAAGGATATCGCCATCGAATTCACGTCGATGAGCAAGACCTACAGCATGCCGGGCTGGCGTGTCGGTTTCGCGGCCGGCAATCCGGTGCTGATCAACGCGCTGGTGCGCATCAAGTCCTACCTCGACTACGGCGCCTTCACGCCGATCCAGGTGGCCGCGGCCGCCGCGCTCAACGGCTCGCAGGATTGCGTGGCCGAAGTGCGCCAGATCTACAAGGAGCGCCGCGACATCCTCATCGAGGGTTTCGGCCAGGCCCAGTGGCACATCCCGAGCCCGGAAGCGTCCATGTTCGCCTGGGCGCCGATCCCCGAGCCGTTCAAACATCTCGGCGCGCTCGAGTTCTCCAAGCTGCTCATGAGCGAGGCCAAGATCGCGGTGGCGCCGGGCACCGGCTTCGGTGAAGCCGGCGAGGGCTTCGTGCGCATCGCGCTGGTCGAGAACAAGCACCGCATCCGCCAGGCCCTGCGCAACATCCGCACCTTCCTCGGCTCCGCCGGCCAGGTGCTGGAGCGCGCCGAACGTCAGCGCGCGGCCTCGTAATGAGCGCTCTTAAAGTTGCGATCGCCGGGCTCGGCACGGTCGGCGCGGGCGTGCTGAAAATCCTGCACGCCAACGCCGCCCCGATCGCCGCGCGCTGCGGCCGGCCCATCACCGTCACCGCCGTGGCGTCGCGCGACCGGTCGAAGAACCGCGGGGTTTCGCTTGAGGGCGTGACGTGGTTCGACGACGCGGCGGCGATGGCCGCCGCGGCCGACGCCGATGTGGTCGTGGAACTCATCGGCGGCGCCGAAGGCGTCGCGCGCAAGACGGTGGAAGCCGCCCTCGCGCGCGGCCGGCATGTGGTCACCGCCAACAAGGCGCTGCTGGCGCATCACGGCGTCGCCCTGGCGAGCGCGGCCGAGAAGGCGGGACTGTCGCTGAACTTCGAGGCGGCGGTCGCGGGCGGCATCCCCATCGTCAAGGCGCTGCGCGAGGGGCTCGCCGCCAACAATATCCGC
>JAYSFT010000347.1:0-1730 GCA_041913245.1 Rhodospirillaceae bacterium | reverse complement strand
CCAGATAGTAGAGCCGCCGCGCCGCCGGCCAGCCGGCGAGGAACGCGTCGAAGTTCTGGGCCGGCTGGATGACCGGAACCGACAGGCGCTCGCATTGCTCGGCGGCCTCGACGGCGATCGATCTCATGCGGTCGAAATTGATGCGGCTGACATCGGTATGGCGAGTCATGACGGGCAGCAGCGCCGAGACGCCGAGTTCGCTGGCCTTCTCGACAATCATGTCGATGCGCTTCACCGGCGCGAAGGCGAGCCAGAGATCAGGCGTCGCCGTCTGCGCGCTCAGCTTCTGCTCGACCTCGAACACCACATGACGTTTGGAAGGCGTCTGCACCCGCGCGCGCCATTCGCCGTCACGGCCGTTGAACAGCGCCACGGGATCGGACGGCGCGCGGCGCATGACATGCAGAAGATAGTGCGCCTGCGCCTCGGTCGCGGCGACGGACGCGCCCGCGCTCAAGGCATTGTCGACGAATAAACGGAGCGGTTTGGAGCCCATATCGTGCGAAACACTCAAAACGTCACCCTGGGGCTTGTCCCCGGGGTCCAGGATTGCGAAAACCTGACCAGGCGTTTGGCATTCTATTGACCTCGTATGGCTGAGCAAAGCTTACATACCGACATCGTGCGCGGAAGCTGGGTGGACAGGCTGTTGCCGCGCTTTGCCCGCCCCTATGCGCGCCTGATGCGCCTCGACCGGCCGATTGGCTTCTGGCTGTTGCTGATCCCGGGCTGGTGGAGCATCACACTGGCCGGGCGCGGCGAACCGCGCGTGGACCTGATGCTGCTGTTCCTGGCGGGCGCGATCCTGATGCGCGGCGCGGGCTGCACCGTCAACGACATCGTCGACCGGGATTTCGACGCGAAGGTGGCGCGCACCCGCACGCGGCCGATTCCGGCGGGCGAAGTCAGCGTGCGGGCGGCGGTGATGTTCCTGGCCGCGCAACTCGCCGGCGGGCTTCTCATCCTTTTGCAGTTCGATTGGTTCGCCGTGGCGGTGGGCGCGTCGTCGCTGCTGCTGATCGCGGCCTATCCCTTCATGAAGCGGATCACCTACTGGCCGCAGGCGTGGCTGGGGCTGACGTTCAACTGGGGCGCGCTGCTCGGCTGGGCGGCGGCGCGCGGGACCATCGAGCGGGACGCCGTGCTGCTGTACGCGGCCGGCTTCTTCTGGACACTGGGCTACGACACGATCTACGCCCACCAGGACAAGGACGACGACGCATTGATCGGCGTGAAGTCCTCCGCGCTTGCCTTGGGGCGCAAGACGCGTCCTTTCGTGACGGCCTGCTACGCGCTCGCCTTCGGGCTTCTTCTGACCGCCTCCTGGCCGATGATGGTCGGGCCCTGGCCGAAAGCGCTGATGGGCCTCGCCGCGCTTCATCTGGCCTGGCAGATCGCGACCTTGAAAATCGATGATTCGATGAACTGCCTCGCGCGCTTCAAGTCGAACCGCGATTTCGGACTCATCGTGCTGGCGGCGATGATGGCGCACAACCTCGCCTACCGCATCCCGCGCTGGGTGGAGGCCGAGTTCTTCGGCCAGAAGCCACCGTGCATCCGCTACGTGCACTCGGAAGAACTGGTGTGTCCCGAGTCATAGCCGGGCGACACGCTGCGCCTCTCCTTACAAGGACTGCCGCTAAATTACCGTGTCTCAGAAAAGGGGTTCACCCCAGTTCACTCCAAATTCACGCGACACCACGCGACACGCGACACTTTCCGAATTTCGA
>JAYSFT010000346.1:0-1747 GCA_041913245.1 Rhodospirillaceae bacterium | reverse complement strand
CGGAAGGTGATGTCGTCGATCGGATTGTAGGTGGCGCCGATCTTCCACGTCGTCACGTAACCCGAGGCGCTGTAGCTGGTGGCGCGCACGGCGGCGTTGAGGTCGAGCGAACGGGCCCAATCTTCATCGCGCGCGAGCGGCACCACGGTTTCGAAGGCGCCTTCGGTCACGGTGTACGAACCGATCGTGGGCTGATAGTTGCCGGCGAAGAAGTTGCGGAGCAAATCCTGCTCGCTGGCGAAACCCGTGGCCGCTTCCTTGCGGTGTTCGGCGCTGAGCGCCACCGACACCGGACCCGCCCACAGCTCGAACGGCTCGCCCGTCACCGTGCCCGCGAAGGTGTTGAGCGACATGCGGGTGTAAAGGTAGCCGTTGAAGATCGAATACGGATAGGCGCCCGGCGTCGGATCGTTGACGCCGATGCCCATCACGTTGATCGGCTTACACGGATGATTGGGGTTGCCGAGGGCGACGCGGCAGACGATGCGGCCCGTGGCCGGATCGGTGACGGCGTCGACGGCTTCGAGATAACGCGGCACGTTCGGATTGTTGGTGGAGCGCGCCGAGATATGAGTCGTCGAGCGCGAGGCCGAGACGTCCCAATTCCAGTCCGTACCGCCCGCTTCGAAGGTCCCTTCAAAACCGGCCATGTAGCGGCGGAAATAACGCTGGTTCCGCGCGCCCATGTCGACGAAATCGCCGTTCCAGGTGCCGAGGCTGAAGTTGGTGAGACCCAGCGTGGTCATCTGCGTGCGGATCGACGCCGGGATGAACGCGTTGTCGGCGCGAATGGTGAGGTTGCCGAGACGGAAGTACGGCACGCCCTGATAGTTCACGCTCTTGGTATGCGACCACTGCACTTCGGCGAAGGCCGTGACATTGTCGGTGAGATCGTAGCTCGTGCGCGTGAAGACCGTTTCACGCTCGAGCATGATGTTGAGCGGAAGCTGGCCGTTGAGGCGCGAGAACTGCCACATGCCGCCCGACATATATTGCGAGCTGATCACCGGACCATAGACGAAGTTCGACGGCGTGCCGCCCTGAAGGAAGTACGTTCCCTTGAGAGGACCGGCGGTGATGATGCCGCCCGGGGCCGCGTTGGAGAGACCGACATGGTCGAGCGCGATGTACTGCGGAACGCTGGTGCTTTGGCCCGCGCCCGTCCCGTAGGCCGGATTGGTCAGCCAGTTGTAGGTATTGTCATAGACGTTCTGGCGGTAGTAGGCGTGATCGATCGCCGCGTTGTAGGCGTGTTCCCCGCTGATCAGGAAATGGCCGCGGCCACCCGCGAAGGGCGTGCCCGCGCCGATATCGATCTTGTAGCTTTCGCCGTCGCCGTACGTCGTGATGCCGCCCTGCACCGAGCCCTTGATGCCGGTGTATTCCTTATCGAGCACGAAGTTGAGCACACCCGCCAGCGCGTCCGAGCCGTACACGGCCGAGGCGCCGCCGGTGACGACGTCGACGCGCGCGATGAGCGAATTCGGCATGGTGTTGAGGTCGACCGCGCCGCCGATCAGGCCGCCGCCGAGACCGCCGAGGTTCGAGCCGACGACGCGCTTGCCGTCGAGCAGCACCAGGGTGCGCGACTGACCGAGCGCGCGCAGGTTGGCGAGGTTGATGCCGGCGGTGCCGCCGCCGATGGTGGAGACGGTGCGCTGACCGACGGTGTTGCCTTGCAGAGCGGGAAGACGCGCGACGGCGTCGGCGACGTTCGGCAGGCCCATGTTGTTGAGTTCGTCGGCGC
>JAYSFT010000345.1:0-1767 GCA_041913245.1 Rhodospirillaceae bacterium | reverse complement strand
CGAGACGAACTACAGCGAAATGATCGCCGCGAGCCGCGCGGCGCTGCCGCAGCCCGCGAGCTGGCCTGCGAACGCGAACGTGCGCGGCGGCGTGCTCACCATCACCGCCCGTCCGGATCATGGCGATAAGGTCACGGGCGCGGTGTTCTTCCCCTACGACGAGGGCGTCATCGTCAACGCCGCGCCGCAGGAACTGGAGATCAGCAACAACGAAGTGCGCCTCGAGATCCCGACCGGCGAAAAAGCCGCCGCGATGAAGACCCTCAACGGCCTGCTGGTCGTGCAGGCCGACGGGGCCAGCGCCGCCGGGTACGAGATCGCCGCGCCGATCACGGCGGGCGCCGCGGCCAGCGCGCCGCGGGTGGAGGCGATGTCGCTGGCCCTCGCGCTACTGCTCGCGTTCCTGGGCGGCCTCGTCCTCAACGTGATGCCGTGCGTGCTGCCGGTGCTGGTGATGAAGGCCATGAGCTTCATCTCACGCGGCGCGGAAAATCCGGGCGCGTTGAAACGCGACGGCCTGGCTTACACCGCCGGCGTCATGGCGGCCTTCGGCGTGCTTGTCGCCGCGCTACTCGCGCTGCGCGCCGGCTCAAGTGCCGTCGGTTGGGGCTTCCAACTCCAGTCGCCGCCGTTTGTCGCCGCGCTCGCCTTCATCATGCTCGCCCTCGGCCTCTCGCTGTCCGGCGTGTTCACCATCGGCGGCTCCTTCGGCCTGGGACAGAGCTTGACCGCGCGCGGCGGGGCGAGCGGTTCGTTCTTCACCGGCCTGCTCGCCGTCGTGGTGGCGACGCCCTGCACGGCGCCCTTCATGGGCGCGGCGCTCGGGTTCGCGCTGACGCAGTCGCCGGCCATGACCATCCTGATCTTCGAAGCGCTGGCATTGGGTCTCGCGTTCCCGTACCTCGCCATCAGCTTCGTGCCCGGCATCGCGCGCCGTCTGCCGCGTCCGGGGGTGTGGATGGAGCGCGTGAAGCAAGTCCTCGCGTTCCCGCTCTACGGCGCGGCGGCATGGCTGGTGTGGGTGCTGTCGCAACAGGTCGACGCGGCCGGTTTCGCGGCCGGCCTCGCGGGCCTGGTGTTCGTGGGCTTCGCCGCTTGGCTGTGGGGCGCGGCCGCGATGTCCGGCCCGCGCGCTCAGGCGTGGACCAAGGTGAGCGCCGTGGCTTCCATCGCGATTGCACTCGCCTCGATCGCCGCCCTGCGCGACCAGTCGCCGATCGCCGCCAGCACCCAGGCCGCCGCTCCAGCCGCGAATTACGAAGCCTATTCGGAAGCGCGCCTCGCCCAATTGCAGGCCGAAGGCCGACCGGTGTTCGTGAATTTCACAGCCGCCTGGTGCATCAGCTGCCTGGTGAACGAACGGGTCGCCCTCTCGCGCCCGGAAGTGGTCGCGGCCCTCAAGGGCCAGAATGTCGCCTACCTGAAGGGCGACTGGACCAATAGGAACGCCGAGATCGCCGACGCCCTGCACAAGCTGGGCCGCGACGGGGTGCCGCTGTACGTGCTGTACTCACCGAAGGCCGAACCCAAGATCCTGCCCCAGGTGCTGACACCCTCCCTGATGGTCGAAGCCCTTAACGCATTGTAAGTAAGAATTTTTTGGCGATTGCGGCCCGCGCCTATTTTGCATAGTGTCCGCGGCGTTGGGGCGTCGCCAAGCGGTAAGGCATCGGTTTTTGGTACCGACATCCTAGGTTCGATTCCTAGCGCCCCAGCCATCTCCCGCACAACCGTGAGAAAATAAGCTTTAAACGCGACGCGTTCCGG
>JAYSFT010000344.1:0-1842 GCA_041913245.1 Rhodospirillaceae bacterium | reverse complement strand
CCGGCAGGTGAGGTTTTCGCCCGAAAAGGTAGCTGTTTCAAAGGTGTCGCTGGTGCCCACGGGGCGGACCATACCAGAGCGGAGTGAGGGCGCCAGGACTTATGCGGGGGTGGAAAAAATGGCGGCCGGCGCGGGTTGGGGGAGGGGGAATGCGCCGGCCGCTAGTTGGGTCTTTTGGTGAAACGACAGGGGACGGCGTTTCACCGGTGAAAAAGGCCGTCCGAAGGAGCAAGGGACGCCTTTTCCCATGGCTGTTATCTAACGATGGGAATATGGCCCTTTTGGGGTCCCGGCGAAGGTGTGGGTAAGTTCGCGCGCGTCCCGGCGTGGATTCAAAAAAATCCTAATAGTGCCAAAGTGTTGGCAATGATTTTTGCACTGCGCAACCCCTGGACTTTATGGCCGATATGTGGATGATGCCGACTTGGAGAAACCGGGACGATAAGCCGGGGTGGGGACAGCACGCAGCGCGGGCATCGGCCAAGCTTTTATAGCCCAGCCGTTACAGCCAGGCGCGACCCTCCCGTTTCGGCTCACACCGTCCCTTTTGTATGCGCGGTCAAGGAGCCCCCAAATGCGTCTTAGCGGTCACGATAGTCTGAAAACCCGTCGCACTCTTACGGTCGGCGCGAAGAGCTACGATTACTTCAGCCTTCCGGCGGCCGCGGAAAAGCTGGGCGACATTTCGCGCCTGCCCTTCTCGATGAAGGTGCTGCTGGAAAATCTCCTGCGCTTCGAAGACGGCTCCTCGGTCACCACCGAGCATCTGAAGGCGCTGGCCGGCTGGCTCAAGGACAAGAAGTCGGATCAGGAGATCGCCTACCGCCCCGCGCGCGTGCTGATGCAGGATTTCACCGGCGTGCCGGCGGTGGTGGATCTCGCCGCGATGCGCGAGGCGATCAAATCGCTCGGCGGCGATCCGCAGAAGATCAATCCCCTCTCGCCCGTCGATCTCGTCATCGATCACTCGGTGATGGTCGACGCCTACGCCAGTTCCACTTCGCTGCAGCAGAACATCGATCTCGAGTTCGAGCGTAACGGCGAGCGTTACCAGTTCCTGCGCTGGGGCCAGATGGGCTTCAACAATTTCCGCGTCGTTCCGCCGGGCACGGGCATCTGCCACCAGGTGAACGTCGAATATCTCGCGCAGGTGGTCTGGACCGGCGAAGAAGGCGGCAAGACGCTGGCCTATCCCGACACGCTGGTCGGCACCGACTCGCACACCACCATGGTGAACGGCCTGGCCGTGCTGGGCTGGGGCGTGGGCGGCATCGAAGCCGAAGCGGCCATGCTCGGCCAGCCGACGCCGATGCTCATCCCGGAAGTCATCGGTTTCAAGCTCACCGGCAAGATGAAGGAAGGCACGACGGCGACCGACCTCGTGCTCACCGTCACGCAGATGCTGCGCAAGAAGGGCGTGGTCGGCAAGTTCGTGGAATTCTACGGCCCCGGCCTCAACGATCTGTCGCTCACCGACCGCGCCACCATCGCCAACATGGCGCCGGAATACGGCGCGACCTGCGGCTTCTTCCCGATCGACGCGGAAACCTGCCGCTTCCTCGCGTTCTCGGGCCGCGATCCGCAGCGCGTGGCGCTCGTTGAACAATATGCAAAAGCACAAGGCATGTGGCGCGACGAAAGCACGCCGGATCCGGTGTTCACCGATACGCTCTCGCTCGACATGGGCACGGTGGAACCCTCGCTCGCCGGTCCGAAGCGTCCGCAGGACCGCGTGACGCTGTCCAGCGCCGCGTCCGAATTCGCCAAGGCGCTCAAGGACGGCTTCAATCATCCGATGCCGGTGTCGAGTGATGTCGCGGGCCTTGCCGGCCCCGGCGCGAA
>JAYSFT010000343.1:0-1934 GCA_041913245.1 Rhodospirillaceae bacterium | reverse complement strand
GAAATTGGAATGGGATTCCGAGAAGACTTTAAAATCGCAAGGATCATCCTGTACGCACGGCGTATAATGATTTTCTAGGTCGGCTCTCGGCGTGAGGCGAGCGTTTGAATTTCTATGCCTGGCCTTGGCCAAGGCCATAAAGAGGAGGTAGCGGCAGTGTTGTTTCAGAATTATTCAGTCCCTTCGAAAAAGGGGCGTGTGGCATCGGCCCTTCGCGGGAGCGCGCTTGGTCTCCTGGCGGCCTTTGCCCTCGTAAGCTGTTCGGCTCCGTCCGATCAGGCGTCCAAGCCCGCCGCCGCCGCCAAGAGCGCCAGCGCGACCCCGGCCGCTCCGGCCGAAGCCAAGGGCGTGCCGCAGCGCGTGCGCCTGATGACCCAGGAGCAGTACGTCAATTCGCTCGGCTACATCTTCGGGCCTGATCTGCGCGTCGATACGCGCTTCGCCCCGATGCGCCGCACGGAAGGGCTGCTTGCGAACGGAGCCGCCTTCGCCGGCGTGACCGCCGCCCAGCTCGAACAGTATCAGCGCACCGCTTCGCTCGTTTCGGGCGCGGTCGTTGACGCCGAACACCGCGACTTCCTCATCCCCTGCAAGCCGAAGGACGAAAAGGCCGCCGACGCCGCCTGCGCGACCAAGTTCCTGACGGCCACGGGCCGTCTGCTGTATCGCAAGCCGCTGCCGAAGGAGAAGGTTCAGGCGGTCGTCGCCGAAGCCAATGCCGGCGCGGAAAAGCTGAAGGACTTCTATGCCGGTCTGTCGGCCGCCCTCGAAGGCATGTTGCTGTCGCCGGATGTGCTGTTCATCACGGACAGCTACGAGCCGGACCCGAAGAACAAGGGTAAGATGCGCCTCGACGCTTATTCGCTGGCGCACCGCCTGTCGTTCTTCCTGTGGAACGCCGCCCCGGACGACGCGATGATCAAGGCCGCCGAAACCGGCGAGATCGCCACGCCGAAGGGCCGCGAAAAGATCGTCAACATGATGCTCGCCAGCCCGCGTCTCGAAACCGGCATGCGCGCCTTCTTCGACGACATGATGGCGTTCGACGACTTCAACAACCTCGCGAAGGACGCGGCGATCTATCCGGCCTTCACCGGCGTCACCGTGGCCGATGCGCGTGAGCAGACCCTGCGCACGATCATCAACCACCTGATCACGGAGAATAAGGACTACCGCGACCTGTATACGACGCGTGAGACGTTCATGTCCCAGGCGCTGGCCGCCATCTACGGCGTGTCCGCGACTCCGGGCTGGACGCCGTACACGTTCCCGGCAAACAGCGGCCGCGCCGGGATCATGACCCACGTCAGCTTCCTCGCGGTGCATTCGCACCCCGGCCGCAGCTCGCCGACGCTGCGCGGTAAGGCGCTGCGCGAACTCCTGCTCTGCCAGCCGGTTCCGCGTCCGCCCGCAAACGTCGACTTCTCGGCGCTCAACAATCCGAAGGCCGAGCACCGTACCCAGCGTGACCGCGTGAATTTCCACCTGGAAAACCCGGTGTGCGCGGGCTGCCACAAGATCACCGACCCGATGGGCCTGGCGATGGAGCAATTCGACGGCGCGGGCGTGTACCGTCTCACCGAGAAAGGCTTCCCGATCGATCCGTCCGGAGCACTGGACGGCAAGAACTTCCAGGACGCCATTGGCCTTGCGACCGCGCTGCATGACCATCCGGCTCTGACGAGCTGCCTCGTGAAGCGCGTCTACAGCTACGGTACGGGCGGCCCGACCGGTCGCGACGACCAGCCGCTGCTGACCTATCTGAACACGCGCTTCGCCGAAGAGGGCTATCGCCTGCCTGATCTGCTCCGCACGATCACGCTGTCGCCCACTTTCTCGGAAGTCATTCCGCCGGCCGTTGACGAAAAGGCCGGCGAGAAGACGGCGAGCGCCGAGCAGACCATCGCGGCCAAAGTGAATTAAGAGGAGGAAAA
>JAYSFT010000342.1:0-1941 GCA_041913245.1 Rhodospirillaceae bacterium | reverse complement strand
AGGTGGTGATCCTCGGCAACCGGTCCGCCCAGAAGGATCAGAAACTGATGAAGGCCGTGAAGATCACGGTCGAGGGCAAGGACTTCCTGCTCTATCCCGAGCGCATCCGGAAATAACGGCGCGCGATGGAGCTGCTGCAAGCGCTGCACGACGCGGGATTCGCCGCGGCGTTGCGGCGCGCGGGGGTTTTCTATCCGTTCCTGAACGCGTTCCACATCTTGTCCATCGGCATGATCGTGGGCGCCATCGCCACCCTGGACCTGCGCCTGCTGGGAGCGTTCCGCGCTTTCTCGCTGAGCCAGCTTGCGCCGCCACTGTCGCGCATGGCGGCGGTTGGCGTGGCCCTGGCGGCGGTGACGGGATTCTTCCTGTTCAGCGTCCAGCCAAAGGCCTATGCGGCCAACCAAGCCTTCCTCATAAAGGTGGGGCTCGCGGCGCTCGGCATCATCAACGCCCTTATCCTGCATAAGACCTCCGCCTGGCGGCAGGCGCTGGCGGACGGGCCCGTCGCCACCGGAGCCCGGGCGCAGGCGGCGTTGTCCCTCGCGATCTGGACCATGGCCGTGATCTCGGGCCGCTGGATCGCCTTCGTCGATTAGAGCGTCTCGGGGCGCACAGGATTTGATCAGCCCGTTCGTCACATAAGGATCGGTGCGGGCGAAATTTTCGACCGCGGATTTTTCCCTCCCCCAAAAGGCCTTGGGAGCGCCACGAACTCTCCACAATGGGATCGTTTCCTTTGGGAGTATCCACCACCGGAGCAGGCAATTGGCGCCGGGGGCGGGTGCGAACCTGCAAAGGAGTTTGACGATGAAAAAGCTGGCAATGATGGCTGCTATTCTTGGAACCGTGAGCACCCTCGCGATCGCCGACGCGCATATGGCGCCCGCCGCGGCCCGCGACAGTTTCAGCTTTAGCTTCAGCGTCGGCGACGTCGATATGGCGTACCGCAACGGCTACTACGACCGTCACGGCCGCTTCCACTACTGGGCGAGCCCGCGTGAGCAGCGCGAATGGCGGGCGCGCTATGCCTCGCGTTACCGCGACCGGGATTGGGACGGCGTGCCGGACCGTTATGACCGCGACCGCGACGGCGACGGCGTTCCGAACCGCGTGGACCGCAACCCCAACCGCCCGGGCAATTACTACGGCACCCGCCGCGACTGGGACGGTGACGGCGTGCCGAACCGTTACGACCGCGCCCCGCGCAATCCGTATCGCGACTAGGATGGCGTGAGTTTGTCGAGACAGCCGGCGGCTGCACGCGCAGCCGCCGGTTTTCTTTTGGCCGTTACAATGTCTATACATATGTAACAGGCGGCCGCCCACACCGATGCCCACGCCGATGTGAAACCCGCCATGCCTTTCGGGCTTCCCGGTCAAATGCGCGGCCTGTAAAAATGAGGCCGCGTTCAGGCCCTTTATCCTCGTGCCCTTTATCCTCGTGGAGGAGAAATCTTATGAAGAAACTGATTGTTGGCGCTTTGCTTGCGAGCGCGTTCGCGGTGCCGGCGTATGCCGCGCTGAAGAACGGCGACAAGGCTCCCGATTTCAAGACTCGCGCCTCGCTGGCCGGCAAGGAATTCGACTTCTCGCTGACAGACGCCCTCAAGAAGGGTCCGGTGGTCGTGTACTTCTATCCGGCCGCCTACACGCGCGGCTGCAATCTCGAAGCGCACACCTTCGCCGAGAGCAAAGAGAAGTTCGACGCCGTCGGTACGACCATCATCGGCGTATCACAGGACCCGATCGCGAAACTCAACGAGTTTTCCGCCGATCCGGAATATTGCGCGGGCAAGTTCCCGGTGGCGTCCGACGCCAACGGCGCGATCTCGAAGTCCTATAACCTCACGGTGCGTGAGCGCCGCGACGGCATGAAGGACACCAAGGGCCGCGACATCACCAACGCCGGTACGACCGAGCGCACGACCTTCGTGATCA
>JAYSFT010000341.1:0-1987 GCA_041913245.1 Rhodospirillaceae bacterium | reverse complement strand
TTCGCGCGCGACAGCAGCGTGATGACGCCGTGGGGCGCCATCGTCATGCAGATGCAGAAGCCGTACCGCCGCGGCGAGATCGCCTCGGTCCTGCGCTTCTATCTCGACGCCGGGATCCCCATTTACGACATCGTTTCCCAGGGCAATGTCGAGGGCGGCGATTTCATGGTGTTGAAGCCGGGCGTCGCTGTGTGCGGCTTCTCCGGCGAACGCTCGATCGAGCCGGCGGTCAATCAGATCAAGGGGTGGTTCGAGTCCGAGGGCTGGGAGTTCCGCGGCTACGCGTTCGACTCCCACTTTCTGCATCTGGACGTGCAGATGGGCATGCTGGCCGAGAACCTTGCCGTCGTGTGCACCGAAGCCGTGGAGGAAGAGTTCGTGGCGTGGCTGAAGTCGCACGGCATCCGCATCATCGATGTCTCCTATGGCGACGCGATGCAGATGGGCACCAATGTCGTGGCGCTGGGCGGCGAGCGTGTGCTCGTGCCTTCGACCAGCAAGAAACTCGCCCAGGCTTGCCGCGCGGAAGGCCTGACGGTTTACGATCCTGACGTTTCCATGATAGCCGCCGGCGGCGGCGCGGTGCATTGCATGTGTCAGGCGCTGCGGCGAGATCCCGCGTAAAGTTGAATAAAAAGGCCGTCCTTTCGGACGGCCTTTTTTTATGCAGGGGTGTATGCTGGCGCGGCACGAACAGGGGAGGACATCATGAGTGGGATTTCGCGCCGCGGCGCTCTTGCATCCGGGAGCCTGGCGCTTGCCGCCGCCGTCGCGGGCGCACAGAAGGCCGCCGCGCAACAGTCGCCGGCGGCGCCGTCGGACCTTCAGCAAGTGTACAAAGCGATTCCGCAAATGGGGCGGCTGCGCGAGGAGGTCTTGTTCGGTGACGTCTGGAAGCAACCCGAATTGAATACGCGCGATCGCAGCCTGGTCACCTGCGCGGTGCTTGCCGCACTCGGACGCGACGATGAACTCGCGCTCAACCTCACCCGCGCCGCGGCGAACGGCGTGACGCCCGATGAAATCCGCGGCCTCGCGGTGCAGGTCGCGTTTTACGCGGGCTGGCCCGCGGGCCTTGCCGTGGGCAAGGCCGCGCTGCCGATCCTTCAGAAAGACGCTAAACCGACGAAATGACTTCTTTACTGGCGCGCAGACTGCGTGGTCGGCTTCTCGGCTTGGCCGCCGTCCGCCGTCCGCTTCGGCGGATGCTCGATGTAGACCTGGGTGAAGGTCACTTTCAGCGCACCCGAAATCGCGGTCATCTGCCCCTTCTCGTCCGGGTATCCGTCGGCGAGGCGGTGGAGTGCGCGGTAGAGCGACGGCGCCGAAAGCTGGCCGTAGCTTTGATGGTGCGTCGACCACGACGTATTCAGGTGGTGGTAGAAGGCGGCCACATCGACGTATCCGGCCATGATGCCTTCCGCGCGCTGCGGCGTCAGGCTGAGCTGGAAGTGGAGGTCTTTGAACTTATGCACCCCGTTGGTGTCGAAGGTAGCGGATGACGGCAGCGTCAAATCCGCGCCCTCCGTCACCAGCATGCCGTTGACGATCTTGCCCTTAAAGGTCTGCTGGAACTGCTTGCCCCAACGCGCGTCTTCCCGCTGCGTGCCGCCGGGGACATAGGAGCCGCCGGTGGCGTCGGCCAAAAGGTCGTCGAGGCCGCGGTACGTCGTCACCGTCACATCGTCGTCGTTCGAAAGGCTGTCGACGCCCGAGATTTCGAACATGAAGCGGTTGTTGTTGTACTGTCCGAGATACTTGTTCTCGAAGAAATAGATCAGGTTTGACGGCGCGCGATACTGCGAGACGCAGCCGATGGCGCGGAACAACTGATTGTCCACGCCCTTGACGCCGTCCGGATCGGTGAAGTCCTCGGGTCCAATTTTGCCGTCGAGGTTCATGCCGTAGGACACAGGCCCGCCGGCTTCCTTGAAGGTGAACGGCTCTTCGGACATATCGGGAAACCACTGGCGGCCTTCGCGCATCA
>JAYSFT010000340.1:0-2015 GCA_041913245.1 Rhodospirillaceae bacterium | reverse complement strand
CTCGAAGCGGACCTGATAGCGGCCTTTGCCCAGCGGCGTGACCTCCTTGAAGGCGCTGTCGCGCTTGAGCTGCTCCAGGATCATCTTGTCGTTCGCTGCGGCCTTCTCGGGATCGATGTCCCCGCGCGCGATCTGGCCGAAAAGAGGGGCGTAGACGAGCTGGCCAATGAAGGTCAGGCCGTAACCGCCCTCCTTGGTCAAACGGATCTCCGCTTCATAACGATCCGGAATATAGCAGCTGGCAAGCAGGGCGAGGGCGATGCTCACCGTCGCGGCGGCCCGTGCGTATCGTCCCAATGTGCGGACAATCATCCCGGTTTTCACGCCCTACTCCCTTTGTCTTACCGCTATATTTATAACCGCTTAGCGAGTCATTCGGATCTAAATTCTTAGGTCTTGGCGCGCTCTTCGTGCTTGGCCTGGACCCAGAGGTCTTCCATCTCCGCGAGGCGCGCGCCTTCGGGGGATTTTCCGGCGGCCCGCAGCAACGCCTCGACCCGCCGGAAGCGCCGGTCGAATTTGAGATTGGTCCCCCGCAGCGCCATGCCGGGGTCGATTCCGGCCTTGCGGGCGAGATTGACGCAGGCAAAAAGCAGGTCGCCGATCTCGTCCGTGAGGCGCGCCGCGCTATGCGCGTCGCCTTCGGCCTCGAACTCCGCCCGGACCTCGTCCAACTCCTCCTGGATCTTGCCGAGGATGTCCTTGGCTTCGGTCCAGTCAAAACCGACCCGCGCGGCCCGTTTCTGGAGCTTCTCGGCCTGTTTCAGGGCCGGGAGGCCCGGCGGCAGGCCGTCCAGTACGCTCGGCGGGCCTTCGGGCGAGGGGGCGGCGGCGGCCCGTTCCGCCGCCTTGATGTTTTCCCAGGCTGCCGTCTGCGCGGCGACATTCTCGAATTTCGCCGTGCCGAAGACATGCGGGTGCCGGCGGATCATCTTGTCGCTGATGGCGCCGACGACGTCCGGAAAGGCGAAGAGCCCGGCTTCCTCGGCCATCCGGGCGTGAAAGACAACCTGGAACAGGAGATCGCCCAACTCGTCTTTCAAGGCGGGCATGTTGTCGCGCGCAATGGCGTCGGCGACCTCATAGGCTTCCTCGATGGTATACGGCGCGATGGTCGCGAAGGTCTGCTGGACGTCCCACGGACAGCCGCCGTTGGGGTCACGCAAGCGCGCCATGATGTCGATCAGGTCTTGGAGGCTTCGGTCGGCGGCGGCGTGTCGGGGCAGGGGCGCTTTCGGCGCAGACGTCATGGGCGTACGATACCGGTTCGAAATCGGATGTCGCACCTTACGCCGACCGCCCGTGAGGCGAAAGCTAACCTTTGCGCGCCACCAGGCGATGCCAGCGCGTCTTGGCGTTATTGAGCCCAAGGGCCTTCAAACTTGCGGCAAAAGTGGTCGGAGCCCGGCGCGGCAGGCTCACGGGCAAGGGGCGAGGCTGCTCCGGGGCCATGGGCTCCGGTTGCGGAAGCTCCCCCAGCGCATCCCAGGCCCGCCGTGTCGCTCGCGTGAGAAGAAGGGTCTCGCCATCCCAGACCTCGACGCGGTCATAGTCGCCGGCGTTGATCGCCGTGGCGGCCGCTTCGATCGCGCGCTCGCCGTCATCGGCGGCGATATCGATGGTCGTGTTTCCGCCGGCGTAATTGAAAACACAGCGATAGCTCTTCATCCGAGACCCCGCAGCGTTTGCGTGGGGAAACTCTACGCCGCATCCGGCGCCGCGCAAGGCCGGCCATCAAAAAGCGCGCACTTTGCAACTCTGATTGGGTGCGCGCGCGAAATTCGAAGCCGCTACGGGTGCGAACGCTCCGTAGATGTTGAGTGGTTCGTGCCGACTGCTGCGTTCGGTTGTCACAACCCGCAAGGTCCGACGACGGGCGGGCGGCGAGTCTCGGGTCGCCATGGAGTGTCGTCATTCGCGCTGACGGTGCGCATAGGAAGGGCGGCGCACGCGCCCGGTAATGACGTCGGTCGAGCCATGTCATTGACTTAGCCCACCTCTAATTGTCGCATAAT
>JAYSFT010000339.1:0-2074 GCA_041913245.1 Rhodospirillaceae bacterium | reverse complement strand
CGCGGCATGGGCCATGTGTCCGAGAATTTCGCCTCCGAAGCGGTCATGGACCGCCTCAAGGGCAACATGGCCATCGGCCACACGCGCTACGCCACCACCGGCGAGACCATCCTGCGCAACGTGCAGCCGCTGTTCGCCGAACTCGACACCGGCGGTTTTTCCATCGCGCACAACGGCAACCTCACCAACGCGCTCACCTTGCGCCAGGAGTTGAAGCGCCGCGGGTGCCTGTTCCAATCGACATCGGACACCGAGGTCGTCATTCATCTGATGGCCATCAGCGAAGCGACCACCTTCGAGGACCGCCTGGTCGACGCGCTGCGCCAGGTCGAAGGCGCCTATTCTTTCGTCTGCCTGATGAACGGCGCGTTGATCGGCGCGCGCGATCCCTTGGGCGTGCGGCCCCTGGTGCTCGGCAAGTCCGAGAATTCCTATGTTCTCGCCTCGGAAACCTGCGCGCTGGACATCATCGGCGCCGAATACGTGCGCGACGTGGACGCCGGCGAAGTCGTGATCATCACCCCGGAGGGCGTGCGCAGCCTGAAGCCGTTCCCGAAGCAGCATCCGCGCTTCTGCATCTTCGAGTATATCTACTTCGCCCGCCCCGATAGCGTGGCGGAAGGTCATAGCGTGTACGACGTGCGCAAGAAGATCGGCGCCCAGCTCGCCTTCGAAAGTTCCGTGGACTGCGACGTGGTCGTGCCGGTGCCCGATTCGGGAGTCCCGGCGGCGCTGGGCTACGCGGCGGCGGCAAAGGTGCCGTTCGAGTACGGCATCATCCGCAATCATTACGTCGGGCGCACCTTCATCCAGCCGACGGATAAGACCCGTAATCTGGGCGTGAAGCGCAAGCACAATCCGAACCGCGACGTGCTCGAAGGTAAGCGCGTGGTGCTGGTGGACGATTCGATCGTGCGCGGCACAACGTCTAAGAAAATCGTCGAGATGGTGCGCCAGGCCGGGGCGACGGAAGTGCATATGCGCATTTCCAGCCCGCCCACGGCGCATCCGTGTTTCTTCGGTATCGACACGCCCGATTACGACAAGCTGCTCGCCCACCAGTACGACGTTCCGGCCATGGCCAAGCTGCTCGGCGTGGACAGCCTCGCGTTCATTTCCATCGACGGCCTGTACAAGGCTCTCGGCCAAGCCAAACGCGAGCTGGGCCATCCGCAGTTCTGTGACGCCTGCTTCACCGGCGATTATCCGCTGCCGCTGACGGACCGCAACGCCGGCACCCAGCCCAAGCAGCTCTCGCTGCTGACGGAGCGGGTGTAACAACCCTCCACGCTCGGGACGCTGGATCCTGGGCTTCGCCCAGGATGACGAGATAAAGACATGAGCACTTCAGGAAAACTAGCGGGCCGCATTGCGCTCGTGACGGGCGCTTCACGCGGCATCGGCCGCGCCATTGCCCTGCGCTACGCCCAGGAAGGCGCCCAAGTGATCGCCTTTGCCCGCACCACGGGCGCCCTCGAGGAACTCGACGACGAGATCAGGACGGGCGGCGGCCTGCCCGCCGTGCTCGTGAACGAGAGCCTGACCGACTTCGACAAGATCGATCAGACCGGCGCGGCGCTGTTCCAGCGATTCGGCAAACTCGACATCCTGGTGGGCAACGCCGCGATGCTGGGCCAATTGTCGCCCATGGGCCACTACACGCCGAAGATGTGGAACGACATCTTCAATCTCAATGTTCACGCGAACTGGCGTTTGATTCGCGCAATGGATTCATTGCTGCGCCTGTCGGACGCGGGACGCGCGATTTTCGTGACATCGGGCGTGGCGCGCAAGCCCGCCATGTACTGGGGCCCTTACGCGGCCTCCAAGGCGGCCCTGGAGCAGATGGTGAAGATCTACGCCGCCGAGGTCGCCCATACCCATGTGAAGGCAAATATCGTGGATCCGGGCCGTGTGCGCACCAAGATGCGGGCCCAGGCCTATCCGGGCGAGGATCCGATGAGCCTGCCGGCGCCGGCGCAGATCACCGACATCTTCGTCGACCTCGCCCTCGCGACGGACCCGCGCAACGGCGCGGTCATATCCGCCTAAATTTGTTCTCGGTCAGGCCCTT
>JAYSFT010000338.1:0-2094 GCA_041913245.1 Rhodospirillaceae bacterium | reverse complement strand
TTCGCGCCGCTGCCCGGCAAAGAACTCGATCTTTCGAACATCCTTTAGACTTTTTGGGAGAGCTCACATGGCCAACGTCGCATTCATCGGTCTCGGCAACATGGGCGGCCCTATGGCCCAGAATCAGATCAAAGCCGGTCACACCGTGCGTGTGTTCGATCTGTCGCAGCCCGCGCTCGACGCCGCCAAGGCCGCGGGCGCCGGCATCGGCGCCACGGCGGCCGACGCGGCCAAGGACGCGGACTGCGTGATCACCATGCTCCCGGCCGGCGCTCACGTCCGCCAAACCTATCTCGGCGGTGGCATCTTCGAGGCGGCCAAGAAGGGCGCCGTCTTCATCGATTGTTCGACCATCGACGTGCCGGCGGCGCGCGAGGTGATCAAGGCGGCCGAGGACAAGGGCTTCCTCATGGTCGATGCGCCGGTGTCGGGCGGCATCGCCGCCGCCGCCGCCGGCACGCTGACCTTCATGGTCGGCGGGGCCGACAAGGCTTTCGCGGCCGCCAAGCCGTTCCTCGAGCCGATGGGTAAGGTGATTGTCCACGCCGGTCCGGCGGGCAACGGTCAGGTCGCCAAGGTCTGTAACAACATGCTGCTTGGCATCTCGATGATCGGCACCTGCGAAGCCTTCAAGCTTGCCGAGCGCCTGGGCCTGGATGCGCAGGTCCTGTTCGACATCAGCTCGAAGGCTTCCGGACAGTGCTGGTCCATGACCTCCTACTGCCCGGTTCCGGGCCCCGTGCCGACGTCACCCGCGAACCGCGATTACAAACCCGGTTTCGCGGCGGCGATGATGCTGAAAGACCTGAAACTCAGCCAGGACGCCGCCGGCGCAGCCAATATGACCACGCCGATCGGGAAGGCGGCGACGGAGTTCTACGAAAAGTTCGTGAAAGACGGTAATGGCAACGTCGACTTTTCGGGTATTATCCGCGCGCTCTAGTTTTTCCGGTCTCTAGAAAAGCATCCGCGTGGTTCTGTCACTCTTTAAAAGCTACATGGCGAAACGGCGGCGCGACGCCATGCGCGCGCGCGCGCCCGAGCGTCAGGTCGAGGATCACTTCGCCGAATTGCCGAACTCGCCGACGGGTCTCGCCGGCGAGCTGGCCGCCGCGATGCTTGCGAAAAAGAGCCTGGACACGACCAAACAGGTCAATGTGCCGTTTCCGGAAGACTATTTCACCGGCGTGCGGCCCATCGACGAAGAGGCGCGTGAGACACTTCATATCTATGAGCAGAAGCTGCAGCATTTCCGCGAACAGCTCGTCCATCGCAACACGATCTTCACGATCTCGGTCGCGCGGGGCGTTTCCGTCTGGATCACCTCCATCCACACCCTCAGGCATCCAGAATTGCGGCCGAAGGGCCACGATTTATGGGCGCGGCTGATGCGCGGCGAGCCTGAACTCGAGGACGCCTACTTCATGATGCTTCGCCGCGACGTCACGGACGTCGAACGTGAATATATGAAGTTCCGCCCGACGGTGTTCCTCGGGACGCCCGGTTCCTAAATATCCAGCGCCGCGGCGGCGAACTGGGCGTTTTCCTGGATGAACTTGAATCGCTCTTCCGGTTTGCGGCCCATCAGCTGCTCGACCAGCTTGGCGGTCGCGCGCTGCGAGCTCTTTTCGCTGTCGTCCGCCAGCATCACCTTCAGAAGCGTCCGGCGCGCCGGATCCATCGTGGTCTCTTTCAGATAGATCGGCGGCATTTCGCCAAGGCCTTTGAAGCGGCTCACTTCCACTTTGCCGCGCGCGTCGAAGTGGCTCTTGATCAACTGCTCCTTGTGCGCGTCGTTCATCGCATAGGCGATGTTCGCCTTCTGCGTCAGGCGGTATAGCGGCGGCATGGCGAGGTAAAGATGGCCGTTCTCGATCATCTGCGGCATCTCGCGGTAGAAGAACGTCATCAGCAGACTGGCGATATGCGCGCCGTCGACGTCCGCGTCCGTCATGATGATGATCTTCTCGTAGCGCAGCTTGCTTTCATCGTACCGGTCGCGGATGCCGCAGCCCAGCGCCTCGATCAGGTCCTGAAGTTCCTGATTGGCGCGCAGCTTGTCGTCGCTGGCCGACGCCACGTTCAGGATCTTGC
>JAYSFT010000337.1:0-2106 GCA_041913245.1 Rhodospirillaceae bacterium | reverse complement strand
CGCGGTGCGCCACATGCAGCACCGTGCCGCCCGGCGTTTCGTAGACGCCGCGGCTTTTCATGCCGACATAGCGGTTCTCGACGAGATCGAGACGGCCCACGCCGTGACGGCCCGCGATCTCGTTCAGTTTCGCCAGCAGTTTCGCCGGCGAGAGCTTCCGGCCGTTTACGGCGACGGCATCGCCACCGGCGAATTCGATCTCGACATACTCCGGCACGTCCGGCGCCTTCTCCGGCGAAACCGTCAGACGGAACATCTCGTCGCTCGGCTCGACCCACGGGTCTTCCAGCGCCTTGCCCTCATAGGAGATGTGCAGGAGGTTCGCGTCCATCGAATAAGGCGCTTCACCGCGCTTGTCTGTCGGAATCGGGATCTGATGCTGCTCGGCATAGGAGATGAGGCTCGCGCGCGATGTCAGGCTCCATTCGCGCCACGGCGCGATCACCTTCACATCCGGCTTCAAGGCATAGGCGGTGAGTTCGAAGCGCACCTGGTCGTTGCCCTTACCGGTTGCGCCGTGCGAGATGGCGTCGGCGCCGGTCTCGCCCGCGATTTCCACGAGTCTCTTTGCAATAAGCGGACGCGCGATGGAGGTGCCAAGGAGATAGACCCCCTCGTAAAGCGCGTTGGCGCGGAACATCGGGAATACGAAGTCCCGCACGAACTCCTCTTTCAAATCCTCGATGTAGATTTCCTTGATGCCGAGCAGCTCGGCTTTCTTGCGCGCCGGTTCCAGCTCTTCGCCCTGGCCGATGTCGGCGGTGAAAGTGACGACCTCGCAGTTCTTCTCCACTTGCAGCCAGCGCAGGATGATCGAAGTATCGAGGCCGCCCGAATACGCGAGGACGACTTTCTTTGCTTTCGCCATGTAGGAAATCCCCAAATCCGCCGTAATGTGCGGGCTAGAAGGTGCGGGCCAAAATTCGGCGCGCAGTATAGGGCGAGGGGCTCGGCTCGCAAGGGATGGTTACGTGGCGGAAAATACAGAAAATCTAATCATGAAGCGCCGCCTGTTTCTGGCGGGCGCCGCGGCGAGCGGACTCGCCGGACCGGCCGCGATCGCCGCCGAGCCTAACCCGTTTACCGCGCTCGAAACACGGATCGGAGGGATGCTCGGCGTCGGGGCGATCGACACCGCCACGGGAAAATTCGTCGGCCACTGGCCCGATATGCGCTTTGCCATGTGCTCGACCTTCAAGTGGCTGCTGGCAGCCCAGTGCCTCGCCCTCTCCGGCAAGGGTGAACTG
The DNA here is from genome assembly GCA_041913245.1 of Rhodospirillaceae bacterium. Lineage (GTDB taxonomy): Bacteria > Pseudomonadota > Alphaproteobacteria > Rhodospirillales > Rhodospirillaceae > SHVO01. Next base: position 859 of record JAYSFT010000337.1, on the reverse strand, counting down.
AAACTCGGTGAATCCCTCAAATTCACGGAAGCCGACCTTTTGGAGTATGCGCCGGTGGTGAAGTCCCGCGGGACGGCGGGGTCCATGACCATCGCCGAACTGTGCCAGGCGATGGTGGAGGTCAGCGACAACACCGCCGCGAACCTCGTGCTGGCGCGCCTCGGCGGGCCGGCGTCTCTGACCGCCTTCTGCCGCTCCATCGGCGACCAGCGCACGCGCCTCGACCGCAACGAGCCCAGTCTCAACACCAATTTCGCCGGCGACCAGCGCGACACCACCACGCCGCGCGCCATGGCGCAGACTCTGCAAACCCTGCTCACCGGCGATGTGCTCTCGCGCGGCGCCAAGGACACACTCATCGGCTGGATGGCGAACTCAAAGACCGGGCTCGAGCGCTTGCGGGCCGGACTGCCCAAGGACTGGAAGGTCGGCGATAAGACCGGCACAGGCTCGCGCGCCGCCGTGAACGACGTGGCCATCGCCTGGCCGCCGGGCCGCAAACCCATCGTGATCGCGGCTTATTTGTCGGGCTCACGCGCCGATGCGGCGACGCTGAACGCCGCGCATGCGGAGATCGCCGGGTTGGTGGTGAAGCTGCTCGCTTAGAGCGCCGCTTCTTTTTCCGCCCAGGCTTTCTGGGCGATTTGCGCTTCCTGTTCGGCGCGGATACGCAGTTCCTTGGCCGACAGGCGCTCGCTGTCGGTCTTCAGCTGGCCGCAGGCCGCGAGGATGTCGCGGCCGCGCGGCGTGCGCACCGGGGCGCTGTAGCCGCCGTCCCGCAGCATCGCGCTGAAGGATTCCACCGTCGCTTCATCCGAACACTCATATGGCGTTCCGGGCCACGGATTGAACGGGATCA
>JAYSFT010000336.1:0-2132 GCA_041913245.1 Rhodospirillaceae bacterium | reverse complement strand
AACGTGCCGCGCATCAAGGGCAGCCACAACGCCATGAAGAGCGGCATGCTCGCCGCCGAATGCGCGTTCGAGGCTTTGAGGGCCGGTCGCGCCCACGACGAGTTCCCGAAGTATCAGACCGCCTATCGTCAAAGCTGGATCTACAAGGACCTGAAGCGCGTGCGGAACGTGAAGCCGTTCCTGTCCAAGTTCGGCAACACGATCGGCATGATGCTCGGCGGCCTCGACATGTGGATGAACCAGATCGGCATCGGCCTGCCGTTCACCCTCAGCCATGGCAAGACCGACGCGGCCTCGACGCAGCCGGCCGCGAAGTACAAGCCGATCGCCTATCCGAAGCCCGACGGCAAACTGTCCTTCGACAGGCTCTCCTCGGTATTCATCTCAAACACCAACCACGAGGAGAACCAGCCGAGCCATCTCAAGCTGAAGGACCCGAGCATTCCCATTTCAGTGAACCTGCCGCTCTACGCCGAGCCCGCGCAGCGTTACTGTCCCGCCGGGGTCTATGAAGTGGTCGATGCCGATGGCGGCGGAAAACGGTTCCAGATCAACGCCCAGAACTGCGTGCATTGTAAGACCTGCGACATCAAGGATCCGTCCCAGAACATCGTCTGGACCGTACCCCAAGGCGGCGGCGGCCCAAACTATCCAAATATGTAACGATTACAGTCTCTTTATGGCGTCGCCTGCATCGGCCCTTCGGGTCTATCATGGTGTCCTGAAGTCCTGATTTTCGTGCCCGAAAGATTGCCATGACGCGTCGTTTTTCCGCTGTTTTGACGGTTGCCCTCCTCATGGGCGCGAGCCCGGCCGCGCTGGGGGCCGAGGCCTCGCCGCCGCCGGCCGCCAAGGCGCCGACCCCGCCCGCGGGTCCGAACGCACCGCCTTCCGCGTCGTCACCCTCATCCAAGGTCGGCCTCGCCGCCGCCTATCTCGCCGGCCGTCACGCCGAGGCAAGCGGCGACACCTCGCGCGCGGTGAACTTCCTCAACTCGGCGCGCGACCTCGATCCCAACAACAGCCGGCTGATCGAAGATTCGTATTTTCTTTCCGCGCAGATGGGCGACTTCGCCCAGGCGGTCCCGGCCGCCAAGCGCGCGTTCGACGCCAATCCGCGCCGCGGCATCGCGCCGGTGCTCCTCGCCGCCGACGCCTACAAGAAGAAGGATTATCAGGCGGCCTGGGGGTATATCGAAAAAATCCCGGCGCAGAGCGTGAACAGCTTCGCGCTGCCGGTCTTGCGGGCCTGGGGCCAGGCTCCGCTGAAGCCCGCGGAAACGGCACTCGCCGAGCTTTCGCTTCTCAAGAACTTCCAGGACACCGCGAAGTTGGTCGATCTCATGGGCGGCATGCTCAACGAGCATTACGGCCTGAAGGACGCCGCGAGCGCGAATTACGACGCGTTGGCCGCCAACATCGAAACCGAGCGCACGCCGGTCCTGCGCATCGTCGTGAAGGGCTATCACCGCCTCGGCAAGATCGCGCAGGCGAAAGCCGTGCTCCAGCGCTTCGAGAAGGCGCACGGCCCTTCGCCGATGCTGGAAGCGATGAACACGATGTTGAGCCAGCCCGCCGCCAAGATCACGCCGCAGGAAGGTCTGGCCGAGGCGCTGTTCGCGTCCGCGGAACTTCTGCTGCAGACCGAGCCGAACGCGGCGCGCATGCAGATCGCCAGCGCTTACGCCCAGACCGCGCTGCATGTGAACCCGCAGCTCACCATCGCGCGCGCTTTCATCGGCAGCGCTTTCACCGCGCGCGGACGCCTCGTCGAAGCCAACGCCGTGCTCTCGGCGATTCCCAAAGGCGAGCCGGGCGCGCTGGAGGCGCGCATGCAGGTCGCGGGCAACCTCGCGCAGATGAACCGCGCCGAGGACGCGCTCAATCTGCTGCGTGAAATCCTGAAAGACCGTCCGACCTGGGCCGACGTGCATATCGCCATCGGCGATTTGCTCCGCCGCGAGGAGCGCTTTGGTGACGCCGTCGCGGAATATTCCGCCGCGTTGAAGCTGCGCCCCGCAAGCGCCGAGGAGAACTGGGCGATCTACTATACCCGCGGCATCTCCTACGAGCGCATCAAGGATTGGACCAACGCCGAGAAGGACTTCAAGAAAGCCCTGGAGATCAAGCCG
>JAYSFT010000335.1:0-2142 GCA_041913245.1 Rhodospirillaceae bacterium | reverse complement strand
AGCGCTCGTCCGGCGTTTCGGGCGGCGCATACCATTCGCTGATGATGACACCGCCGAACGGATCAGCCGAGGCGAGCGGCATGAAGGCCAGGGTATCAAGGGAGGCGCGCCACAGATACGCGTTGACCGCCACCGGCGCGGCCACGGCGTTTTCCTTCGAGCCGCCGAACAGGGTCAGGCCGACGCCGCCGTTCGAGAAAATGGTGTCGCGGTTCTCGGTGACGGTGCCCGCCACGCCTTCATAGGTCTTCCCGGAACTGCACGAGGCGACGAGAATGGCCGAAAAGGCCACGCCGAGGGTCGTCGCGGCACGGGCTAGCTGGGAAACGCGAACGCTCATTCTTACCAATCTCCTGCGGGGGGCCTGAAACGCCCGCCGTTACTACCCCTTGGCCCGGTTTGGGCGCTAAGGGGAGGCCGTTATAACCAACCCGCGTCCCCTTGCGAAGGCCCTCCAGAATTGGCGCAACTCCCGGCCAACATGGGGTTTTTCAGCCCGGAAATATGTATAGCCGGATCCGGCCCCGGGCCTCATGCGCCCCGGACCTCACAAACAGTAAAATCACGGTCATGGATTCCATGGTCGTTCGGTCATATGGTCCGCCCGCGTAGCGGGAGGGCCGGAGTCCACTCGCGGTCCAAAGACGTCTCGCAAAGGTAAAATAATAATGAAAATTCAATATGTTGTAGCCGCCGCCCTACTGGCGTCGACGGCCCTTAGCCCGGCTGCCGCCACGGCCGCGCAAACCGGCGCCGACCTCGCGCGCGAGATCCAGGCCCTCAAGGACCAGCTTGGCGCCCTGCAAAAGCAGCTCGAGGCCCTCCAGACCCGCGAAGCCGAAGGCCGCGCGGCGCTGACGAAGGAAACCGAAGCCCGCGAAGCGGCGGAAAAGGCCGCGCGCGACGCGAACCTGGCCGCCGGTGGCCGCAACGTCATCGAAGCCGGTACGGTAAAGATGATCCCGCCCTCAAACCCCAAAATCACCCAGTCCGGCACCAACCGCTTCGCCATGTCCAGCGCCGACGGCGCCTGGACCATCGCGCCGACGGGTCGCATCCACTTCGACATGGGCGTCTATCTCAATCAGGATCCCGAAGGCACGACCGGCCCCGGCACGGCCGCCGGCGGAAAGTTCTCCAACGGTGTGAACGCACGCCGCGCGCGTATCGGCATCACCGGCCGCGCGATGAGCGACTTCACCTACTCCGTCATCCTTGACGCGGGCGGCACCCAGGACGGCGCGGCGACCATCAACGAAGCGCGCCTCGGCTACGCCGGCATCCGCAACACGGTTCTCGAAATCGGTTACGGACCGCAGTACTTCCAACTCGATGACAGCACGAGTTCGAACGACATCGTGTTCATCGAACGCTCATCGGCCGGAAATATCGCCGGCGGCTTCACCGGCGGGGACAACCGCTTCTCCGTCGGCGCGCGCACATGGGAATCGAACTGGTTCGCCGCCGCGGCGATCACAGGTTCCACGCCGAACGTCTCGCACACGTTGTCGACGCGCGGCTTCGGCGCGTACGGCCGCGTTTCCTACAATCCGATCCAGACCGATCTCAGCTCGCTGCATTTCGGCGTCTCGGCCGCGAAGCTGTTCGAAGTTCCCAACAGCGGCCCCAATACGCCGGCGACCGTGATTCTTTCCGATCGCCCTGAAGCGCGCATCGACACGACCGTTCTTCTCAACACCGGCGCAATCGGCACCGCCGCCAATCCCGTCACCGGCGTCGAGATCTACGGCGTGCAGACCGCGGGCGCCTTCGGCAGCTTCTTCATGCAAGCTGAATACAGTTGGGACAACGTCAAACGTCTGCAAGGCCCGACCGCCGGCTTCGCGGGCGGTTACATGCAGGCCAGCTATACGACCGGCGGCCGGCGCACCTATGCGCCCGCGACCGGCACGTACTCCGGCGTCAATCCGGTCACGCCCTTCTCGCCAAAAAACGGCGGCTGGGGCGCGTTCGAGTTCGCCGGACGTATCAGCGTCATGGACCTCGTCGACAACTATACGTCTCGCGCGCTGGCGGCCGATCAGCCCTTCATGGTGAACGGCGGACGCCAGACCAGCTATACCGCGGCCCTCAACTGGTTCTGGAATTCGAACATGCTGTGGAAGTTCAATTACGTTCATA
>JAYSFT010000334.1:0-2156 GCA_041913245.1 Rhodospirillaceae bacterium | reverse complement strand
GGCGAGTCCGAAGCCGGCGGCGCCGGCGACAGCGTCGTGGAAGCCGAGAAGAACGGCTCGATCTTCGGCAAACTCCTCGCCAACGCCATCGCCTGCGGTCAGACGCGCGTGATCAACATCGTGCTCGGCTCCAACGGCCTGCGCAAGCCGGGCCAGCCGCTGTCGTGGCATGTGCTCACGCACGAGGAACCCGTCGACGACAAGCTCGGCTATCAGCGCGAAGTCGGCTGGTTCATCGAATGGGCCAACGCCCGCTTCTTCGATTTCATCAAGGCCATGGACGACATGAAGGAAGGCGATCACTCCGTGCTCGACCGCACCGCCATCCTTTGGCAGACCGACCACGGTTACGCGCGCACGCACACTATGGACGATCTCGCGACTCTCGTCGTCGGTAGCGCGGGCGGGCGTCTCAAGACCGGCCTTCACATCCGCGCGGCCGGCGATCCGCAGACCCGCATCGGCCTCACCATGCAGCAGGTCATGGGCGTGTCGGTGAACACCTGGGGCGGCGGCTCGAACACCACGTCCAAGACCATGACTGAACTGCTCGCGTAACGGCACACATCAGGAGCAAACGATGAAGATCTCCCAGAAGCTCGCGTTAGGGTTCGGTGTTTCCCTGCTGGCCGTCGCGCTCGCGCACGGCGCCGACGCCGCCCGCGCCAAAACGGTGAATGACGGCGGCGCCTGGACGCCGCCGGGGGTCACGCTTCAGCCGCTCGGCAAGGCGCAAGGTTACGATCTCGGCAAGCAGACCGCCGCCTTCCTGGGCCGCGACGAGATCGTGTTCGCCAACGCCACGGGCATGACGCTCTACACTTACGATCTCGATCAGCCGAGCAAGTCCATGTGCGCGGCGGACTGCACCGCGAAATGGAAACCCTTCGCGCCTCCGGCCGGTTTCAAGCCCGCCAACGCCTGGAACCAGATCAAGCGTGACGACGGTTCGATGCAGATCACCCTCGCCGGCAAGCCGCTCTACACCTACGTCGAGGACGTCGATCCCGGTTCCGTGCACGGCAACAGCCCGGCCAAGACCGGCTCGCGCCGCATCGACGGCGCCGGCCGCGTGGTCGGCGGCGGCAACCGCGGCGGCGGCATCAAGGCCGCGCCGGATGTTCCGATGCCCAAGGAATGGCATACGGCCAACGCCTTCCCGGTCGCCGGCATCGAAACGCCGACCGGCATTCAGGTGCGTGAAGTGCCCGACGCCACCGCGGTCGTGCTCGTGAACCACGAAGGCCGCACGCTCTATGCGTTCAACGGCAGCGCGAAGAAGGCCCCGGCCGACGGCAGCTGGAAGCCGGCCGCCGCGCCGCAGTTCGCCAAGAAGGTCGGCGCCTTCGATTTCGTCACCCGCGCCGACGGCATCAAGCAGTGGACCTACAAGGGCCAGGCTCTGTACACCTACGAATACGACAACGCCTCGGGCGACGCCTACGGGATCGGACGCGACGCGAAGTTCGATGTCGCCGCGGTCGCGCACTATTACATGCCGGGCGGCGTGCGCGTGCAGCATACGCCGGGTCAAGGCAAGGTGCTCGCGACGGCGGAAGGCATGACGCTCTATCGCCGCGACGGCCACATCCTGCAATCGGGCGGCGGACGTTCGTTGCGCCGCGGCAACCCGGCCCGCCCGGCCGTGGGCCGCGACATCGGCACCAATCCGCGCTGCTCGGAAGAATGTCTCACCGTGTGGAAGCCGTTCCTCGCCGCCGCCGACGCCCAGCCGCAAGGTTTCTGGGACATCGCGACGCGCGCCGACGGCCAGCGCCAGTGGGTCTACCAGGGTTACGCCATGTGGACCTACGCCGGCGACAAGAAGCCGGGCGACATGAACGGCAACGACGACTTCCAGTACGCCTTCGCCGACACGCCGAACATGGCCAGCGACGCGCCGAAGCCGACCTACGACTTCGGCACCTGGATGGACGGCGCCCCCGCCATGTACTGGGTCATCGCGACGCCGTAACGTGCGCCGCACCACGCAAACAAGAGGCCCGCACAAACCCCGGGCTGTGTGAGAACTACTAAAGTTGCGATTATGGCCGCTCCATCATTGGGGCGGCCATTTTCATGAGATTCGTGACGGGAGCGTAGTTTCGGGGACAGTATACTTAATTCATTTCGGTTTCGGTCCCGGCCTTTGCTTC
>JAYSFT010000333.1:0-2161 GCA_041913245.1 Rhodospirillaceae bacterium | reverse complement strand
ACCGCGGACTCTGACTCCGCTAGTCTAGGTTCGAATCCTAGTCCCCCAGCCACTCATCAGACATTGCGCGAATTTGAGGTTTTCGACTCCCCGCATAGGCGCGCGGGTAGCACGGCGTAGACGAACCACCTTGCTCGTTCTACCGTCTGGTGGGGTTTTCCACATCCGATCCGGGGCGGGAGAGCGTTCCAGCGATTGTCTTCGTCCCAACGCCAACGACATTCAGAGGATCACATGCCTCAGGAAAAAGCGCGGCCCTCACTGCCTGCGGATCCCGTTTCCGCCGAAGCGTCCGAAAGGCAGCTTCTTCGCACGGCTCAAGATCATCTCGCGCGGGAGGGTACGCAAGAAGGCGCCATCGCGAAAGGAAGGCATGTGTGGCGATTCTTTCGGGCCGGCGGGTTTGATCAGGTGCGGCTTGAGACAGGGGCCGATCTTGCCGCCCTAGCGCAGCTCGATCAGAAGCTTTGGATCGCGCTTGCGTGCCCCACGAAGGGGATCGAATTTGATGAAACAACGCTACAGTTCATAGACGGCAACGGCGACGGTCGCATTCGAGCACCGGAAGTCGTCGCAGCCCTCGCGTGGGCGGTAGAGCACCTCAACGATACCAATGATCTGACGTTGGGCCGATCGACGCTTCCGCTATCGGCCATACGCGCGGCGGCGCCGGACGGCGCCCGGATCCTGGCATCGGCGCGGGCGATCCTGCGGATGCTCGGGAAGCCCGAAGCCACCGAGATCACGCTGGCCGATACCGCGAACATAGACGCCGTTTTCAAAGGCTCGGCCTTCAACGGCGACGGCGTGATCCCGGCGGAGGCCGCCGACGATGCCAATACCCGCGCGGTGCTGGACCTGATCATCAAGCATGAAGGCGCGGTTCTCGACCGCGGTGGAAAACCCGGAGTCTCGCAAGCGACTTCCGATTCCTTCTTCGCCAAGGTCCGCGCCTATGCCGCATGGCAGGCCTCCGCGCCCATCCCCAGCGTCGCGTCGGCCTCGCTCGGCGAGCGGGCGGCCGAAGCGGCCGTCATTGCAGGCGAACTTGCCGACAAGATCGACGATTTCTTCACCCGCTGCCGACTTGCGGCGTTCGATCTCAAGGCGGGCGCCCAGCTCAATCCGTCGCTTGCCGTCTATGAGTCGCTGTCTGGGCGCAACGTGTCGATCCGGGACGAAAGACTCCTCGACTTGCCGTTGGCCCATGTTGCGCCTGAAGGCGCGCTGCCGTTCGTCCGGGGCGTCAATCCAGCGTGGGCGGAACGCCTGCGGGAGTTCGCCGCAAAGGCGGCCGCGCCAATCGTCGGCGCGCGGGACAGTCTGACCGCGGAAGAGTGGGAGAAGATCAAGTCGGGGCTCGCCGCGTATCAGGAGTGGTTGAAGCAAAAGCCCGCCATCGCCGGTGAACTCGATTCAACCCTCATGAGCGCCCTTGTACGGCCCGAGGCCAAACAATCCATCGACGAATTGATCGCCCGGGACGCCGCACTGGCGCCTGAGATGAGCGCGATCACACTCGTGGACAAGCTCACGCGCTACCAGCGTGACCTTCTGCCCCTCCTGAATAACATGGTGTCGTTCCGAGATTTCTATACGCGCACAAAGAAAGCGGTTTTCCAGGCCGGCACACTATATCTCGATGGGCGCAGCTGCGAATTGTGCGTCAAGGTCAAGGACATTGGAAAACACAGCCAACTCGCGTCTCTTAGTCACATCTATCTGGTCTATTGCACCTGCACGCGCGCCGACGCTTCAGAGAGCCTGACGATTTGCGGCGCCGTCACCGCCGGCGATGCCGACAATCTGCGTGTGGGACGCAACGGCATATTCTATGACCGGAAAGGGCGCGATTGGGACGCGACCATCGTTCACATCGTCGAGCATCCCATCAGCCTTCGCCAGGCTTTCTGGCTGCCTTACAAACAAGCGACCAGGATGATCGGCGATTTGATTCAAAAGGCTTCGGCCGCGCGCGCCGCGAATACGCAGACGCAAATGATGGCGAGAGCCGTGAGCGAGGTGGGCAATCTCGGAACGCCCGCTGCCGCGCCGACGCCGAAGGAGCAGGCCTTCGACGCGGCCCGGTTTGCCGGCATCTTCGCCGCGATCGGGTTGGCGCTGGGCGCGATCGGAACTGCGATCGCGACCGTCGTCACGG
>JAYSFT010000332.1:0-2205 GCA_041913245.1 Rhodospirillaceae bacterium | reverse complement strand
GGCGGCTTTTTCTTTTCCGAGGGTGACACATGAGTGGATCCGCCTGGGCCTTGCAGGACGCGGTCGCCGCCGCGGTCATGACGGCGGTAACCCCTGTTTCCGTCTACGATGTGGTGCCGGATCCGCCGGCCTATCCTTTTGTGCTCGTCGGAGACGACGCCGCGAAGGATTGGTCGACCAGCGAATCCCACGGCGAGGATGTCGTCATCACCATCCACGTCTGGTCGCAGGATTCGGGCCGCGAGGAACTGAAGACCCTGCAGGGGCAAATCTATAACGCGCTTCACGATCAGAACCTGGCGGTGAGCGGCTACAGCGTCGCCGCGCTTGTCTTCGTGTCTTCCGAAAGTGTGTTCGACGAGGAGAAGGCCGCCCTGCACGGCATCAGCAAGTTCCGTTGCCTGCTTTCGGCCTAGGCCAAGCCCATGACCGCATGGCGTGTTCCCCGTCTTTACGGCGGGAAGACGGTCTATTGCCTGGGCTCCGGCCCATCGCTCGCCGAGATCGATCCCGCGTGGTTGCGCGGCAAGCCTGTCGTGACCTGCAATTCGGCGGCCTTTTGGGCGAAGCCTCTATGGGGTCCGCGGATCCACGCGCTGTTTTATCACGGCAAACATATCCGTGCGCACGCGCAGGATTGCCTGGATCTGAAGGACGCCGGCGGAGCGGTTGTGACGATCGATGCCGGCGTGGATGCCTCTTACGTTCGCCGGCTGCGTTCGCGGCCCGGCCACGGGCTGTGCCGCGACGTGGATACACTCGCCAACGGTCTCACATGCGGGCATGGCGCGGTCAACCTCGCCTACCACCTCGGCGCCGACCGCATCGTGCTCGCCGGCTATGACATGCGGGTGTGCCGCGGCGGCCGGACCCATTGGGACGGCCGCGATGTGGGCGAGCCCTGGAAGTACGCGACCCACTTCGCCCGCGCGCTCCATCAGATTGCCGCCGATCTGCGTGAGATCGGCGTCTCCGTGCTCAACGCCACGCCTCATTCGGCGCTTGAGGCGTTCCCCAGGATCGACCTGGCGGACGTACTTTGAAAACCGCGCTTCACCGCGCACTTCTCTCGAAAGGAAATGAATTATGGCTGAAGGCTTCAAGGGCCGCGCGTTTGTATTGAAGCGCGGCGACGGCGGCACCGTGGAAAGCTTTGTCACCGTCGGCGGCGTGCGCACCACCAACATGACCATCAACAACAACCCGGTCGACGTCAGCGACAACGCCTCGGGCTGGCAGAAGATGCTCGCCGACGGCGGCATCCAGTCCATCGAGATCTCGCTCGACGGCATTGTGAAGAACAGCGCCTCGTTCGAAGGCCTGCTCCAGGACGCGTTCGACCGCGTTCCGGTCAGCGTGCAGCTCGAAGCCGGCAACGGCGACGTCTATCAGGGCGCGGTCGTGATCGCGAGCCTGCAACGCAGCGGCGCGCACGACGGCGCGGAGACCTTCTCCTCCACGCTTCAGTCCGACGGCGCCTTCACGTTCACGCCTGGCGCGTAACCCCTCGCCAGGCTGAGCCCGGCCGCGGCCGGGCGCCCGCGGCCCGCGGTGGAGTCCCCCTCCCGCGGGCCGCACCTTTTGAAGGGAAGGGGGTTTCCACGTCAATCGACCTCAAGGGGTTTCACATGACCAATCCGATGCGCGGCGAAGTCGAGTTCAAGGTGGGCGACATCGCTTTCACCACGCGCCCGAGCTTCGCTTTTGTCGTCGATCTCGAGAACACGCTGAAAATGCCGGTGCTGCATCTCAGCGCCAAGGTGCGCACGCTCAGCCTCAGTTACACGGAGCTTGTCGGCTTCGTGCATGTCGCCGCGCGCCACGCGGCGAAACCGCCGGCGAACGTCGACAGGGAGGACGAGTTCCGCGAAGCGGTGTTCCAGGCCGGGCCGACCAGGTGGTACGCGCCGATGATCGCGCTGGTGACGGAAGTCTTCCGCACCGGCGAACCCGATCAGCCCGAAAAAAAAGACGACGCGGAGACCACGGCCGCGGCGTAGAGCGCTTCCCGCTCTACCGCTACATGGAGCTCGGCATGGGGTGGCTCCGCTTTCCGCCGGAGGTGTTCTGGTCGATGACGCTGCGCGAGCTGATGGCGGCCGTCGACGGCTACATGGAAAGCCACGGCATGGGCCACCCCGGCCGCAAAGCCCGGATGTACGACGAACTCATGGACCTGGCCGAGAGCGTGCCGGACGTGAGTGG
>JAYSFT010000331.1:0-2246 GCA_041913245.1 Rhodospirillaceae bacterium | reverse complement strand
AAAGCGCGATCTTGCCCGGATACGGCAGAAACAGCTTCGAGCAATGCAGCGTCGGAATGTTTTCCGTCATGCGCTTGAGCAGCGGCAGCGAAAGCTCGATCCCCGCCCCGCCGTCGTATACCATCAGCGGCAGATCGGTCGCGTTGCCGATTTCCTGGACGTGACGGAAAATGCCCTCGGCGGCATGAGGGTGATAATAAGGCGCGGTGGTGAATATATAGTCGGCGCCGTTGGCCGCGGCGTGTTTGGCCATGGCGACGCTGGTGTCGCTCGCGGAATCGATGACGCCGATGCCGACCGGCACGCGGCCGTTGGCATGCTTGATGACGACTTCGGCGAACTGTTCGCGCTCGTCATCCGGAAGACAGAACACCTCCCCCGTGCTGCCCAGCGCGAGAATCCCGTGCACACCCTTGGCGATGACATAATCCACGAGGCTTTTGGTGGACTCCACGTCGATGCCGCCCTTCGGCGTCAGTGGCGTGACGAGCAGCACATGGTTTCCGAAAAGCTTTGCCTTTCTCTCGGCCAACGTCGGCATGGGCGACACCCTGAATTGAAAAAGAGGTTCCCGCTGAATAACGGAGCGCCGGGGAAAAGTCCAAGCCCGCGACAGGGCCCGGTATCACCATTTGGCGAGGCTAATCCTGATCGAACAGGGAGCCGAAACGCTCCCAAACCTGCTCGATATGGCGGCGCATGGCGTCCTCGGCCGCCCTGCGGTCGCGGGCGGCGATGCTGCGGATGATCTCGTTGTGCTCGTCGAGGGCTTCGGCCGTCACCTTGGGATGATGCGGCAGGCGGAAAAGATGCAGATGGATGTGCAACTTCGCGAGCGTTTCACGCATCAGGCCGTTTCCGGCCGCGGCCGCGATCCGATCGTGGAGGGCGGCGTCCTGGCGGACGAATTGGCCATAACTCGCGCCGCCGTCGTCGAACTTCGGGCTGAGCATCGCGCCGGCGTAGTTCTCCAGCGACGCGACACCCTGGTCGTCGATGATCTCGGCGGCCTTGCCGGCGAGATACGGTTCGAGGCGCAGACGCAGCTCGCACAGCTCGTCGAACTGCTTCTTGCCGAGTTGCGGCGCGGCCGTATAGCCGATGAACTGAATCTTGGTGACGAGGCCATAGGCCTCGAGGTGGCCGAGCGCTTCGCGGATCGGCGTTTGTGAAACGCCGAATTCACGCGCAAGGTCGTCGATATTGATGGGACCGCCGGGCGGGATCTTCAGGGACATGAGCTGCCCCAAAATCGCGTCATAGACCTCGTCGGCCAGACGCTGGGGACGGCCCAGCGTGCCGGCCTGTCTCTGGGGCAATTCCGAAGTCCTCAGCCGCCGCATATTCCGCTACCTTTTCGTGATCGGCCGAGGAGCTTAGCGCGATTCCGGCGTCATCTTGAAGCGGCTGGCTGCGGCCCTGCCCGCGCACGATTCTTTCCCGGGTCTTCCCTGGACGCCGCCGGCTTCCTTGGATAATCGCGGGAGACCGGCGCCGCCGGTCTCCCGCTCTTCTTATTACATCTTGAAGCGAACGCCCGCGCGGAAGGTCCGGCCGATGCGGTAGTCCTGATAGAAGGAGCCGTCGCCCTTCTGATACACACCGCTCGACAGGTTGCCCGCGACGCCCGGCGGGGGCGCGTTGGTCAGGTTGTTCACCACGAAGAATGTCTCGGCCTCCTGCGCGCCGTTGTCGACGATCTTGTAGTTGAACGACAGGTCGAAGGCGTGGACCGCCGGGATGTGATTGTTGTTGATCGTCGGCGCCCCCGTGGTCGAGACCGGGCAGCCCGTGGCGCACTGCACCGCGTTGCTGGCGTAGACACCCGAGCTCAGGCCGTAGAACGACAGCGTCACGCTGAGCGGGTCCAGCGCGTAGGTCGCCGACGTCCGATAGGTGAACTTCGGCGCCGACAGCGGGAAGCTGACGAGACTGGCCGCGTTCACGCCCGCGCCCTCCAGTTCCTTCGGATTGGACGCGTTGTTGATGGTCTTGATCGAGAACACGCGGCTGCCGAGAGCGCGCAAGGACAACTCGCCGTCCCAGCCGTCGACGATGGACGACAGCGGGAAGTTATAGCTGGCCTCGATGTCCAGGCCCTTGGTCGACTGCGACAGGACGTTCGCCGGCTGGATGTTGACGCGGGTCAGCACGCCGGCGCCGTCACGGATGAGCAGCGGGCAGAGCTGCGTGACGCCTTCAAAGCACTGGTCGATGATCTGCTGGGCGTTCAAGGTCGCGATCGC
>JAYSFT010000330.1:0-2275 GCA_041913245.1 Rhodospirillaceae bacterium | reverse complement strand
TCGCGCAAGGACATGACGCGCGTGCCCACGCCCTGGATCACGGGCTCGGGCAGCGGGAAGAGGTTCACACCGGAGTCGTTATTGAACTTCTGGGCGATGTCGCGCGCGAGCTCGACATGCTGCTTCTGGTCTTCACCCACCGGAACATGGGTGCCCTTGTAGAGCAGGATGTCGGCGGCCATGAGGTTCGGATAGACGTAGAGCCCCGCGGACGCGTTCTCGCGGTTCTTGCCGGCCTTGTCCTTGAACTGGGTCATGCGGTTGAGCCAGCCGAGGCGGGCGACGCAGTTGAACACCCAGGCCAGTTCGGCGTGACCCGGGACGTGGCTTTGCACAAAGAGGATGTTGTGTTCTGGATCGACGCCCGAGGCGATCATGCCGGCGGCGACTTCGCGCGTGGCGCGGCGCAGCGCGGCCGGATCCTGCCACACCGTGATGGCGTGCAGATCGACGACGCAGAACAGACATTCATAGTCCTTCTGCATCGCGACCCAGTTCCGGATCGCGCCGATATAGTTGCCGAGGTGGAGATTGCCCGTAGGCTGAATGCCGGAAAAAATACGGCCCTTGATAGACCGCGGAGTGGACCCGCTCATGGAGGCGCCCTCAATTCGAGGTCAGGACATGGTTGGAGGCATATCCCGGCCCATCGGTGACGGGCGCGGCGTTGGTACTCCCCTGCCCGGGAACGGTCAAGAAGATCGGCGGAACTGCCTGAGATCGTTTTTGTCGGCGGCGCCGAACAGGAACACCGCGACCACGAACACGAGGCCGCCCCAGGCGATGACCGGCGCGAGGACATAGATCCGCATGAGTTCGGATCCCGCCGCGGCGTTGGGTGGGCCGAACACCGGACCGAACATCGCGACGGCATAGTGAAGCGCGGCCCAGACCGCGCCGCCCATGGCGGCGGCGGCGAGAATCAGGCGCGGCAGCCGCTTCCTGAGGCGCGCGTCGGGCTTGATGTGGCCGCGCCGGCGCAAGATCACATAGAGCGTGACGGCGTTCATCCAGGCCGAAAGGCTGGAGGCGAGCGCGATGCCGAGATGACCGAAGCTTTGGATGAGAGCGAGGCTCGCCACGAGATTCACAACGAAGGCCGCGCCGGCGCTTTTCACCGGCGTGACCGTGTCATGGCGGCCGAAGAAGCCGGGCGTGAGGGCCTTGTTGAGCACATAAGCCGGCAGCGCGAAGGCAAAGGCGAACAGCGCGGCAGCGACGGCTTCACGGTCCTGCGGCGTGAAGGCGCCGCGCTCGAACAGGGTCGCGGTGATGGGCTCGGCCAGCACCGCGATGCCCACGGACGCCGGCATCGTCAGGAGCAGCGAGAATTCGATCGCGCGGTTCTGGTTGGCGAGCGCGGCTTCTTCGTTGCCGGCGCGAATCTGGCGCGAAAGCAGCGGCAGCAGCACGATGCCGACCGCCACGCCAACGATACCGACGGGAAGCTGGTTGACGCGGTCGGCGTAGTAGAGCCAGGAGACCGCGCCGGCGGACACCAGGGTCGCGATGCTGGTGCTGACGAACATGTTGAGCTGATAGACCCCCGCGCCGATGGCCACGGGCAGCATGCGTTTGAGCAGCATCTTCACGTCCGGCGACAGGCGCGGACGGCCGATCTTCAGGGCGGCGCCGGCGCGCCAGCAATGATAACCGAGCCACAGGAATTGGATGAGGCCCGCCGCCGAGACGCCCCAGGCCATGGCCTCGGCGCGATGGGTGTCGAGCGCGGCGGCGCCGAGCAGAAAACCGATAACGGTGAAATTGAGAAGGATCGGCGCGGCGGCGGGCGCGGCGAAGATGTGCAGCGCGTTCAGAATCCCGGACTGGAGCGAGGTGAGCGAAATGAAGAACAGATAGGGAAAGGCGATGCGCGAGAGTTCCACCGCGCTGGCCATCAATACCGGATCGCCGGCGAAGCCCGGCGCGATCAGGAGCACCACCCAGGGCATGAAGACGATCATGAGCGCGCTGAAGGCCGCGAGAACCAGAACCAGCACCGAGGCGGCTTCGCGGGCGAAGGCCATGGCTTTGGCGTGGCCATCGCCTTCATGCAAGCTGGCGAAGATCGGCACGAAGCCCGCCGAGAACGCGCCCTCGGCGAACAGGCTGCGAAAAAGATTAGGGATGCGAAAGGCGACGATGAAGGCCGCCGCCGTGTCGCCCGCGCCCAGCAGCGCGGCCTGCAGCATGTCCCGGATGAAACCGGTGATGCGCGAACCGAGCGTGAAGAAACCGACCGTGCCGATACCTTTGAGAAGCGACGGGGAAGCCA
>JAYSFT010000329.1:0-2329 GCA_041913245.1 Rhodospirillaceae bacterium | reverse complement strand
CTCCGTAGTGTCATAGTGAATCGCGCTGTCATTTAAGTTACACGTTCGGGTTCCATCGTCGGCCCTCGGGGCGGCCGGCCTAAAAGGGGGTACTTGCGATGACTTTGGTAAGCGTTTCCGCGCGCACGAAAAAATCGGGCATCAAACACACGTTGAGCGTCACGCCGCTGATGGTGGCGATGCTTGGCGCCGGCGCCGTCCAGGCGCAGCAAGTGGCGCAAGCCCCCGCCGCGGGCGTTGAAGAAATCGTCGTCACCGGTTCGCGCATCGTGCGCGACGGCTACGAAGCTCCGACCCCGGTCTCGGTCATCGGCGTCGAGCAGATGCAGAACCAGGCGACCTCGAACCTCGCCGACTATGTCAATACGTTGCCGAGCCTGGCCGCCAGCGCCACGCCGCAGTCCGGCGCCGCGACCGTCACCAGTGGCCGCGCGGCCATCAACGCGCTCAACCTGCGCGGCCTCGGCACGGAACGCACGCTGACCCTCCTCGACGGCAAGCGCGTCGTCGGTGGGATCATCACCGGCGTGGCCGACGTCTCGGAATTCCCGCAGCAGCTCATCAGCCGCGTCGACGTCGTGACCGGCGGCGCCTCGTCCGCCTATGGGTCCGACGCCGTGTCCGGCGTGGTGAACTTCGTGCTCGACAAGGAATACACGGGCGTGAAGGGCGAAATCTCCGGCGGCATCACCGACTACGGCGACAACGCGAATTACAAGGTCACGCTGACGGCCGGCACCGGCTTCGCCAACGGCCGCGGTCACCTGCTCCTCAGCGGCGAGAAGGCGCACGACGACGGCATCCTGGTTCCGGACCGTGAGTGGAACCGCACCGGCACGTCCTACCTGACCAACCCGGCTTACACCGCGACCAACGGCCAACCGCAGCTCATCCGCCGCTCGCAGACCGGTCTCGCGGTTGCCACGCTCGGCGGTCAGATCGCCGCCGGCCCCTTGAAGGGCATCGCCTTCGGTCCGGGCGGCACGCCTTATAATGTCGTGTTCGGTTCGCTGATCTCTAGCCCGATGATGCAGGGCGGTTCGTGGGAATCGGCGACGCACAAGCACATCTTCGGCACCGCGCTGATCCCGCGTCAGGAACGCGAGAACGTGTTCACCTATGCGTCCTATGACCTCAATGACACCTGGAAGGTGTTCGGCGAAGCGTCGTGGGCGCATATGAACTCTGAATCGCGCAGCACGCCCGTGTTCTATCCGGGTAACCTGACCATGCGCGCGGACAATGCCTTCCTGCCGGCATCGGTCGCGCAGGCCGCCGTCACGGCGGGCATCACCAACTTCACGTTCGGCACCATGAACGGCGACATGGGCGCGCAGCAGCCGCTCTATGACCGCCGTATCCTGCGCTTCATGGCCGGCGTCGAGGGCAGCTTCAACGCCGCCGACACCGAATGGGCGTTCGACGCGCACGTTTCGTCGGGCCTGAACATGAGCACGACGACCTCGGGCAACACTATCAACGTGCCCCGCTACATGGCCGCCATCGACGCCGTCCGCGATCCGGCCACCGGCGCGATCTCCTGTCGTGTGAATGCCGACACCAACCCCGCGAACGATATGCCGGGCTGCGTGCCGTTCAACCTGTTCGGCCGCGGCGTGGCCAGCCAGGCGGCGAAGAACTACGTCCGCGCCGATCCGGATAACATCATCCGCCTCAAGCAGCAGGTGGCTGCGTTCAACCTCAGCGGCGCGCCGTTCTCGACCTGGGCCGGCCCGGTGGCGGTGGCCTTCGGCGCCGAACACCGCGAGGAAAGCACCCGTCAGGCGGCCGACCCCGGCGTCTTCAACACCAGCCTCTACTTCTTCCAGGTCGGTATTCCGTTCCAGGGCAAGTACACGGTGAACGAAGCTTATCTCGAAGCCGCCGTGCCGCTCGCGAAGGACACGGAATGGGCGAAGTCGCTCGAACTGAACGGCGCCGTGCGCGCGACCGACTACTCGACCTCGGGCTTCGTCACGACGTGGAAGGTCGGCGCCACCTACGCCCCGATCGACGACATCCGCTTCCGCGGCACGGTGTCGCGCGACATCCGCGCGCCGCACCTGGCCGACCTGTTCCAGGCGGGCACGACGTCGCCGAACACCATCCGCGATCCGTTCAACAGCAACGTCAACACCAACAACCGCGTCACGACCACCGGTAACCCGGGCCTCGGTCCTGAAAAGGCCGATACGCTGGGCTTCGGCGTCGTCTTCCAGCCGTCGTGGCTGCCGCGCTTCAGCGTGTCGTGGGATTACTACAACATCGATATCAAGGACGCGATCCAGAGCCTCTCCGCTCAGCAGCTGATCGACCTTTGCTACACCGG
>JAYSFT010000328.1:0-2345 GCA_041913245.1 Rhodospirillaceae bacterium | reverse complement strand
GAAGCGCATCGTTGTAACCGGTATCGGGCTGGTCACACCGCTCGGCATGGGCGTGCAAGGCAATTGGGACTCCCTGATTGCCGGCAAGTCCGGTCTGGCGGCCATCGACCGCTTCAGGGTCGACGACCTGCCGTGCCGGATCGGCGGCGCGGTTCCGACCGCCGCCGATCATCCCTACAAGTTCATCGCCGACGACTTCGTCGCCGCGAAGGACCGCCGCCGCATGGACGACTTCATCGTCTACGCGATGGCCGCCGCGCAGGAAGCGGTCGCCGATTCCGGCTGGGTTCCGCCTACGGAGGAAGCCCGCAACCGTACCGGCGTGATGATCGGCTCGGGCATCGGCGGTCTCGCCACCATCGACGACACCTCGCAGACGCTCGCCGCCCAAGGTCCGCGCCGCGTGTCGCCGTTCTTCATTCCGGCGAGCCTGATCAATCTCGCCTCCGGCCAAGTCTCCATCAAATACGGCTTCCGCGGGCCCAACCACGCGCCCGTGACGGCCTGCGCCACCGGCGCTCATGCCATCGGCGACGCCGCGCGTCTCATCAAGTACGGCGACGCCGACGTGATGGTGGCCGGAGGCGCTGAATCGGCGCTGTGCCGTCTCGGGATCGCCGGCTTCGCCGCGATGAAAGCCCTTTCCACCAGCTACAACGACACCCCGACCAAGGGCTCGCGTCCGTGGGACAAGGGCCGCGACGGCTTCGTCATGGGCGAAGGCGCGGGCGTCGTCGTGCTGGAAGATTACGAGCACGCCAAGAAGCGCGGCGCGAAGATCTATGCCGAGATTCTCGGTTATGGTCTCGCGGGCGATGCGTTCCATCTCACCGCGCCGGCGGAAGACGGCTCGGGCGGTTTCCGCGCGATGACGGCGGCTCTCAAGGACGCGAAGCTGTCGCCGGACCAGATCGACTACATCAACGCGCACGGCACCTCGACGCCGAAGGGCGACGAGATCGAGCTGGGTTCGGTGAAGCGCCTGTTCGGCGAACACGCCTACAAGCTCTCGATGTCGTCCACCAAGTCGGCTATCGGCCACCTGCTCGGCGCGGCCGGCGCGGTGGAAGCGATCTACAGCATGCTCGCCCTGCGCGATCAGATCGCGCCGCCGACGCTCAATCTCGACGATCCGTCGGACGGCTGCGATATCGATCTGGTGCCGCACAAGGCCAAGCCGCGCAAGATCCGTTACGTGCAGTCGAACTCCTTCGGGTTCGGCGGCACCAATGCTTCCGTCGTCATCGGACCCGCGCCCTAAAGAACCGAAGCCCGCAGCATGGCCCGGCTCGCCGCCGCGTTCCTCTTCCTCCTCGCGGTGATAGGCGCGGCCGCCGGCGGCGCGTACCTGTGGTTCGCGCGCGAAGTGCTCGTGCCCGGACCGCTTCCCCGCGAGACGACCCTCGTCATCATGCCCGGCGCGGGTCTTGGCGCGATCTCGCGCCAGCTCGAAGGCGCCGGTGTCGTGACCCATGGGCGCCTGTTCGAATTGCAGGCGCGCCGCAGCGGGCAGGCGCGGGCGTTGAAGCCGGGCGAGTACAAGTTCGATCCCGGCGTCAGCATCGTCGGCACGCTCGATAAGATCGTGCGCCATGACGTGGTGGTGCGTTTCGTGACGGTGCCCGAAGGTCTCGTCACGGCCAACATCAAGCGAATCCTCGGCGAAGCACCCGGTCTCGCGGGCGATGTAACAGCCGAAGTCGCCGACGGCGATCTTCTGCCGGAAACATACCGTTACGAATGGGGCGACAG
Organism: Rhodospirillaceae bacterium; assembly: GCA_041913245.1. GTDB lineage: Bacteria > Pseudomonadota > Alphaproteobacteria > Rhodospirillales > Rhodospirillaceae > SHVO01. The sequence goes on along the minus strand of JAYSFT010000328.1, from coordinate 593 downwards.
CCGCGCCGCGATCGTCGGGCGCATGCGCGCCGCGCGCGATCAGGCGCTCGCCGAACTTTGGGAAAAGCGTGCGCCGGGCTTGCCGGTGTCGACGCCGCAGGAAGCGGTGATTTTGGCTTCCATCGTTGAAAAGGAGACCGGCGTGGCCGCCGAGCGCCCGCGCGTCGCCGCGGTCTTCATCAATCGTTTGAAACGGGGCATGAAGCTGCAATCGGACCCCACGGTGATCTACGGCATCGCGCCGCAGGCGGGCGATCTCGACCGCCCGATCACCCGCGCCGATCTCGACGCGCCCAATGCGTTCAACACTTACATTGTAACCGGATTGCCTCCGTCACCGATCTGTCACCCGGGACGCGCGGCGCTCGCTGCGGTCTTGAATCCTGTTCAATCTGATGAGCTATATTTCGTCGCGGACGGCACGGGCGGACACGCCTTCGCCGCCACGTTGGCGGAGCACAACAAAAACGTCGCGCGTTGGCGCAAGCTTGAACGCGAGGCGAAGACGGCTCCCTGACGTTTTGCTCTCACTGGGGAAAGACCGACGACGTCATGATGGAACTCTTCACGAACCCGGATCTCTGGGCCGCGCT
>JAYSFT010000327.1:0-2352 GCA_041913245.1 Rhodospirillaceae bacterium | reverse complement strand
TGCGGCGTACCTTCAAGAATGCCGGAATGCTGCTGACGGGCCGCGCCACCAACGGTCTCTTGAGCCTGGCCACGCTTTCGCTGCTCGCCCATTCGCTGGGCATCGACCGCTTCGGCATCATCGTACTCGTCCAGACCTATGTGCTGGTGCTGATTGCGTTCGCCACCTTCCAGTCGTGGCAGGCGGTGATCCGCTACGGCGCGATCTGCCTCGAGCGGAAAGACATCCCGGCTTTCCAGTCGCTGATCAAGTTCACCTTCATGCTCGACGTGGTGGGCGTGCTGTTCGGCTTCGCGCTGGGCTGGTTCCTCGCGCCCATCGTCGGCCCTTACGTGGACTGGCCGCCGGAGGTGATCCACTACGCCCAGCTCTACAGCTTCCTCATCCTGTTCACGATGATCGCGACGCCGATGGGGATTTTGCGCCTGTGCGACCGCTTCGATCTCCTGGCGTGGCAGACGGTGCTGACGCCGCTGCTTCGCCTTGTGGGTTGCGGCGCCGTTGCGCTCGTGGATGGTCCGTTCTGGGCGTACCTCATGGCCTGGTTCATCGCCGGCGCGGCCGGCGGCACCTTGCTGGTGTTCCTGGGCTGGCGCGAAGCGGTGAGGCAGGGATTTTTGAAAGGCTGGACCTGGTCCTTGAAGGGCATCACCCAGGGACACCCGGGTCTGTGGAAGTTCTCGATCATCTCAACCCTGCACGCCTCGGTGCAGATGATCCCGTCGCAGCTGTCGACCTTCATCGTCGGCTGGGTGGCCGCGCCCGCAGCGGCCGGTTTGTTCAAGGTGGGCCGCGACGTGGCCACGGCCCTCTCGAAGCCCGCGGAGCTGCTCAATCAGTCGATTTACCCCGAGTTCGCGCGCCTCGGCAGCAAGGGCGGCTGGCACGATTTCGCGAAGCTGATCTTGCGCGGGGGCGCCATGGGCGGCGGCGCGGCGGTCGTGCTTCTGTTGATCGCGCTCGCTTTTGGAACGCCGTTCCTGACCGTGTTCTTCGGCGCGGAGTTCGCCGGCGCCTACTGGCCGCTGGTGATGCTGATCGGATCGGCGGGCCTGACGATCTGCGGCTTCCCGATGGACCCCGCGCTGTTCGCCATGGGCCGGCCCGGCATCGCTTTGCGCATCGGTACGGTGGTGATCATCGTGCTGTATCTGCCGCTGCTGGTCGTGATGACGAAGCACTACGGCGCGGTCGGCGCGGCCGGCGCGACCTTGCTCGCCGCGGCGATGACGCTGATCTCGATGAGCCTGTTCACGGCCGCCCAGCTCCGCCGCCAGGCGGCGGCTTGTTCGACTTCTGAGGATGCAGCACCGCAATCCGCGCTTTCGTGAGCGGGGCGGGATCGAGCTTCCAGTCGCGGTAGCCTTTCGTGATCACGGTGACGTAGGCGATCTCCGGCGGCGCCAAGCCTTCCGCGTTCATCACGTAAGCCATGGCCTCCTTCAGCTCGCCGGCCATATCCACGCGCACCGTGATCTTGCGGTAGAGCGTGGGGAACTCCTCGTACTCATCCAGCGCGCGCTCGCACGCCGGCGTGATCTCATAGAGCGCGCCCCATACCACGCCCGCCTTATCCGGCGCGATGTCGATGGAACGGCGGAAGACGAGCTTGTAGCCGTCGAGCCGCGCGGGGCTCACCGGGACCGCGCGCGGCGCATGACGCTTCATGTGCCGCAGATTCAAATTCGAGCCGTAAGCGAAGTAGAGCATCGCTTCTTATGGGCGAGGTTTCGGGAAAGAAAAAGCGGCGGACCTAGGTGATAGGTCCGCCGCGAGGTGGCTGGGGTGAGTGTGGGGAGGGAGGATGTATGCCCCAGCGGATGAGGCGATCCTTGCGCCGGGGCGTTAACGACTGGTGAATCTTGGTTAACGCGCGCACGGAAAAAGAGTCCCCGGGCCGCCCGCACAACCTTCAGAAAATTATCTCTGATATAATTTTTAGCTTAGCTAAGTCGTTGCCACTAAAGAAAAAGGCCCGATCTTGCGACCGGGCCTTCAGCTTCGTCGTGGTCCTCGCCGCTTATGCCGCGGCTTTGACGTCCAGCGGCAGTTCGAGCTGCGCTTCGTTGTCCTGTCTGCGCAGGATATTCAGGCGAATCGCCATCAGTTCTTCCGCTTCGCTGAGCGCGACGCTCGAGGCGCCCGTACGATGCGCGCGCAGGAGCGCGGCATGCGTTTCGTCAGCAAGGAACGTCAGAAGAGCCTGGCGGTCGGTCATTGTTGTTCTTTCTTCCCTGAGGCGCCGTTTGCGACGCCGCTTTGCTGGAGCGGAAGATGCTGCAATGCACTCGTTTCGACAAACAAGAAGGTTTCATTTCAGCCGTGCGTTTATTGCATGACAATGACGGCGAC
>JAYSFT010000326.1:0-2378 GCA_041913245.1 Rhodospirillaceae bacterium | reverse complement strand
GAGGCCGAGCCCGCGCACCACGATGGCGATCTTCGCCGTGCCGGCCGATGCGGGCGCGGCGGCTTCTTTCTTTGCATCACGCAGCGCGGCGAAGCGCGGCGGCGGCGCGCTGACGGCGACACGGTCCGTCGGCGGCAACGGCGGATCGACCAAACGCGGACGTCCGCCGGCCGTGGCGGGACCGGCATCGCCGGCCGCGGTAAAACGTTCCGGCGCGCCCGGAGCGACGCCCGGCGCATTCAGCGCGGGAATCCCGGCGATGACACTCGGAACCTCTTCGTTCGGCGTGGCCGGCGCGGCCGGTGCGACCGGCGCGGCCGGTGCGACCGGCGCGACCGCGGCTTCAGGCTTCGCGCCGGCCGGAGGCGTCGCCGCCGGTTTGGCGGCCGGAGGTACGGCGGCGGTCTGGGTTTCTTTCGCGGGTGGCGCGGCTACGGGCGCCGTGGGCTTTGCGGCCGCGGGGGGCGGCGGTGGCGTCACGGCGGCGGTGTTTGTCGGCGGCGTGACGGCAGGTTTCGCGGTCTCTGGCTTGGCCGCTTCGGGTTTCGCCGCTGCGGGTTTAGCGGCGGATGGCGGTGTTGCCGCCGGCTTGGCGGCATCCGGTTTCGCGGGAGCCTGTGCGGTCAGCCACGGACGGCGCGACGCGGAACGATCGGTGGCGGCGGTCTCATCCTGGGCGGGGCCGGGTTCATTCGCGGCCTCGGGCGCGGGCGCATTCTCTTCAACGACCTCGAGGTCGGCGAAATTCCCCATCACGGGGGCTGCGACTTGGGGTGTCTCGCTGGTCAGAAGGACGTAGGAGATGAATCCGACGACGCCGGCGAACACCACGCCGCTCGCGAGCAGCGCGATCTTCGGACCCGTGCCGGACTGGCGCGTGTCTTCGTCGTCGTAAAAGTCCTCGTCGTCGCCGTCGCCGCCAAACGGATCTTTTACGCTGTCTTTCCGGAACCGATCGAACAGTCCCATGAGTTCCTCCGGCCCCGCGCGTTAGGCGCGGTACATATGATACCCCGATTATCTTCTAGACGGGGGACCCTTAAGAGCCTGTTAAGCCAAAAACAAAAGCGGCCCGGCTGGGAAAGCCGTGCCGCCTGTTTCTGCGCGCGGAGGCGCGCCTCTTTTAGGTGCCGGGTTTGCCGGCGCGGTTCGCCTTAGAACGTGCGACCAAACAGGAATCTAGGGCGTGTTGGCGATTCGACGTGACTTCAACACGCCCTAGTTGGTTCCACCCGCGGGCTTGGCTTCGGCGCGCTGGTACAGGGCAATTCCCTGTAACAGGTCGAGGGCGCGCTGGAGCTGATAGTCCTGGGGTTCGGCCGGCTTGGCGGCCGAGGCCGTCTGCTGACCGGCGCCGGGCTTCGCCGCGTCGGCGCTGGGTTTCGCGGTGTCCTTGGCGCCGTCCGGCTTTGTCCCGGACTGCGGGCCGACCGGGGCCGGCGGCTGAACCAGCGGTTCCACCTGTTGTCTGTCGTTCTCGTTGCGCAGCGCCCCCGGCAGGTCGCGCTCCGCCCGGGTGAAACCCGCGCTCGGCGTGCCGATCGGCTCGATCTTCGCCGGCTTCACTTCGATGTCCGGATCGATCCCCGTGGCCTGGATCGAACGGCCGCTCGGTGTGTAATAGCGCGCGGTGGTCAGGCGCATGGCGCTTTCGCCGCGCGCCAGCGGAATGATGGTCTGCACCGAGCCTTTACCGAAACTCTTGGTGCCGAGCAGGATCGCGCGGCCGTGGTCCTGCAACGCGCCCGCCACGATTTCCGACGCCGAGGCCGAGCCGTCGTTGATCAGCACCACCAGGGGTTTTCCGTCCGTCGCGTCGCCCGGTTTGGCGTTGTAGCGCTGCGTCTCCTCGCTGTGGCGCGTGCGGGTCGAGACGATCTCGCCGCGATCGAGGAACGTGTCGGACACCGACACCGCCTGATCGAGCAGGCCGCCCGGATTGTTGCGCAGATCGACGACATAGCCTTTGAGCTTGGGGCCAAGTTTCGTCTTCAACGACTTGATCGCGCCGTCGAGGCCCACTTGCGTCGTCTCGTTGAACTGATTGATGTCGATATAGCCCACGTCGCCTTCGACGCGGCTCTTCACCGATTGCACCTTCACCACGGCGCGCACCAGCTTCACGTCGAACGGCTCGGTTTCGGCGCGGCGCAGCGTGATGATGATCGGGGTGTTGATGGGGCCGCGCATCTTCTCCACGGCTTCCTGCAGCGTGAGGCCGACGGCCGGCTTGCCGTCGATGCCGATGATGTAATCGCCCGGCTGCACGCCCGCGCGGCTCGCCGGCGTGTCGTCGATCGGCGAGACCACCTTCACCACGCCGGATTCCATCGTCACTTCGATGCCGAGGCCGCCGAACTCGCCCTTGGTCTGCTCCT
>JAYSFT010000325.1:0-2465 GCA_041913245.1 Rhodospirillaceae bacterium | reverse complement strand
GCGCGGATATCGATAAAGGTCGCACCAGGCAGCGCGCGGAGGATCGACAGAAGATCCTCCCGCGCCAGCGCGACGCAGCCCGCGGTCGGCGTCAGATCCGGCGCGGCGACATGCATGAAGATGGCGCTTCCCGCGCCCGGCACGACCGGATCGTCGTTGTGCCCCAGCACCACCACCAGATCATAGAGACCATCGTCGCGCCACATGTTCTCGGCGCTGGCGGGATACGGCAATTTGACCTGACGGTTGTAGTTGCGATCTTCCGGCGCGTCGCACCATCCGTCGTCCCGCATGATGGGCGCGACCGGCAGGCGCGTGGTCGGCATCATCAACCTGTCGCTGCGATAAAATACTTTCTTGAGCGCGTAACGTCCCAGCGGCGTCGCGCCGTCTCCCTCGTGTTTATCGCGCTGGATGCCGCCGCGTCCGAGGACGCAAGAGAAGGCGAAGTTCCTATATCGCAGCGTTCCGCGCGTCACGTCCGTGGCGATGGGGGCGACAACGATGTCCATGGCTAAAGCAGGTGGCCTGAGCGTTTCGCCTTGGTCTGGAGATAGCTCCAGTTATGGGCGTTGGAGGGAAAGGCATGCGCGACACGTTCGACGACTTCAATGCCGTGGCGCCCAAGCGCGCCGACCTTCGCCGGATTATTGGTCAGAAGACGCACGCGCGTAAAGCCGAGCACGCGCAGCATGCGCACGGCCGGCAGATAGACGCGCTCGTCGTCGTCGAAGCCCAATTGTTCGTTGGCGTCGACGGTGTCGAAACCGCGATCTTGCAGCGTGTAGGCGCGCAGCTTGTTGACGAGGCCGATGCCGCGTCCTTCCTGAGCGAGGTAGAGCAGCACGCCGCCGCCCTCCCTGGCGATGGAAGCAATGGCGCCGCGCAACTGATCGCCGCAATCGCAGCGCATCGAGGCCAGAAGATCGCCCGTGAAACATTCGGAATGCAGGCGCGTGAGCACCGGTTTGGCGGGGTCCGGCGAGCCGATGATGATCGCGAGATGTTCGGCGCCGCCGTCGCGCGGGCGGAATGAGATGATACGCGTGTCTTCGCTGCCGGCCAAAGGCACGCGCGCTTCGCTGATGGGGCGCAAGTCCCCGGCGGTGTCCTGGTCATAGCGCAGGATCGCCGCGGCGTTCACGGTCAGGCGGCCGTGCTGGCGCGTCCAAAGCTCTGGACTGTCGGTCAGTGGGGCGATCACCACGGCGGGAAGCAGGCGGGCGATCTTTGCGAGCACAACGGCGGCGTGGCCGACGTCCGAGGCCGGTACGCCGCGCGCGGCGACGTCCGGCGGCGGCACCGGTTGCTCGACGTCCGGGTCGATCAGCGCGCGGATCCGCCCCGGGCTGAGGTCGTTACATCCCAGCTGAATGGCCTGCGCGGAAGGCGCCGTCAGGCCGAGGACGGCCGCGCGGCGTCCGGTGACGACAAGACAGGCCGGGGCGACGCCGGGCTCGGTGAAAAAAGGCGCCGGCCAAAGGTCGACGGTCTCGGCCGCGCGCACCAGCGCGCCCTTTGAACCGGTCGCCAAGATGACCACCGCGCCGCCGCGCCGCAACTCGGCGACAGCCCGGTCTACGGCTTCCAAGTCCGGCAGGGACAAGGCGTTCATTTCCGGTTCTGATTTATCGTCGGCTCTGGCGTTCATGCGTATGGGGGATATATAGCCTTGCACGGCCTGTCTAGCCTGACCGCAACGCCCCGATCCCAACCGATTGTGCATGGCTGGTTCAAGGCCACATGGGGCGGGACGTTCGCAGCAGAACGGCCTAGAGTAAGCGCTATAATAACGGCCGCGTATTTGAAGAACGGAGATTGGGCCCTCGTGTCATCCGCCCGGAGCATACTCATCGTCGACGACGACGACCTGTTGCGCACCTCGTTGAAGGAACAGTTGGCCGCACAAGGAGATTTCGGCCGTATCGATGAAGCCGCGAACGGCGCCGACGGCATCGCGCAGGCGACCGGCAGCGTGTTCGACATCGTCCTTCTGGACCTCAACCTTCCGGACATGGACGGCCGCGACGTCTGCAAGACGCTCAGGGAACGCGGCGTGCGTTCGCCGATCATCATGCTGACGGCCCTGGATTCCGACGACGACACCGTCACCGGCCTCAACGCAGGCGCCAACGATTACATCACCAAACCGTTCCGCCTGGCGGTATTGCTCGCGCGCGTGCGCGCCCACTTACGTCAACATGAGCAGTCGGACGATGCGGTGTTCACCATCGGGCCATATCAATTCCATCCCGCCGCCAAGATGCTCTCGACCGGCGAAGGCAAGAAGAAGATCCGCCTCACGGAAAAGGAGACGGCGATTCTCAAGTATCTCTACCGGATCGGGAACAAGACGGTCTCGCGTGAGACGCTCTTGGGCGAAGTTTGGGGCTATAACGCGGCCGTGACGACCCATACCCTCGAGACGCATATCTATCGCCTGCGTCAGAAGATCGAGGAAAATC
>JAYSFT010000324.1:0-2468 GCA_041913245.1 Rhodospirillaceae bacterium | reverse complement strand
AACAACACGGGGATTTCATTCATGACTGCGCGCGTGGCTGTGGTGACCGGGGGAACCCGGGGCATTGGTAAGGCGATCTCTATTGCTCTGTCGAAGGCGGGCTACCGTGTGGCCGCCAATTACGGTGGTGATGACGGCGCGGCGAAAGCCTTCAGCACTGAAACCGGTATTCCGACCTACAAGTTCGACGTCGGTAACTTCGAGGCGTGTAAGGAAGGCGTGGCGAAGATCGTGAAGGACCTGGGTCCGATCGACATCGTCATCAACAACGCCGGCATCACGCGTGACGGCACCCTCCACAAGATGGACCCGAAACAGTGGCAGTCGGTGATCGACACCAACCTCGGCTCCTGCTTCAACATGTGCCGCCTCGTCATCGACAGCATGCGCGAACGCTCCTTCGGCCGGATCGTCAACGTCGGCTCGATCAACGGTCAAGCCGGCCAGTACGGCCAGGTGAACTACGCCGCCGCCAAGTCGGGCATCCACGGCTTCACGAAAGCGTTGGCGCAGGAAGGCGCGGGCAAGGGCATCACCGTCAACGCCATCGCGCCGGGCTATGTCGACACCGACATGGTGCGTGCAGTGCCGCCGGCCGTTCTGGAGAAGATCATCGCGCGCATCCCGGTAGGCCGTCTCGGCCGCGCCGAGGATATCGCCCGCTCGGTCATGTTCCTGATCGCCGACGACGCGGACTTCATCACCGGGTCGACCATCTCGGTCAACGGCGGCCAGCACATGTACTAGGCGGCGCGACCGCTGCATGGGACATGCCCACTCCGCTTCACGATACGACTCAGCTTCTCTACTTCTTCACGCTGCTCGGCGTGGGCGTGTTCGCATGCAGCGGCGCGCTCGCGGCGGGCCGGCGTAATCTCGATCCTATCGGCGTTGCCGTCCTCGCGATCGTGACGGCCACGGGAGGCGGAACGATTCGCGACGTCCTGCTCGACCGCCCCGTCTTCTGGATGGTGGATCCCACACACATCGTTGTCTGCCTGGGCGCGGCCGCCGCGACGTGGGTATGGGTGCATTTCTTCACGCCGCCGGACCGTGCGCTTCAGCTCGCCGACGCCGTCGGCCTCGCGCTGTTCGCCGTCGCCGGCGCGCAGATCGCCGAGGGGCGCGGCGAGTCGAGCCTCATCGTTGTCCTGATGGGGGCGATCACCGGCTGCGCCGGCGGCCTGCTCCGCGACGTGCTGAGTGCCGAGGTCCCGCTCGTCTTTCGCAAGTCCGAACTCTACGTCACCGCCTGCATCGCGGGACTGATCGCCTATGTGACCTTGCGCTATTTCGGTTTTCAGCCCGGCGCGGCGGGCAGCGTCAGTTCGGCGGTGATCCTCGCGCTCCGGCTCGCGTCCATCCGCTGGAACATCACGCTGCCGACGATGCGGATTGGACCCGACGCCAACTAACCAAGCACCCCTTGTCGCCCCGGCGGAAGCCGGGACCCATCGCGCCGGGCGCTCGCTGACGAATGGATTCCGGCCCGGCCCCGGAAAGACATTGCGTGAGCGCTAAAACACGTCCTTCCTTCTACGCACCTCGGCGAACACGTCCACCGGATCGCGTCCCGCCATGCCGATCGCCGCCGCCAGTTCCGGCGCGTCCGCGCGCAGGAACGGGTTGGCCGCCTGTTCTTCGCCCAGCAGCGAGGGCACCGAAGGCTTTCCGGCCGCGCGCAGGGCTTTCACCTCGTGCTCGCGTTTACGCAGGGCTTCGTTCTCCGGATCGATGGTCACCGCGAAGCGGATGTTGCTTTCGGTATATTCATGGGCGCAGAAGACCTGCGTCGCCGGCGGCAGGGCGCGCAGACGCTTGAGACTCGTCCACATCTGCTGCGGCGTGCCCTCGAACAGCCGGCCGCAGCCGATGGAGAACATCGTGTCGCCGCAGAACAGGGCGTCGCTGTCCTTGAACCAATAGGCGATATGCCCCCGGGTGTGGCCGGGGACGAAGAAGACCTGGGCCGTTTCCTTGCCGAGGTTATAGGTCTCGCCGTCCTTCAGCAGGACGTCCATGCCGGGAATTCGCTCGGGATCGTGTCCCGGTCCGACGATGACGCAGCCCGTGGCCTGCTTGATCTCCATATTTCCGCCCACATGGTCGGGATGATGGTGGGTATTGAGGATATGGCTGATCTTCCAGCCGAGGCGCTCCGCCTCCGCGAGGATCGGCTCCGACACCGCGGGGTCCACCACGGCCACCGCGCCGCTGTGGGGCTCGCGCACGAGATAGACGAAATTGTCCGAAAGCACGGGAATCTGGCGGATATCGAGCATGGGCGACCTCAAGGTAACAGCGGCGCGCAATAGGCCCCGCGCGCCCGATGTGGGACCCCCGATATGGGACGATTGTGGGTCATACGCCACGTCCGGGAAAATTTCTGCACCTTTCGACAACGAAACGTGCCGCCCAAGCGTTGGATGTGTTATCGAGGGAAATTCGCGCGGGGGACTTCCGCGAAA
>JAYSFT010000323.1:0-2488 GCA_041913245.1 Rhodospirillaceae bacterium | reverse complement strand
CCGTTGGTGGCGCGGCCCGTCAGCAGCATTCCGGCATTCTTGAAGGTACGCCGCAGGATCCCGTCCGAGAACCAGTGCCGGACGGTGCGCGGCAGATACAACAAGGCGTTCATGGACGGTTGCGGCCCCCGACCCCGCGTCCCCGCGCTTTCTTGACGCGCATTAGGCCCCTCGCCCCGAAATAAAACAACGGGTAAGTCAGCGAACACGACCCCGCGCGGCAACCGAGGGGCGAGTTGGGACGTAAATGAACCACGCGGTTTGGGGGACAATCCATATGCCGGCCTTTTATCCGCTTCTGACCCTGATCTCTATTGTCGTTTTCGTGTGGCTGGCGCGGCGCATGGCCCTCGCCCGTCACCGGAATGTCCTGGGATGGGGTGTCGCGGCGGCCCTGCTGCCGCCGCTGCTCATCATCCTCTATGCGCTCAAACCGGTCGCACCGGAAGACGAGGTTTCCGACGAAGAGGCCGAGGCCTAACTCCTATTTAGCCGCCTGTTCGAGGCTCAAATAGCGGCTGAGGTGCACGTCCGTCGCATTGCCGCGCCAGCCCTTCACCTTGTGCGCGACCAGATTGCGGGTCGCGCCGGTGTACAGCGGAATGATCGGCTGGTCGGTCAGCATCAGCGCCTCGGCGTCCTTCAGCACCTTCGCGCGTTCACCGAGATTTGAGGTTTGCGCGGCCTGCCGCAACAGGCCGCCGTAAGCGGCGCTGTCATACTTCGCATAATTCGAGGCCGTACTCGCTGATTCAAGCACCGACAGGAAGTTCGCGGCGTCGTTGAAGTCCGCGAGCCAGGCGACGAAGGCCACCTCGAACACGCCTTGGCGCAGGTTGGAGAAATGCACGCGCCCTTCGGTGTTGAGCAGCGACAGCTCGACGCCGGCGCGTTTCCACATGGCCGCGATCACCACCGCGATGCGGCGCAGTTCCTGGTTCGCCGTGTGCGCATAGGTCAGCCGCAAGGGATTGCCGGGGCCGTAGCCCGCCTCGGCCAGCAAGCGCTGAGCTTCCTTGAGGCGCGTCTCATAGGGCGCGGCGTCGAGATCGAGCACCGGCGGCGTGTAGTTCGCCGTCGCCGGAGGGACAAAGGTCGACGCCGGAAGCGCGCCGCCGCGCACCACCTTGCTCACCAAGGTGTCGCGGTCCACCGCCAGCGACAGCGCGCGTCTGACACGCCGATCGGAGAGTTTCGGTTCACGCGTGTTCAGCGCGAGATAATAGGTGAGCAGCGACGGCGTCAGTTTCGCCTGGGTCTTCATCTCGCGGATCAGTTGTTCCGTCTGCGCGGAGGGAAACTCCATCACCATGTCGAAGTCGCCCGCGCGGTATCGGGCCAAAGCCGCGTTGGTGTCGCCGGCCGGGTAATAGACCACGCGCGCGAGCTTCACATTGGCGGCGTCGCGATATTTTTCGTTCTTCACCAAAGTGATGTGGCTCTGCGGCTCCCAGCCCACTAGCGTGAAGGCGCCATTGCCGACGATCACGCCGGGACGCGTCCAGCCGTCCGGATTGGCGAAGGCCTGCGGCGGCACGACCACCGCAAAGGCGGCCGCCAACAAGGACGGCAGATAAGGCACGGGCGCCTCGAGTTCGATCGCAACGGTGCCGGCCGCCGCCGTCACACCCAGCGACGACAGCTCCATCTTGCCCGTGTTCACGCTCCGCGCGTTCTTGATCACGTACATCTGCGCGGCCGCCGGCGCGGCGGTCTTGGGATCGAGCAAACGGCGGAACGAGGCGACCACCTGCTCAGGCGTGAGCGCCGATCCGTCGGACCACACAAGACCGGACCGCAGGTTGAACACATAGCGCCGGTTGTCCGGCGACACCGCCCAGGAGTCCGCGATTCCCGGCGCCGGCTGCCCGTTCGCATCGAACGCCAGCAGCCCTTCAAAAAGGTCCAGCACGAGGGCCTGCTCATACTGCGTGCTCGCCTTATGCGGATCGAGCGACCCCGGTTCGCCGCGCCCGGCGCGGTTCAGCGTCTGCGCGGACGCCGACGCCGCACACAGCAAGGCCACGAGCACAAGAGCGAAGAGTCTCTTCATCTACGTCGTATGGCGGGCGCCCACGTTACCCGGCCACCTGCGCGTCGAGCACCGCGAGCGCGGCGAGATTCACGAGGCCGCGCGCCGTCACCGAATTCGTCGTGATATGCGCGGGCTTGGCGATGCCGAGCAGAATAGGACCCACATGCAGACCGTGCGCGAGCGTGCGCACCAGGTTGAAGCCGCTGTTGGCGGCCTCCAAGGTCGGAAGCACCAATAAATTGGCCCGGCCCTTGAGGCGCGAGTTCGGGAAGATGCGCAGGCGCAGTTCCTCGTTCAGCGCCACGTTGGCCTGCATTTCGCCTTCGACTTCCAGATCGGGCTTTTCGGCCAGGATCAGCTTCAGCGCGCGCTTCATCTTGCGCGAGGCCGCCGTCGGCCGCGCGCCGAAGTTCGACGCCGCGACCAGCGCCACCTTGGGCGCGATCCCGAAGT
>JAYSFT010000322.1:0-2540 GCA_041913245.1 Rhodospirillaceae bacterium | reverse complement strand
GGGCCGGCGATGTCTCGCTCGCCTTCGGTTACGAATTCCGCAAGGAAACGATGCGTCAGATCTCGGATCCGGAAGAACAGGCAAATCCGACGATCTGGTTCCAGGGCGCGGGCCAGCCGTACACCGGCGCCGTCACCGTGAACGACATCTACGCCGAAACCGTCGTGCCGCTCGCGAAGGATCAGGAGTGGGCTTCGGCGCTCGACCTGAACGCGGCGGTGCGCGCCACGCACTACTCCACCTACGGCTGGGTCGCGACCTGGAAGGTCGGCGCCACCTACGCTCCGGTGGACGACCTGCGCCTGCGCGCCACGCGTTCGCGCAACATCCGTTCGCCCACGCTGGTCGACCTCTATCAGGCCGGCACCAGCATGAACAACGCGCTGAACGATCCGTTCACCAATTCCACGGTGAACTACACCTCGCGGACCTCGGGCAACCAGGGCCTCGTCGCCGAAAAGTCGAACGATCTCGGCCTCGGCGTCGTGTACCAGCCGCCGTGGTTCGAAGGCTTCAGCGCCTCGGTCGATTACTACCGCATCAACATCAAGGACGCGGTGAATCAGCCGAACGCGACGGACCTCGTGAACCTTTGCTTCAACGGCAACCAGGCGGCTTGCGGCGCCATCACCCGCACGACGCAGAACGGCGCGCCGTTCCTGTTCATCCAGGTGCAGCCGCAGAACTTCGCGACCGAAAAGGCGCGTGGTATCGACTTCGAAACCAGCTACCGCACGCCGCTGTCGGCGCTCTTCGATTCGGCGGACGGCGACCTCAGCCTGCGCCTGCTCGCCACGCGTTATCTCAAGTATGAGATCAACAACGGCACCGTCGGCTCGATCATCATCGACTACGCCGGCACCAACGGTCCGGGCGGCAACAGCGTGCCGAAGTGGCGTCTGCAAAGCGTGCTCGGCTACAACCTCGATCCGATCAACCTCGGCCTGACCTTCCGCTACATCTCGTCGGGCAAGAACGTGGCGACGCAGATCGAGTGTACCTCGGGCTGCCCGACGTCGACGGCGCAGAACCTCACCGCCGACAACAACACCATCAAGGCCGCCTACTACCTCGACCTCAATCTTGGCTACAAGATGGAAGTCGGCGAAGCGGCTTCGTCGGAGCTGTTCCTGAACGTGCGCAACCTGTTCAACCGCGATCCGGAAATCGCCGCGCGCGGGCCGGGCGGCACGTCCTACGACTTCCCGCCGACCTCGGTCGGTCTCTACGACACCCTCGGCCGCGTTTTCCGCGCGGGCGTTCGCTTCAAGATGTAAGCTTGCGTAACTGAGCGATCTACAATGGGCCCGATCCGGGTATACTGGATCGGGCCCATTTCTTTTTCATCGGCGCCGTCAAAAGGGGGATGCATCCATGAATAAGGTTCGGTTTCTCGGAACGTTGGGATTGACGACGGCGCTGGCGCTGGGGCTGCAATCCTGCGACAAGCCCGCGCCGCAAGAACAGGCGAAAGCGCCGTTCAGCATCGTGGAAGCCTCGATCCCGGATATGCAGAAGGCCATGCAGGACGGCCGCACGACCTCGCGCGCGATCGTGACCGAATATCTCACCCGTATGGGCATGTACGAAGACATGCTCAACGCCGCGGTTTCGGTGAATCACAACGCGCTGGCCCAGGCCGACGCGCTCGACAAGGAGCGCGCCGAGGGCAAGGTCCGCGGGCCGCTGCACGGCATTCCCGTCGCCCTCAAGGACAACATCATGACCAAGGACGACATGCCCACCTCCGGCGGCATGCTCGCCTTCAAGCATTACATGGCTCCCTACGACGCGACCCTCGTCGCCAACCTGAAGGCCGCCGGCGCGATCATCATCGCCAAGTCGACCATGAGCGAACTCGCCGGCTGGTACGGCAGCGAGAAGCGCCCGGGCGGCTACAACGGCGCGGCCGGCCAAAGTTATAATCCCTACGATCCGCGCGCGAACGACGACGGCACCCCGGTGATGGAAGTCGCCGGTTCCAGCTCGGGCGTCGGCGTCGCCGCCAACCTCTGGGCCGCGAACGTCGGCACGTCCACGGGCGGCTCCATCGAAGGCCCGTCCAACGCCAACATGCTCGTCGGCCTGCGTCCGTCCACGGGCCGCATCAGCCGGTATGGCATCGTCCCGCTCACCCTCGATCAGGACACCGCCGGCCCCATGACCAAGCATGTGGCGGACGCCGCCATCATGCTCGGCGCCATGGAAGGCGCGAGCGTCGATGCCAACGATCCGCGCACGTCGGAGTGCGCGCCGCCAGCGAACCGCGACTACACGGCGTTTCTGAAAGCCGACGCCCTCAAGGGCGCGCGCATCGGGATTCCGCGCGCCGGTCTCATCACCGCGCACACCTATCCGGGCAAGGCGCGGCCGTTTCCGGGTTTGAAGCCCGCCGAGCTCGAAACCATGGAAGGCGCCATCGCGGCCTTGAAGGCGGCCGGCGCGGAGGTCGTCGATCCGGCCGATTTACCCAGTATGATCGCGCCCGATCCGCAGAAGAACATCTCCGCGCACTTCATCTGTCAGCTCGCCACCGACGG
>JAYSFT010000321.1:0-2540 GCA_041913245.1 Rhodospirillaceae bacterium | reverse complement strand
GGCAGTTCCTCGATGCGCTGGCTGTCCAGCTTCATCGAGATGTACCACTTCGGTTTCCCGTCGGCGAAGGGCTGGAAGAAGTTGGTGCGCAGGGTGCAGTCGACGAGGTTCAGGTAGCGCCGCAGGATGCGGTCTTCGTCGGCATTGGTGATGCGGTCGAGCGCCGCGTCGATCTCCTTGCGGAGTCCTTCGATTTTGGCCGCCGCGGCTTTTGCCTTCGCGCCGCTGTTCAGGGCGGGATCGAAGGTCGTCAGAAACAGATCGACCAGCAGGCGGCCGAGTTTCGGATGGGCCGCGAAAGCGTTTTCAATGTAATTCTGGCTGAACGGGAACGCGGCCTGGCGCAGGTATTTCGCATAGGCGCGCAGGATGGTCACTTCACGCCACGCGAGGTCGGACAGCGCCACGAGTTTGTTGAAGCCGTCGCTTTCCATCTCGCCCGCCCACACGCGGCAGAAGGCGTCTTCGATCTCCTCGCGCACGTCGGCCAATGCAAAAGGCGCCCTGGTGGCGATGGTCATGTCGAAATCGTGCAGCCACACGCCGCCCGTCGCGCTGGCGCCGCGCGGGGTGATGTGGAACGGCTCCTCGCCGATCACCTTGAAGCCCATGTTCTCGAGCACCGGCATCACATCCGACAGCGGGATCGGCGTCGCCGGATTGTAGATCTTGATGTGCACCGTGCCGCCGGTCGCGCCGGCGGGCTGATACACATGGATCTTCACGCGCTTTTCCTCGGCGCAGGCGCAGATGCGCTCGATGTCGCGCACGGCCACCGCCGCGTCGAAACGCTCGCGGTAGCTGGCCGGGAAGGCGTGCGCGAACACCTCGGCCATCTTCATGCCTTCGGTTTCGCCCTTGGCGCCCATCAGCGCCGTGCGCAGCTCGTCGCTCCACGCCCGCGCCGCCTTGGCGATGCGCTGCTCGAGGTCGGCGATTTTCACTTCCGGCACGCGCCCGGGTTTGGTTGCGATGATGTAGTGGATGCGCGCCAGCGGGCTGTCGGTCACTTGCGTGTAGAAGGACGACAGGCGGCCGTCGAGTTCGCGGGTCAGGATGTCGCCGATGGTCACGCGCAGCGCCGTGTCGAAGCGGTCGCGCGGCACGAACACCAGGATCGAGGCGAAGCGCTCGAACTGATCCATGCGCATGAACAGCGTCGGACGCGGGCGCTGCTGCAGGTGCAGGATGCCGAGCGCGGTGTTCAGGAGATAGTCGTCGGAGCTTTCGAACAGCTCGTCGCGCGGCAGGTTCTCCATGATGTTCTGGAGCGCCTTGCCGTCGTGACCGTGCTTGCGGAAACCCATGCGGTCGCGGATGCGGTCGATCTTGCGCCGCAGGACCGGCACGAAATTGGGGCTGTTGGTGTAGACGTCGGCGGTGAACAGGCCGACGAACATGTGCATGCCCGCCACATGGCCCTTCGCGTCGAAGATCTTCACGGCCACGACGTCGAAGTGCACGCGCCGGTGCACGGTCGAGCGCTGGTTGGCCTTCACCACGAACAGCGCGCTCGGCGAATCCACGAAGTCGGAGAACTGCGGCGGCAAGGGCGCGCCGTCGGCGAAGCCCTCGAAGATCATGCGCTGCGCCTTCTTCAGAAGGCCCAGGCTGTGCGTGTTCTCGATTTTAAGGACGCGGTTCTTGCTCTTGCCCTCGAAAGCGAAACGCCGGTAGCCGAGGAAGGTGAAGTGGTCGTCGTGCAGCCACTTCAGGAAGTCGGCGACTTCCTCGGACAGCTCGGCGCTCACGCCCGGGCGCGCGGAATCGAAGTCGGCGGCAAAGTAGGCGGCCTGGCGGCGCATCGCCTGCCAGTCGTTCACGGACAGGCGCACGTCGCCCAGCACGGAATGCAGGTTGTCCTTCAGGCGCTCGGCCATGTCGAAATCCACCTTCGGGATTTCGATGTACATGAGCGATTCGAATGAACCCGCGGTGTCGGTCTCGGTGTCGCCCAGGCTCGTGAGGCGTCCGCTCGCGTCGCGCTTCAAGGACAGGACCGGGTGGATCAGCAGCATCGCGTTGTGATCCATGCGTTCCAGCTCGGCGTTCACCGAGGCCACCAGGAACGGCATGTCTTCGTTGGCGACCAGCACGACCGAACGGTCGCCTTCGCCTTCCATGACGCTGATCTTTTCCTTGCCTGCGGCACGGTGCTCGAAAAATTCCCAGGCGGCGACCGCGATGTCGTACAGCGCTTCGGGGGAGCGGCCGGCGAGTTCGTCGGGCGGCGAGCCGCGATAGAACTGCACGATGAATTTCACGAAATCGGGCTTGGCCGCGAGCTTGGAGCCCTTGCGCTGCGCGATCTGGGTCGCGGCGGCGATCACCTGGCCAATATCGCCGTCCTCGCCTTTCGGCACCCGAACATCCATCCTGGTCCTCCCCCATTCCGCGCCAAAGCCTTTGAGAAGGCTAGCATATTTAGTCTCGAGCGCACCACCTCCCTACACTCAGGAGTCGCACCAGGTCGGTTTTCGCTTGTCCAGGAAGGCGTCGATCCCTTCCGCGGCGTCCCGCAGCATCATGTTCTCGGTCAT
>JAYSFT010000320.1:0-2546 GCA_041913245.1 Rhodospirillaceae bacterium | reverse complement strand
GGCGATAGTTGGCCCGTGGGACATTCCCCAAGTGGATAGTCGGATGAAATCTCACGGCGGCCTTGAGAATATCTCAGACACCTGGCCAGGCTTTATTCACCCGCAAGTTGGGGCGTTGGGGACGAGTTGACCGCGATCAATGCGCGCGCAACGATCGGCATGGGGGATACAGCAATGAATTTTACAGCCTTCATCGGAATAGCGATGGTTGGGGCCACCGTATGGTTTGCCGCTGCGACGTCAGGCATTTCGCCGCAGGCGCTGCTAAGTATCCCGGGACTCATCATTATCCTCGGCGGCACCGCCGCGGCGACCTTGATTTCTTTCGACTTCGCGAGCATCCGGCGCGCCTGCGTCGCGACATGGGTGATCCTCACGCGCAGCGGCCGGCAAACAAACCGCGATGTCGCCGATCTCACCGCCCTCTCGCGCGCCTGGCACCGCAATGCACTAGCTGAAATGACGCAAGCTATCTCGGCAACCGAAAGTCCCTTTCTTCGGATCGGGGCAGAGATGCTGACGGACAACGCGCTTCCGCGAAGCGCCGTCCATCAGGCGCTGCAGAATCATATCGATCGCCTGCGTGCGCGGGAAACCGCGGAAGTGCAGGTGTTCCGGGGGATGGCGGGGTACGCGCCGGCCTTTGGCGTTATGGGCACCGTGTTCGGCCTCGCGCAGATGTTCACTAATATCGGCACGTCGAATCTCGCGGCCATCAGCACGGGATTGGGAACCGCGCTTCTCACGACCATTTACGGGGTCGTCCTCGCCTACGGGCTCTTTCGCCCGATCGCCGTCAGGCTTGAGCAGCGGATCGAACGCAGGGTCCGGCGGATGTATCTGCTGAGGGATGCGTTGGACTTGATGGCCGATAAAAAATCGCCATCGCTGACGCAGGATTTCATGCGCGCCGCCGAGGCGGAACTTCGTAATGCGTAGCACAGCATCCGGAGACGACGCTGAAATGGATTTGGCGCGGATCAGCGCCGCCATCCACGCCGTCGAACGCGCGGAAGTCCAGAAGGCCGACTCCCACGACGCCGACATGGACTCTTGGTTGCTGCCCTATGTCGATACCATCACCACTCTGCTCGCCCTTTACGCCTTCTTCTTGGGTCTAATGGAATTCCCGGCGGACAAACGCGCGGCGGTCCAGGCCGAGATCCATAAGGGCTTCACGATCCCCGCTCTCATCAATCTTCCGGAAATAAAGATCGACGTGGAAGCCGCGCGCAAGATCGGCGACGCGGAACGTCTGATTGAGATCATCAGGTCGAATGGACTGGAACGGGACGTCGCCATCCGCGTCGAAAACGGGAAGGCGACACTCACGATTTCGAACGCGATTCTGTTTGAGGAAGGCGACGCCGCCATTTCGCCCCGCGGCGAAAGCGTTCTCCGCGCGATGGGTCCGGCGCTGGACGAACTTCAGGGCGCGATCACCGTAGCGGGGCATACGGACGCGATGCCCGTCGCCAACGGAGCATACGCATCTAACATCGATCTCTCGTTCGCGCGGGCAATGAGTGTCATCAACTTATATACGTCGCTGCGCATTCCCGAGGGCAGATTCCGGGCGGTCGCGAACGGTGCAACAGCAACGGTTGCGGATGACGCCACACCGGAGGGGCGCGCCGCCAATCGCCGTGTTGAAATCTCCGTCGACCTAAAGTCCTCAGGCGAGACACCACAGCCGGCACGCTAGAGGATCAGGCGGTCCTCTTTGCGCCGCCGAAAGAACTTGACCACGTGAACCCCTCGCCGTCGAGCACAGCGAGGCAGGCCTCCACGACGGTGGGATCGTAGAACGTCCCCTTATGCTCGACCAACTCCTGCTTGGCGCGCTCCAGCCCTAAGCCGGGCCGGTAGGGACGATGGGAGGTGATGGCTTCGATCACGTCGGCCACGGCCAGAACTCTTGCTTCAGGGAGAATCTCGTCTCCGCGGAGGCCGCGTGGATAGCCCGTTCCGTCCATGCGCTCATGATGCTGCAGGATCATGTCCTGGATTGGCCAGGGGAATTTAATGCCGCTGAGAATTTCGGCGCCCACCTCCGGGTGCGTTTTGATCACCGCAAACTCCCCAGGCGTAAGCCGGCCTGGACGATTCAGAATTTCGGCGGGCACATATATCTTTCCGATGTCATGGATCATGGCGCCCAGCCGCAGACCTTCGACCCGCGCCGCATCCCAGCCCAACTGCACACCGATCCGAGATGCCAGTTCCGAGACACGGCTTTGATGACCGGCGGTGTACGGGTCGCGCTTCTCGACCGTGGCCGAGACGGCCGTGATGATATTGAGCGATGAGGACTTCAAAGCATCGTTCATCGAATCGCGTTCGGCTTCGATACGCTTCATCCAGATTGCAAGGCCGAGGTGACTGGCGAATTCCTTCAGAAGCTCGATTTCCGCATCATCGAACCGCTTCTCGCTACAGCTATAGACGTTGAGCGCCGCGATGATGTGGCCATCCACTCTGATCGGAACCGAGACCGAGGTCTGGAAGCCATACTTCTCGGCGACATTGCGCCACGGGTTATAGGC
>JAYSFT010000319.1:0-2562 GCA_041913245.1 Rhodospirillaceae bacterium | reverse complement strand
CCGTGCGGATCGTCGGGTCCTTCAGGGGCCGGGGCAGGGCCTTGCGCACGGCCACGGCGGTCATCGGCCCGTGGGTCCAGATCAGCTGCGCGATTTCGTGTTCCAGATCGCCGAGGGGTGGAAGTGGTTTTGTCATGTTACGTCCCGTCACATGTGACGAGTCGTAACATGTTGGGGCCGCGCGAGGCAAGCCCCACCACGTCCTTCACCCCTTCCCCTTGCGGAGAGGGGCAGGGGGGCCGTTTCCTTCTTTAAGCTTCGTGCAGACCGCCGCCGTACGCCCCGGGGGCGGTCGGATCGATCACGTCCAGGAACCGAAACCGGTGGAATCCGGTGTCGCGCGTGTAGATCGTCTTGATGCCGTGGTCGCGCATGAGCGCCGCGATTTCGACATCGTGCATGTCGTTGCCGCGCAGCGTCGGCATTTCATTCACAATGTCTTGCATGACATCGGCGTAGCGGCCGCTCGGCACAAGCATTTCCAAGCCGGGCGATTGAAGGATTGCGTTCAGGAAATCCCACGCCGCTCCCGCGGACCAGGGCGACGGCAGCGAGCGGCGGTGCGTAATGACGCTCAGGAACTCGAAGCAGATCCCCCAGGTGAGATACCACGCGCCGGTTTGTTTGCGCCATCGCTCAAGGGCGCGAAAGCACGCCTCTTGCTCGGGTGCGGTGGAGTTCGCCGCATAGACCAGGATATTGGTGTCGACGACGAACACGCTCAGTCTTTTTTCTTCATGCCATAGAGCCTGATGTCGTCCTCTTCATTCAGCACGTCATAAAGCGCGCGGCGGTCCGCGACGTCGACGAGGAACGGCCCACCCTGAAAAGTAGGGAGAGGCGGCAACTCCTTAGCGGCCGGCCGCGCATCCAGCAGGCTCCGCAGCGCCGATTCCACCAGCCAGGACATGGTGACGCCGCGCCGCGCGGCTTCCTGCTTCAAACGGATCATCACCGTGTCGTCGATATTGAGGGTCGTCTTCATATGGAAAACCATACTATCAATATGGAAATATGGCAATCTTGCCACCCCGTCGGCCATCTCCTAAACAGACTCCTGAAATCATTAGGAATTGGATCTTCCCATGCGCCCGGACATCGAAAACAAGGTCAACGACATCAAGCGCTCCCTGGACTTGCTCCGGAGGCATCTTTGACTGGGATCGCGCCCTCCTCCGTCTCGATGAACTGAACGCCAAAGCCGAGGACCCCAAGCTCTGGGACAGGCCCGCCGACGCGCAGAAGGTCATGCGCGAGCGCACCCAGCTTGAAGCGGGCGTCACCGCCACGCGCAAGCTCGAACGCGATCTCGACGACGCGGTGACCCTCGCCGAACTGGCCGACGAGGAAAAGGACGAGGATTCGATCGAAGAAGCCCGGCGCATGATCGCCGCGCTGATCGCGCGCGTGAAACAGGCCGAGCTGGAAAGCCTGCTTTCGGGCGAAGCCGATTCCAACGACTGCTATCTCGAAATCCACGCCGGGCAGGGCGGCACCGAGGCCCAGGACTGGGCCGAGATGATGGCCCGCATGTACTCCCGTTGGGCCGAGAAGAAGGGCTACAAGGTCGAGTATCTGGAAGAAAGCGCCGGCGACGGCGCGGGCATCAAGTCCGTCACCTTCCGCATCACCGGCCACAACGCCTATGGCTGGTTGAAGACCGAAAGCGGCGTGCACCGCCTGGTGCGCATTTCACCTTATGATTCCAACGCGCGCCGCCACACCAGTTTTGCGTCCGCCTGGGTCTATCCGGTGGTCGACGACACGATCAACATCGAGATCAACGAGAAGGACTGCCGCATCGATACCTATCGCTCGTCCGGCGCCGGCGGCCAGCACGTCAACAAAACCGACAGCGCGGTCCGCATCACGCACATTCCGACCAATATCGTCGTGCAGTGCCAGAACGAACGCTCGCAACACCAGAACCGGGCCAAGTGCTGGGACATGCTGCGTGCGCGCCTGTACGAACAGGAACTGGAACGCCGCGAAGCCAAGGCCGCCGCCACCGAAGCCGCCAAGACCGACATCGGCTGGGGCCATCAGATCCGCTCCTACGTGCTGCAGCCCTATCAGCTCGTGAAGGACCTGCGCACGGACGTCGAAACCTCGGACACCCAGGGCGTATTGGACGGCGACCTCGACAAATTCATGGCCGCCTCCCTCGCCTCCCGCATCAAAACCGCCGGCGACCCGACGCATTGATGCCGCCGCCGTCGTGTTTCCTTTCCATTTTATTTGGTCATCCTGGGCGAAGCCAAGGATCCGGGGTAACGGAAAACCGACAGACGACGCCGTCGCAGCCCGACTCGCCTATGCATATTTCCGATTTTTGGTGGGCGATCAAATTTGATCGGGCCGCAAATTAATTTCTCCACATTACAATGCGATTTACGTACTGTAGTACGAGCGAGTCGTCGCGAGGCGGCTTGCCCGCTGCTCTTTGACATCGTGAATCGGTTGAAATTAAGCGCGATGAGTCGCGGCCTTTACCGCGAAAAAACTTCTACCGCGAAAAAACTTCGAAGTGTCGCCAAAGTGTCGCCAAAGTGTCGCCACGGC
>JAYSFT010000318.1:0-2564 GCA_041913245.1 Rhodospirillaceae bacterium | reverse complement strand
TGGAACGCGAACTGCGCGGCATCGGCTCGCTGTCGAATGTCAATTCCACCGCCAACCTGGAACGCCCCGAGATCGTGGTGCGTCCCAATCTCGAACTCGCCGCCGAACGCGGCGTCACGGCGGCCGCGATCGGCGAAACGCTGCGCACCGCCACCGCCGGCGATTTCGATCCGCAGGTGGCCAAGCTCAATCTGGATACGCGCCAGATCTACATCCGCGTGCGCATGCCCGATGAAGCGCGCACGGACATGAACACCATTGCGAACTTGCGTGTCCCGGGCCGCAACGGTCTCGTGCCGCTGTCCAGCGTCGCCGACATCAGCCTCGAGAACGGTCCCATCCAGATCGACCGCTACGACAGGTCGCGTTACGTGAACGTGACCGCCGACCTCAACGGCATGCCTCTGGGTGCCGCGCTCGATCAGGCCATGAACTCGCCCGCCATCAAGACGCTGCCCGACAACGTCCGCATGATCCGCACGGGCGACGCCGAGTTCGTGAGCGAGCTGTTCCGGGGCTTCAATATCGCGCTCATTACCGGCTTTGTGTGCATCTTCTGCGTGCTGGTGCTGCTGTTCCGCGACTTCCTGCAGCCGGTGACCATCCTCTCGGCCATCCCGCTGTGCGCGGGCGGGGCTTTCATCGCGTTGCTGATCGGCCGGATCGAACTCGGCCTTCCGGCCATGATCGGTCTCGTGACCCTCATGGGCATCGTCACCAAGAACTCGATCCTGCTGGTCGATTACGCGGTGATGGGCATCAAGGACCATGGCTTGCCGGTCCAGACCGCGCTGCTCGAGGCCTGCCGCAAGCGCGCGCGTCCGATCGTGATGACCACGGTCGCGATGATCGCCGGTATGGTGCCGATCGCGATTGGTTTAGGCGAAGACTCCAGTTTCCGTCAGCCCATGGCGGTCGCGGTCATCGGCGGCCTCATTACCTCGACCGCCCTCAGCCTGCTGGTGGTGCCGGTGGTGTTCATCTACATCGACCGCTTCGAGGCCTGGGTGGGCCGCATGCGCCGGCGTTTCTCTCACGCTCCGGCGGCCGATAGCGCTCCGTCCTCGCATCCGGCGGAGTAAATCAGGCGCCGACGTCCGACGTCGTCTGCGCGAAAGCCGGCAATTCGCGCAGACGCGCGTCGATCGCCGCCAGCCGCGGAACGGCCGCCAAATCGGCTTTGAAACGCCGGGCGTTCACCATCTGCGGCGCGAGGCAGATATCAGCCATGCTCACGGTATTGCCGAAACAATAGACCCCTTGTGCGGGCGCGCGGTTCACGAGGTCTTCCAGCGCCGCGAGGCCGGTCATGATCCAGTGCCGCGCCCAGTCCATCACTTTCTCTTCCGGCTGCGCCAGGTCCTTGCGCAGGTAATTGAGCACCCGCAGGTTCTGGATCGGGTGGATGTCGGCGGCCACGGCGAAAGTCATCGCGCGCACCAGGGCCCGGTACAGCGCGTCCGACGGGAGCAAAGCGGGCGTCGGGTACATTTCATCGAGATACTCGATGATGGCGATGGACTGGGTGAGCGTGGACCCGTTGACGGTGAGGCTCGGCACCAGCGCCTGAGGGTTGATCGCCTTATAGGCGGCGCCGTGCTGCTCGCCGCCGCCGCGCACCAGGTGGATCTCCGCCTTGGCGGCGTTGAGACCCTTCAGCGCCAGCGCGATCCGCACCCGGTAGGCGGCGGACGAGCGCGCATAGTCATAGAGTTCGATCATCGCTTAAGCTCTCGTGACCGTCTGTTCGATGGCGCCGAAGATCGAGCGCCCATCCCCGTCCATCATCTCGATGCGCACGGTGTCGCCGAATTTGAGGAACGGCGTGCTGGGCTTGCCGTCGCGGATGGTCTCGATGCAGCGCACCTCGGCCAGGCACGAGGACCCGACTTCTTCATGGTTGCGGTTCGCCACCGTGCCGGACCCGATAATGGCGCCCGCGCCCAGTTTGCGCGTACGCGAAACATGGGCGATCAGTTGGCGGAAATCGAAGGTGAGATCGGTCCCGGCGTTCGGCTTTCCAAAAGGCTTGCCGCGCACATGGCTGACCAGCGGCAGCGACACCTTGCCGCCGTCCCAGGCCTCGCCCAGTTCGTCCGGCGTCACCGCCACGGGCGAGAAGGCGGTCGAAGGCTTGCCCTGATAGAACCCGAAGCCCTTGGCGAGTTCGCCGGGGATGACGTTCCGCAAGGTCACGTCGTTCACCAGCATCACCAGTTTGATGTGTTTTTCCGCTTCGATGGCGGTCGTGCTCATGGGGACGTCGTCGGTGACCACCGCCACCTCGGCCTCCAGGTCGATCCCCAGGTCCTCGGATGTCGCGAGGATCGGATCGCGCGCGCCCAGCATGTCGTCGCTGCCGCCCTGATAGACCAGGGGATCGGTGTAGAAGGTCTCCGGCACCTCGGCGCCCCGGGCTTTGCGGACCAATTCGACGTGGACGATATAGGCGCTGCCGTCCACCCAATGGTAGGCGCGCGGGAGGGGCGCGGCGCACTCCTGCGCCGTGAACGGCTTGCGGTCCGCCGCGCCGCGCTCCAGCGCGTCGGCAAGGCTGCGAAGCT
>JAYSFT010000317.1:0-2578 GCA_041913245.1 Rhodospirillaceae bacterium | reverse complement strand
GTTCCTGGAGCGGCACCATGTGCCTCACCGAACCCCAGTGCGGCACGGACCTGGGACTCGTGCGCACCAAGGCCGACCCCCAAGCCGACGGCAGCTACAATCTGACCGGCACCAAGATCTTCATCTCCGCCGGCGAACACGACCTGACGCAGAACATCGTGCACCTGGTCCTGGCGCGCCTTCCGGACGCGCCGCCTGGCATCAAGGGCATCAGCCTGTTCATCTGTCCAAAGTTCCTGCCCAAGAGCGACGGTAGCGTGGGACCGCGCAACGGCGCATCCTGCGGGTCCATCGAGCACAAGATGGGGATCAAGGCGTCGGCGACCTGCGTCATCAATTTCGACAATGCCAAAGGCTGGCTCGTAGGCGAGAAGCACAAAGGCATGCGCGCCATGTTCGCCATGATGAATACCGCCCGCCTTGGCGTCGGCGTGCAGGGCCTCGGCCTGTCGGAAGCCGCCTATCAAGGCGGCCTCCTTTATGCCCGGGAGCGTCTGCAGGGCCGCGCACTGAAAGGCGCGAAGTTCCCGGAAAAACCGGCCGACCCGCTGATCGTGCACCCGGACGTGCGCAAGAACCTTCTGACCATGAAGGCCCTCACCGAAGGCATGCGCGCCCTCGTGATGTGGGTGTCCACCAGCCAGGACATGGCCGAAAAGGCCGCGACCGAGGACGAGCGCACCCGTCACGACGACTTGATCCAATTCCTGACCCCGGTCGTGAAGGCTTTTGGCACCGACATCGGCTTCGACAACGCCAACATCGGTGTGCAGATCTACGGCGGCCATGGCTACATCCGTGAGCACGGCATGGAGCAGTACGTACGTGATGCGCGCATCACGCAGATCTACGAAGGCACCAACGGCATTCAGGCGCTCGATCTGGTTGGCCGCAAAATGACCGCGCACTACGGCCGCTACATGCGCGCTTTCTTCCACCCAGTGCAGGCGTTTATCGAGGAAAACGCCGCCGATCCAAAGATGGAAGAAATGGTGTTGAACCTCGCCAAGGCCTTTGGCCGTCTGCAACAGGCCGTCGGCGCTGTCGCGCAGAAGGGCCTCAGCAACCCGAACGAGGCCGGCGCGGCGTCGAGCGACCTTCTCAAACTTCTGAGCTACGTCTCGGTCGGCTACATGTGGGCGAAGATGGCGCAACTCGCATTCAGCAAGGAGGGCGACGATCCGACCGGTTTCTACAAGGGTAAGATCAAGACGGCGCGGTTCTATATGACCAAGCTTCTGCCCCAGACCGGCGCGTTGCTGTCGACGATCCTGGCCGGCGGCGAGACCATCATGGATCTCGAGGACGAACTGTTCAGCGCGGCGGTCGCCGCCTAGCACCAACAATCGCCGGGCGCGGCGCATGAACCTGATCTGGCGGATGATCTGGATGTTCGTCGCCGCGCGTTTCGGCGCGCGGGCCGATATCATGGGTGAGCACAAACTCACCTTCCGCTGCCTGCCGACCGATCTCGACATCTTCATGCATATGACGAACTCGCGCTATTCGAGCTTCAGCGACCTGTCGCGCGTCAGCTTCATGATCCGGAACGGCGCTTTTGGACGTCTGCGCAAAGCCGGGTATTTTCCAGTCCTGGGGTCATCCACGTTCCGCTTCCGCCGGCCGATCTGGCTGTTCGAGAAATTCACCGTCTCCACCAGCGTCCTCACATGGGACGACAAGTGGGTTTACCTGTTGCACAAGTTTGAGACGGCGAAGGACATGCCCGCCATCGCGGTGGTCAAGGCCGCTTTCATCAGCAAGAAGGGCCGCGCGCCGATGGACGAAGTCGCCACGCTGATGGCCTACACGGGCCCACGGCCCGAAAGTCCGATAGCCAAAGAAGTGATGGATCTGGATTTGGTGTTGAAAGCTTAACGCGAGGGGAGTCTTCCGACATGCATCGCACACTTCGGTTTTGCACGTTGCTTATTGCCCTTTCCATCGCCCTTCCCGCCGCCGCGCAAGATGCCGGTAAGGCCGCGCGTGCCGCCGCCAACAAGGAGCTCTTCGAAGCGGCCGGCAAACCGGCCGCGAAGGCACCGGCCATCGCCGTCCCGGCCACCAGCTACAAGGTCCTGAAAGCCGGTCCGGCCGGCGGCGCGCATCCTTCGCGCTCCAGCGCCATCAAGGTGCGCTACGAAGGCAGCTACCTTGACGGCGAAATCTTCGACACGTCGTACGGCAAGGAAGCGGACAATGCGACCATCTATCCGCTCCGCGCGCTGATTCCGGGCTTCGTGTCCGCCGTGATGATGATGAAGCCGGGCGACGAATGGTTGGTCTATGTACCGTCGCAAATGGCCTATGGCGCGGTCGGCCATCCCCTGGCGACCAGGGATATCTTCTTTAAAATCGAATTGGTCGATCACGCGGAAATGCCGCCGCCGCCCTCGCCGATCATGAAAATGCTGCCGGGGCGCAGCCAGCGATAACCCGTTCTCGGGACACACGAGCGCCTGATATCGGGCTTCGGTTTTGGGGGAAACCGAAGCCCGATCTCTTTTGCGCCTTAGGTATGCACGAGATCGAATCGATCCAGCGTCATCACCTTGTTCCAGGCCGCGACGAAGTCCCG
>JAYSFT010000316.1:0-2615 GCA_041913245.1 Rhodospirillaceae bacterium | reverse complement strand
ACCGAAAGCTGGTTCCAAAGCGCCTGCTGCCGCGACAGCGCGATATATGTCGTATTATCCATGGCCTTTTCCCGCGCTTTTGCGCTGAGTGATTGGCCCACGTAATGCACACGCCGTGCCAGAGCTGTTTCTCAATTGAGAACAATGATTTACGAGGAGGCGCGCCGGCCTCCCCACCCGGCAACGCCGCTCTTTTGCCGCCTTCGAGAGGCAAAAACTGCCGCTAAACCCTCGCTCGCGCGGCGCGACGCCCCGGGGCCCTCCCTCTCCCGCTTGCGGGAGAGGGTTGGGGTGCGGGGCTTTCTTATTGGGGCGCGCCCACCATCGCTTTGACCCGACTCAATATATTGTTAACCCGGGCCCGGTAGGTTTCCTGAACCTAGGAAAGGCCCGCTCTATGAGTCGGGCAGCAAAGCGCGTCTTCGCGGGGACTAAACAATGGCTGAAGAACAGGATTTCGAAGGCGACGAGCCTGAATTCGAAGGCGGCGGCGGCGGCGGCAAAAAGAAGCTGCTGCTCATGGTCGTGCTGCCGATCCTGCTCGTGCTCGGCGGCGCCGTGGCGGCCTACTTCACGGGTCTGGCCGATCCCCTGGTCGCGATGATCACCGGCGAAAGCACCGCGGAAGAACAGGCCGCCGCGCCGGCCGAGGGCGAACACGCCGCGCCGGCCGAAGGTGCCGCGAAGCCCGCCGAGGGCGCGCCGGCTCCGGCCGCCGAAAGCGGCGTCGGCGCGGTGTTCTACGAAATGCCCGAGATGCTGGTGAACATCAACACCGCCGGCCGCACCCGCAATTTCTTGAAGATCAAGGTCAGCCTCGAGCTCACCAGCGAAGCCGACATCGCCCGCATCGACAACGTGCTGCCGCGCATCGTCGACAACTTCCAGGTCTACCTGCGCGAGCTGCGCCTCGAGGATCTGCAGGGCGCCGCCGGCATGTACCGCCTGCGTGAAGAGCTCCTGAACCGCGTCAACGCAGCCGTGCGTCCGTCGCAGGTCAAGGACGTGCTCTTCAAGGACATGATCGTTCAGTAAATGCCAAGTTAGCGTCCCAAAAGGTTCGCATACATGAGTCCCAGTGAATCCGACGAACTCGCCGCCGCGCTAGCCGATGCGAAGAACGACGCGCCCGCGAAGCCGGGCGGGGACGCCGACGCCGACGCGATGGCGGCGGAATGGGAAGCGATGCTCGGCGGCGCCGATGAGGGCGCCGACGACTTCATGGGCGGCGGCGGCCGCGGCGAGTCCACGCGCGTCCTGAACCAGGACGAAATCGACAGTCTCTTGGGGTTCGACGAGGCCTCCGACGAAGGCTCGGACCGCGCCGGCATCCAGGCGATCCTCAATTCCGCGCTCGTGTCCTACGAACGCCTTCCCATGCTGGAAGTCGTGTTCGACCGGCTCGTGCGCATGATGACGACCAGCCTGCGCAACTTCACGTCCGACAACGTCGAAGTCTCGCTGGACGACATTCTCTCGCAGCGTTTCGGCGACTATCTGAACTCGATCCCGCTGCCGGCCATGCTCACCGTCTTCAAGGCCGAGGAGTGGGACAACTTCGGCCTCATGACCGTGGACAGCTCGATGATCTATTCGATCGTCGACGTGCTGCTCGGCGGGCGCCGCGGCACGGCCGCCATGCGCGTGGAAGGGCGTCCCTACACCACCATCGAACGCACGCTGGTCGAGCGCATGATCCACGTCGTGCTCGCCGACCTCTCGGCCGCCTTCGACCCGCTCTCGCCGGTCACCTTCCGCTTCGACCGCCTTGAAACCAACCCGCGCT
This sequence comes from Rhodospirillaceae bacterium, assembly GCA_041913245.1. GTDB lineage: Bacteria > Pseudomonadota > Alphaproteobacteria > Rhodospirillales > Rhodospirillaceae > SHVO01. The sequence continues at coordinate 829 of JAYSFT010000316.1, read as the reverse complement.
TCGCCACCATCTCGCAGCCGTCCAACGCCGCCATCGTCGCGCGCCTGCGCATCGACATGGAAGACCGCGGCGGCCGGTTGGAAATCCTCATCCCCTTCGCCACCCTGGAACCCGTCCGCGAGCTTCTGCTCCAGATGTTCATGGGGGAAAAGTTCGGCCGCGACTCGATCTGGGAAACCCACCTGGCCGAGGAAATGTGGTTCACCGAAGTCCCGCTCGAAGCGGTCCTGGATACCCAGATCCTGCCGCTGTCGCGCGTCCTCAATATGAAGGTGGGCTCGAAGCTGCTCCTCAACGCGACCGCCGAATCGCCGGTCATCCTGCGCTGCGGCGATCAGCCGATGTTCGTGGGTAAAATGGGCCGCCGGGGCAATAATATCGCCATCCGCGTCGATCACCGCCGCCTGGGCGTCAAGGACAAGGGCGCCGGCGCCTGAGGCCCCGGCAATTATTGCCGCCATTAACTAAGTTTTATCGCCCGGAATGCGAAATTCGTTCCCGAAACCGATATAATAAGCGAGACCCCTTCGGGAGAGAGCCATGACGACCGATTCCATCCTCGACATTGTCGTTATCCTGCTGCTCATCCCGACGATCGTTTACGCCGTCATCCTGAACCGCCGTCTCACGGCTTTACGTAAGTCGCGCGACGAACTGTCCAAGGTGGTCAACAGCTTCAACGAAGCGACCATGCGCGCGGAAGCCGGCATCCCGAAACTCAAGAAGGCGACGACCGAAGCCAACCTCTCGCTGAAGGACCGGGTCGAGAAGGCCCAGACCCTGCGCGACGACCTCGCGTTCATGATCGAGCGCGCCGAAGAACTCGCCG
>JAYSFT010000315.1:0-2617 GCA_041913245.1 Rhodospirillaceae bacterium | reverse complement strand
CGCTGCATCTCGACCACCTTGGCGCTGCTTTCAAGGTCGAGTTCGGCGAAGACTTGCAGCGCCTGATCGAAAGCTTCCAGGGCCTGTTGGAGATAAGCCGCGTCCTTGGCGGCCGCGCCCTTTTCCTTCAGCGCCGCGCCGATATTGGCCAGCGTCGCCGCCCACACGGCGGGGGCCTGGGCGCGGCTGCGCGCGTGGGCGATCTTGGTGAATACCGCGACCGCCTTGTCGAACAAAGGCGGTTGCTGGGTCAAGCGGCCCATGGTGATGAGCAGGCTGCCCAAGGAATTCTGGATATCTGCCCAGCGCTCAGGCGCTTCGGTGATGGTCCAGATATTGGTCGCGGTGGTGAAGGCGTCCGCGGCTTCCTTCAAATGGATGGCTTCGCCCGAGGCTTGCGCGAGGCCATGCAAGGCAAGGCCCAGGCGGGTATGCAGGGCGGCATATTCGTCGGCGAACACTTCCTTGCGCACCATGCCGAGAGCGGCGCGGTAGTATTCGACGGTTTTATGCGAGAAGCGCGATTGCGCGGTGAGTTCGGCGATCAGCGACAGGGCGTCGGCGATATGGCTGCCGATCATCGCGCGTTCGTGCAGCGGGAAAGCGTCCTCACCGAGGATGAGTGCGCCTTGATATACGGCCACCGCGCGCTGGAGCATTTTGTCGCTGCCGGTGCGCGCGCCTTCCAGCAGCAGAAGCGCGGCGTAGCAGGCTTGCGCGCTCGCGCATTCAGCCACCGTGCCGGCCATGTCGCCTTCGGCAAAGCGCGTCGCGGCGCGCAGGACGGGGCGGAACAGCGCCGCGCGGGCGCGAAGAGCGTCGGCGCTTTCGACGCTCACGGCGGCGAGGGCCGCGCCGAACACGAGATTCCCCGTCGCATCATCGAACAACGCCGGTACTTCGAGGCGCTCGAGCGCCGAGAAGCTGGCGCTCTGCGGATGGAGCGGGGTGGAGAGCGACAGGAACCGCAGGCGCCACGACGCGCGCTGCGGTCCATGGGAAAGTTTCGCCGGAACGCTCTCGCCCCAGATCAGAAGATCGGCGCGCTCGCGCTTCAGCCAGCGCCGCCCGAGATCGACGGCCATGGAGACGAACAGCGGCGCGCCATGATCGGCGCCGGGTGCGGTGAGCGCTCTATCGGCCACCTGGATCACAACGCCGGTATGTCCGGAGAGACGATCGCGGATATGGCGCGCGGCCAGGCCTTGAAGGTCGCCCGCCAGCGGGCTGACGAGAATGCGGAGCGGTTCGATGCCGAGAGCGTCCTCGCCCTCTTCGCGCGTGAAGATCTCGCCCTCCGCCAGCGACTCGCGCCGGCGCCGAAATAGATCGATAAATCCACCTAACGGCACACCAAACCCCCGTCGCTCCGGTCTGATCCTACATGGCGACAAGGACCCAGGCCGGAATCAACCAGTTAGCAGTGCAAACTTAAAAATATATTGAGGGACTCGGGAACAGGGTGCGTTGCGCACCGTCAAATGTAACGCCTCAAAAGTCCGAGCAGCGGCCCTTCTTTTCCCAATCGCCGTAGCGCGTGGGTTCAAGACCTTTCGGCCCGCCTTTTTCAGGCGGAAAAGCGAGTGCGAGGCTCGCGCCGGGTTTCTCGGCGGGTTTGGGCTTCAACGCGGCGGCCTCGGGAGAAAGTCCGAGCGGAGCCGGGTCCGCTGATTCGCGTGTTACCGAATTGTCCTTTTGGGTGGTCATGGCCGCACCCTATAGAAAATCGCCGCCCTTGCCACCACTTGAACGCGGCGGTCCGCGTACATACCTCAGGCGGACGTCTTTTTTTAGGAGATTGCATACGATGAACACGATGCGGGCCGGGCTCCTTCTTGCCGCCCTCACCGGTCTTTTCCTCGCCGCCGGTTATCTCATCGGCGCCGAGCAGGGCATGATCATCGCTTTCGTCATGGCGCTCGGCATGAACGCCTTCGCCTACTGGAACTCCGACAAGATGGTTTTGCGCATGTACGGCGCCAAGCAGGTGGACCGCGCCGGCGCACCGCGTTTCTACGCGCTCGTGGAAGACCTCGCGCGCCGGGCGAACATGCCCATGCCGAAGGTCTACATCATGGAGAATTCCCAGCCCAACGCCTTCGCCACCGGCCGCAATCCGGAAAACGCCGCCGTCGCGGCGACCACAGGGCTTCTCGACATGCTCGATGAACGCGAGATTCGCGGCGTCATGGCGCACGAACTCGCGCATGTGCTCAACCGTGATACTTTGGTTATGACGATCACCGCGACGCTTGCGGGCGCGATCGGCATGCTCGCGAATTTTGCCTTCCTGTTCCGCGGCGGCAATAACGACAACCGCAACGGCATGGGCGCCATAGGTACGATTGCCGTCATGATCCTCGCGCCGCTCGCCGCGATGCTGGTGCAGTTCGCCATCTCGCGGACGCGCGAATACGGCGCGGATGCCGGCGGCGCGGCCATCAGCGGCGATCCTCTTGCGCTCGCGTCCGCCCTGTCGAAGCTTGAGCGCGGCGCGCGCCATATCCCGAACGAAAACGCCGAAGCCAATCCCGCCACGGCGCATTTGTTCATCGTCAACCCCCTCAGCGGGCGCGGCGCGGACAATCTTTTTTCCACGCACCCGTCGACCAGCAAC
>JAYSFT010000314.1:0-2634 GCA_041913245.1 Rhodospirillaceae bacterium | reverse complement strand
ACAGCGCCGGCAACAAGGACGAAGGCGCGGGCGACCAGGGCATCATGTTCGGCTATGCCGTCAATGAAACGCCGAGTCTGATGCCGGCGCCGCTCTACTACTCGCACGCCATCCTGAAGTCGCTGGCCGACGCGCGTCACGACAAGGACGTGGATTTCCTCGGTCCCGACGCGAAGAGCCAAGTCTCGCTGCGCTACGCCGGCGGCAAGCCGGTCTGCGCGACTTCCATCGTCGTCTCGACGCAGCACTCCGAGAAGGCCGATCAGGAAACCATCCGTGAATACGTGCGTAAGCATGTGCTCGATGCCATTCCCGAAGGCTGGATGTGCGCCGAGCCGGAATTCTACGTGAACCCGACGGGCCGCTTCGTCATCGGCGGACCGGACGGCGACACTGGCCTCACGGGCCGCAAGATCATCGTCGACACCTATGGCGGGGCGGCCCCGCACGGCGGCGGCGCGTTCTCGGGCAAGGATCCGACCAAGGTCGACCGTTCGGCCGCTTATGCCGCGCGTTATCTTGCGAAGAACGTTGTCGGCGCGGGTCTCGCGGACCGCTGCGTGATCCAGCTTTCTTATGCGATCGGCGTGTCGAAGCCGCTGTCGGTCTATGTCGACACTTACGGCACCGGCAACGTCGATGAAGACAAACTCTCGAAGGTGCTCCAGGAGCTTATGGACCTTTCGCCGCGCGGCATCCGCGAGCACCTGAAGCTCAATCGTCCGATCTACGAGCGCACCGCCGCTTACGGCCACTTCGGCCGCGATCCGGACGGTTCGGGCGGCTTCAGCTGGGAGCGCCTTGATCTGGTCGACCAACTTGAATCCGCCTTCGGAATCTAAAGGCGACACAGCCGACCTGCGTTTCTACGGACGCCGCAAAGGCAAACCGCTCAAGGCGGCCCGCCAAGGACTGATTGAAGAGCTGCTTCCGGAACTGCGCATCGCGGTTCCGGAAGCACTGCTCGATCCGCGCACGCTGTTTTCCCATCCCGTCAAAAGTATCCGTCTCGAGATCGGCTTCGGCGGCGGCGAGCATCTCGCGCGCATGGCCGCGGACAATCCCGACATCGGCTTCATCGGCGCCGAAGTGTTCCTGAACGGCGTCGCCTCGTTGCTGCGCCACGTTCACGGGCTCGGCCTCAAGAACGTGCGCGTGTTCAATCAAGATGTGCGCTTCCTTCTACCGTACCTGCCGGATGGCTGCTTCGAGCGCATCTCGCTGCTGTTCCCCGATCCGTGGCCGAAGGCGCGCCACGCCAAGCGCCGGTTCGTGGGACCGGAGAACCTCAAGGAAATGCAGCGCCTGATCGTGCCCGGCGGCGAGTTTCGGGTTGCAAGCGACCATCCGGTCTATATCGATTGGGCGCTGTTGCACCTTGTCGGCCACCCCGGCTTCGTGTGGACGGCCAAGGGACCCGAGGACTGGCGCGTCCGGCCGGCCGATTCGACGGCGACTCGCTATGAGGAAAAGGCCAAAAAGCAGGGCCGGACCCCCGTCTTCATGAATTTCCGCCGGGTTTCGCCCGCCGCCGAAAGCCCCGCAAGACAGCGCAAAAACCCTTGAAATTGGGGAGGAAGCGCCGTATATGATCGTCCTCTTTTGACATTCCTGGACGACCTAGGAAGTGGCCCACTTGGCCACTTTTTTTATTGCCTATTTAGGGCCGCCCGGGACCGCCGGAGCCTTGCTTGGAACGTCTGCTGACCTTGGAAGAACGCGTTGCCCCGACCCTTGAAGCCATGGGCTTCGAGGTGGTCCGGATTGCCCTCACGGGATCCGTGGGCCGCAAGACGCTGCAGGTCATGGCCGACCGCAAGGATGGTAGCCAGATTTCGGTCGATGACTGCGCCCAGATCAGCCAGACCCTGTCGGCGATCTTCGACGTCGAGGACCCGGTTCCCGGCGCCTACGACCTGGAGGTGAGTTCCGCCGGAATTGATCGTCCGCTGACCCGGGCGAAGGACTTCGCCGCTTATGCCGGCTTCGAGGCAAAGCTCGAAACGCGTCTGCCGGTGGGTGGGCGCAGGCGCTTCCGCGGCGCGCTTGGCGGGCTTGACGGCGAGAACGTGGTGATCACGGTCGATGAAACGAAATTCGAAATTCCCTTGAGCGCGATCGGCACCGCGAAGCTGGTCATGACGGACGAACTGATCGAGGCCTCCGCGAAACGCGCGGAACTGAAACAACGCAATTAAGAGAAGAGCCGGAGAACGACGATGGCACGAGAAAGCATTGGCATGGCGCGGCCCGAACTGGTGCAGGTGGCCGATACGGTCGCCCGCGACAAGGGCATCGACCGCGAGGAAGTGTTCCAGGCGATGGAGCAGGCGATCCAGAAGGCCGGCCGCTCCAAGTACGGCCATGAGAACGACATCCGCGCCGCCATCGACCGCAAGAACGGCGAAATCCGCCTGGCGCGTTACATGACGGTGGTGGACGTCGTCGAAGACGAAAACACCCAGATCCCGCTCGCGAAAGCCAAGCGTAAGGACGCGACCATCGAACTCGGCGGCGTGATCGTCGATCCGCTGCCGCCGATCGACTTCGGCCGCATCGCCGCGCAGACCGCGAAACAAGTGATCGTGCAGAAGGTGCGCGACGCCGAGCGCGCGCGCCAGTTCACCGAGTACA
>JAYSFT010000313.1:0-2647 GCA_041913245.1 Rhodospirillaceae bacterium | reverse complement strand
GAGATCGATGGTGAGGATATCCTGCGCCTTGTCGTCATCGAGCGAGGTGAGGATCGCGCCGAGCATGGTGTCCAGGTCGGGAGCGGCTTGGGTCTTGGGGATGGTCGTCTCCTTAATGTTTCTGCGCCTGGCGGATCGCGGTGGCCGAAGCCGGGTGACGCCGCATGGCGATATACGTCCACGCCGGTGTCATACGGCGCCACAGTGTGGCCGCCCGGCTGACGCGCGCCCGGCCGAAACGCTTCGCGGCCGCGCCGGCCAAGGCCCCATAAGAATAAGGACTACGGTCAAAGACCGCAACGCGCACGGCCTTGAAGATCTGCGTCCAGCGCCACCAGTGTGGCATTTGTGCCAGATTGTCCGCGCCCATCAGCCATACGAAGCGCAAAGCCGGAAATCGGGCCGTGAGCGCGTCGAGGGTGCGCGCGGTGCGCCTCGCGCCCAGACGGCGCTCCAGGTCGGTCACTTTGATGCGCGGGTCCCCGGCCATCTTCCGCGCGCCCGCGAGCCGCTGGGACAGCGGTGCCATGCCGGCCGCGCTCTTCAGCGGATTCTGCGGGCTCACCAGCCACCAGACCTCATCGAGGCCAAGGCGCTTCAACGCTTCGCGGCTGAGATGCAGATGTCCCTCATGCGCGGGATTGAACGAACCCCCCAGAAGACCGATACGCCTCCGGCGGCGGTCTCCAAACGCGGGGAGATCACGACCTGATGTGGCCGTCACCGCGCACCTTATATTTGAAAGTCGTGAGTTGCTCGACGCCGACGGGGCCGCGCGCGTGCATCTTGCCGGTCGCGATCCCGATCTCGGCGCCCATCCCGAACTCGCCGCCGTCGGCGAACTGGGTCGAAGCGTTGTGCATCACGATGGCGCTGTCGAGCCCGTCCATGAACTGCTCGGCGGCTTTAATATCTTCGGTGACGATCGCTTCGGTGTGCTCCGAGCCGTGCGCGACGATATGGGCGAGCGCCTCGTCGATATCCTTCACCGTCTTCACGGACAGAATCGCGTCCAGATACTCGGTGTTCCAGTCTTCGGCGCTGGCCGGTTTCACCCGCGCGTCGAGCTTCTGGATGCTGGCATCCCCGCGCAGTTCGCAGCCCGCTTTGGCGAGATCGTCAAGGATGGGGGGCAGCACATTTGCCGCGATAGCCTCGTCGACCAAAAGGGTTTCCGTCGCGCCGCAAATGCCGGTGCGGCGCATCTTCGCGTTCAGCACGATATTTCGGGCTTTCGCGGGGTCAGCCTTCGCGTGGATATAAGTGTGGCACAGGCCGGTCAGATGCTGGAACGTCGGGACGCGGCTGTCGCGCATCACGCGGTCCACCAGCGACTGGCCGCCGCGCGGCACGATCACATCGATGTACTTGGTCATGCCAAGCATTTCCCCGACCGCCGCGCGGTCCGTCGTCGGCGCCATCTGGATGGCCGTCTGCGGAATGTCGGCCGCGCGCAATCCCTCCTGCAGGCACGTCAGAATGGCTTGCGAGGAATGGAAGCTTTCCGAGCCGCCGCGCAGGATACAGGCGTTGCCGGCCTTCAGGCACAGGCCGCCCGCGTCCGCCGTCACGTTCGGACGCGATTCATAAATAATGCCGATCACGCCCAAGGGCGTTCTCACGCGCTGGATCACAAGCCCGTTGGGCCGCGTCCATTCGGCCATCACCTGACCGACGGGATCGTTGAGGTCCGCGATCTCCTCCAGACCCTTGGCCATGGACGCGATACGCGCGTCATTCAGCTCCAGGCGGTCCATCAGCGCCGGGGTCAGGTTCTTCGTCTTCGCCGCCGCCATATCCTTGGCGTTCTCCGCCTTGATGGTCCCGGCGTTGGCGCGGATGGACGCGGCGGCGGCGCGCAGCGCCTTGTTCTTGTCCGCGGTGGAGGTCTTCGCCAGCGCCCGGCCGGCGGCGCGCGCGGCGCGGCCGATCTCGCTCATCACCGCGGCGATATCGTTCTCACCTTGTCCGTCCATCTCAACTCTTTCTTAGAATCCGACCACCAGGTCGTCGCGGTGGATCACTTCGCTGCGCCCGCGATAGCCCAGGATCTTCTCGATATCTTCCGACTTGTGGCCCTTGATCATCCGCATGTCGCTGGCGGCATAAGCCGATAAACCCTTGCCGACGATCTGCCCGTCCTTGGTGCGCACCTCGATCGCGTCGCCGCGCTCGAACTCGCCCGCGATGTCGGCGACGCCGGCGGGCAGCAGGCTCTTGCCGCTCTTCAGCGCGGCCGCCGCGCCGTCGTCGACGATGACGGTGCCGCGTGTCTGCACGTTGCCCGCGATCCAGCGCTTGCGCGCCGTGCGCGGCTCCGACCCCGGCACGAACCAGGTGCAGCGCCCGCCGTTCTCCAGCGCCGTCATCGGGTTCATCGGCTTGCCCGGCGCGATCGCCATGCGGCAGCCCGCCGCCATGCAGATCTTCGCCGCCATGATCTTGGTCACCATGCCCCCGGAGCCGACGCCTGTCGTCGTCACGCCCGCCATGCCTTCAACCTGCGGCGTGATCTCGCGCACTTCCGGCACCAGCACCGCGTCCTTGTTCAGGCGCGGATCGGCGGTATAGAGCCCGTCGATGTCCGAGAGAAGCACGAGCGTATCGGCGCTGATCATCTGCGCGACGCGCGCGGCCAGGCGGTCGT
>JAYSFT010000312.1:0-2675 GCA_041913245.1 Rhodospirillaceae bacterium | reverse complement strand
TGTGCGCGAACGCGAGGCCCGCGCCGATGGGGACCTGCGCGCCGACGATGCCGTGGCCGCCGTAGAAGCCCTTCTCGCGGCTGAACATGTGCATCGAGCCGCCCTTGCCCTTGGAATATCCGTCCTTGCGCCCGGTCAACTCGGCCATGACGCCTTTCGGGTCCATGCCGCAGGCCAGCATGTGGCCGTGATCGCGGTAGCTGGTGATGATGGAATCGCCCGGCTTGCAGCAGGATTGCAGGCCGACGACGACGGCTTCCTGGCCGATGTAGAGGTGGCAGAAGCCGCCGATCAGCCCCATGCCGTAAAGCTGGCCGGCGCGTTCCTCGAACCGGCGAATGAGAAGCATCTCCCTATAAAAACTCATCAGCATCTCTGCCGTGGGTTTTTCGGTGGCGCCTTTGGGCGCCGGCTTCTTTATGGCCATCACACTACTCTCCCGTTGGATCAAACCCCGTTGAAGGCGCGGAGTCTGCCAGCGTGTGCACTGCACGGCCAACCGCAAAGAGCGATAAGTACTTGTTATCCCGCATATATCGCAGCGCAACAGACATTTAATTGCGATAATTGGATTTCTTATATAGTTTTATTTCGCGACGTTTCGATAATTTAAATTGCTTGCTATTTAACTGCACGAATCGCGAGCGTGAGTAAAATATCAAGCTATTAAATTGTTACGGAACTTGGGACGCGGCGGCCGGATCGGGAACGATCAGATCGTCCTTGCCGACGACACCCAGCATGGCGCGGGCGCGCTCTTCGAGCATGTCGCGGTCCAGGCTTTCGGGGCGCAGCAGGCTGACGCGGTGCTCGATCTTCTGCTTTTGGGCGGTGACGGCGGCGAGTTCGTAGTCCGCCTTCTCAATCTCGTAGCGCAGGTTCCACCACGCGATAAGGCCGCGGTCGCCTTGAACGGCGTGATAGCCGAAGTAGGTGATCAACGCGATGCCGGCCAGCGGGCCGAACACCTGGCGAAGCTTCGAGCGGATGTTGTCCTTGCGCGTGATCATCCCACAGAGAATCACGCACGACTCGCATGGTCAATGTGGCAATTTTGACTCACGGCACATGCGCGCCGGACTCAAAATGATTCGGCTGAAAACAAGCCGAGCGCGAGCAGCAACTTCACCCTGTCGTCCCGGCGAAGACCGGGACCCATTCATCAGCGCACTTCGCGGCGCGGTGTATCCCGGCTTTCGCCGGGATGACCATCGCGTTTTTGGATTCAGCCCTTGATCCCGCGCTTCTTCTTGAACATCGCGCCGCCGTACACAGCCGCCGGGCCGAGTTCGCCTTCGATGCGGATGAGCTGGTTGTACTTGGCGAGGCGGTCGGAGCGCGACAGCGAGCCGGTCTTGATCTGCCCGCAGTTCGTCGCCACGGCGATGTCGGCGATGGTGGCGTCTTCGGTTTCGCCCGAGCGGTGCGACAACACGGCGGTGTAGCCGGCCTTGTGCGCCATCTCGACGGCCCGGAGCGTTTCGGTCAGCGTGCCGATCTGGTTCACCTTCACCAGGATCGAGTTGGCGAGGCCCTTGTCGATTCCGTCCGACAGGCGCTTCGGATTGGTGACGAACAGGTCGTCGCCCACGAGCTGGCACTTATGGCCGATGGCTTTGGTCAGCGCGGCCCAGCCCTCGAAATCGTCCTCGGCCATGCCGTCTTCGATGGACACGATCGGATAGCGGTTCACGAGGTCTTCATAGAATTTGACCATGCCGGCGGCGTCGAGGGTTTTGCCTTCGCCTTCCATGACATAGCGGCCGTTCTTGAAGAATTCGGTCGAAGCGGAATCGAGGGCGAGCACGATGTCGCTGCCCGGTTTGTACCCGGCCGCTTCGATCGCTTTCATGATGAACGCCAGCGCCGCGTCGGCGCTCGCGAGGTTCGGCGCGAAGCCGCCTTCATCGCCGACGTTCGTGTTGTGACCGGCGTCTTTCAACTGCTTCTTCAGGGCGTGGAAGACTTCCGCCCCCATGCGGATGGCGTCGGCCCCCGTGGGCGCGCTTACCGGCATGATCATGAATTCCTGGATGTCGATCGGGTTGTCGGCATGGGCGCCGCCGTTGACGATGTTCATCATCGGCACGGGCAGCACATGCGCCGCGGCGCCGCCGATGTAGCGGTACAGCGGCAGCCCTGCCTCGACGGCGGCAGCCTTGGCAACGGCGAGCGACACGCCGAGGATGGCGTTGGCGCCCAGGCGCTTCTTGTTCGGGGTGCCGTCCAGGCCGATCATGGTCTGGTCGATCTTCACCTGATCGTTCGCGTCCAGCCCGCCGATGGCGGCGAACAGCTCGCCGTTCACGGCTTCCACGGCCTTGCGGACGCCCTTGCCGAGGTAGCGGGACTTGTCGCCGTCGCGCAGTTCGGCGGCTTCGTGGGCGCCGGTCGAGGCGCCCGAGGGCACCGCGGCGCGGCCGAAAGCACCGCTTTCAAGGGTCACATCCACCTCGACGGTGGGGTTTCCGCGCGAGTCCAGAATCTCGCGGCCGACAATCTCGACAATGGCGCTCATGACGGGTCCTTCTTCATTGTTTTTATCCCCCCCCCCTTGAAAGAGGTGAGGTCAGGAGGGGGTCGTTTAGTGTCTGCTGATCCGAAACAACAAACGACCCCTCCCCGACCCTCCCCTTACAGGGGAGGGAGAGGGTGTTCAAGGTGGCGCGCTAATC
>JAYSFT010000311.1:0-2714 GCA_041913245.1 Rhodospirillaceae bacterium | reverse complement strand
CCAGGAAGGCGTCGATCCCTTCCGCGGCGTCCCGCAGCATCATGTTCTCGGTCATGACGGCGCCCGCATATGTATAGGCGTCTTCCAGGGTCATATCGATCTGGCGGTGGAAGGCGTCCTTGCCGATGGCCAGCACCCGGCCCGACTTGGCGGCGATCCGCGCCGCCAGGGCCCCGGCCGTCTCCTGAAGCTTCGACGGCGCGACGGCGGCGTTCACCAGCCCGATGCGCACGGCTTCGCCCGCGTCGATCATATCCCCCGTCAGCAGCATGTTCATGGCGGCCTTGCGTCCCACCGCGCGGGTCAGCGCCACCATCGGCGTCGAACAGAACAGGCCGATGTTCACGCCCGGCGTCGCGAAGCGCGAATCTTGCGCGCACACCGCGAGATCGCAGGTCGCCACCAGCTGGCAGCCGGCCGCGGTCGCGATGCCGTGCACCTCGGCGATGACGGGCTGGCGCAGTTTCGTGATCGTCAGCATCAGCCGCGCGCAGGTTTCAAAGGTTTGCTGCATGAACGCACGCGCCGGATTGGCGCGCATTTCCTTGAGGTCGTGGCCGGCGCAGAAGGCCGGCCCCGCGCCGCGCAGGATCACGGCCTTGAGCGATGCGTCGTTCGAAATGGCCTCGAACGCGCCGATCAGCGCGGTCATCAATTCCATGGATAAGGCGTTACGCGCCTGCGGGCGCTCCATCGTCAGCGTGGCGACGCCGGCGTGATCGGTACGGGAAAGAACGGACATGGGTGCTCCCTCAATGGAGACCCATCCTAAAACGGAAAAAGACTGGTTTGGTAAATGGAGCGGGCGAAGGGATTCGAACCCTCGACCCCGACCTTGGCAAGGTCGTGCTCTACCCCTGAGCTACGCCCGCTCAAAGCTGGGGACGGCGCGCCGCCCCCTCAGGAGAGGGCGGGACTATAGCCATTTGGAAACCCATTGCAAGGCTTCAGACGCGCGAAATGTAACTTCTTTTGAGCCCCCAAGCGCCTGTCAGCGTTGAAAAAAGCCTTGCCATCCCCGGCGCGCCACCACATCTAACGCCTGGAACTTCAAAACCGCGGTCTCCCGGGCTTAAACTCCGGCGCTCCCGCCGGCTCCCGTTTCGGGGTCCCGCGACCCAGATAGGACAGGATTTTCATGTTGATCGGACAAACCGAAGGTGCGGCTCCCCCTAAGGACCTGATCAAGGACACCGATACCGAACGTTTCATGGCCGACGTGATGGAGGCTTCGAACGAGGTTCCGGTCATCGTCGACTTCTGGGCCCCCTGGTGCGGCCCCTGCAAGCAGCTGACCCCGCTTCTCGAGAAGCTGGTGAAGCAGTACGGCGGCAAGGTGAAGCTGGTGAAGATCAATGTCGACGAGAACCAGGACCTCGCCATGCAGTTCCGGGTCCAGTCGATCCCGGCGGTCTATGGCTTCAAGGACGGCCGTCCCGTCGACGGTTTCATGGGCGCGCTGCCGGAAAGCCAGCTCAAGCAATTCATCGAACGCCTGACGGGCGGCGGCGGCTCGCCCTTGGATGAAGCGCTGCTCGAAGCCGAAGCCTTCGCCACGGAAGGCAATCATGACGACGCGCTCGCCATTTATAAGGAAGTGCTCGCCCAGGATCCGTCTCATGTGAAGGCGCTGGCCGGCGCTTTGCGCGCGTATCTCGCCACCGGCCAGGATGACGTCGCCAAGCAGGTGCTGGACAATCTTCCCGACGCCATGAAAAACGCGCCGGACATCGTCGGCGTTCAGGCGGCGCTCGATCTCAAAGCCCAGTCCGCGCAAGTCGGCGACGGCGCCGAACTCGCCGCCCTCGAAGCCAAGGCCGCGGCCGATCCGAAAGATATGCAGGCGCGCCTCGATCTCGCGGTCGCGCGTTATGGAAATGGCCAACGCGAACAGGCGATGGACGATCTTCTCGAAATGGTCCGCAAGGACCGCAAGTGGAATGAGGAAGCCGCGCGCAAGCAGCTCGTGAAGTTCTTCGAAGCGCTGGGTCCGGCCGATCCGCTGACGGTGCAGGGCCGGCGTAAACTGTCGTCCATCCTCTTCGCTTAAGATATGCGCAGCCCGATTCAGACGCGTTACGAGGATCTGCCGGAAGAGCTTCCCATATTTCCATTGAGCGGCGCGCTTCTGCTGCCGTGGGGACGCCTGCCGCTCAATATCTTCGAGCCGCGCTATCTGAATATGACGCTGGACGCCCTTGGCGCCGGACGCATCATCGGCATGGTGCAGCCGAATTACGACCGCGAGGATGCGAACGGCGACCCTCCCGTCTATTCCATCGGTTGCGCGGGACGCGTCGCCTCGTTCGAGGAAACCGAGGACGGCCGCCTGCTCATTCTCCTGAAAGGGCTCTGCCGTTTTTCCATCGTGAACGAGATCGAAGGACGCAAGGGCTACCGGCGCGTGAAGGCGTCGTATGAAACCTTCAAGGCCGACCTCGATCAGCCGTCGAACTTCGAAGTGAACCGCGAGCGGCTGTTCGAGCGCCTGAAGCCCTATCTCGAAGCCCACGCCATGCCGCTGGGGGTCGAGGTGCTGAAAGGCCTCTCGGACCCGACTCTCGTCACCTCGCTCTGCATGGTCTGCCCATTCGATCCGCGCGAGAAGCAGGCTTTGCTGGAAGCCCCGACCCTGAAAGCGCGCTACGATGCGCTGCTGGCGCTGTTGCAGATCGCCGCCTTCGAAGCCGGCGGCATCGACACGCCGAGGCAAT
>JAYSFT010000310.1:0-2761 GCA_041913245.1 Rhodospirillaceae bacterium | reverse complement strand
AACTCAAGGAAGCCGTCTAATACGGTTTTCTTTGCGATACGCGCCTTGCCCGGATGACCGGGCAAGGCGCCAAATCGCTGCTTAAAGCCGGGTCTCCCCGGCTTTTTTATTTTCCCATTTACCTCCCCGCTGAGCTTCATTTCCGGAATGTCGGCGCGGATGATTCAAGGGACAGAGCCGATCCTTTCGGATCGGCTCTGCGGGACCTTCCGGATTGCAAAGATCCGGCGGCGAGGGGCGCTATGAGGCGGCGGTCTGCGTGTTCGTCCGCGCCGTGACGCGGCGGGTCAAGAACACGCCAAGCAGGCCGAGGCCGAGCAGCGCCACGGGGAGCGGTTCCGGCACCGAGGTGTGGACCGCGAGCACGAACGACTTGTTGTCGGTCGTCGTGCCGGTGAAGCTGAACTTCGCGTCGGTCGGGTCGTAACCCGGGGCGTGCAGGATGCCGTCACCCGACAGGTTGATGAAGCCCGGTGTCGGGCCTGACTGGCTGTTCACCTGGATCGAATTCAGATCAAGCGACACGCCGCTCGACAGCGTGAGATAGCCGCTGATCGGGGTGAAGGCCGACAGGCTCGGGATGTCGGCGAGGGTGCCGAGCTGACCGAAGTTGATGATGCCCGCGAGGTCGCCGATATCGCCCTGCGTCACGGTGATGGCGCCGCCGTTGCCGATGAAGATCGAATTGGTATTGCCGAGATGATCGCCGGCGGGCAGCGAAAAAGCGCCGCCGATACCGAACGAAGCGAAATTGATCGTGGCCGCGCCCGCCGCCGGAGAGAAGGCGCAAGCGGCTCCCATGGCGCTAATCGCGATGACCACCTTCCTCCACGAGCGGAGAATATTATCGAACATTTGAACCAAACTCCTAATCCGAAACGGCCCCATGCCGTTCTCGCCTTCGCAGGAGCAAGAAGCGTGCCAGCGCGGATTTCATTGTTTTGCGGGGCGAAAAGAAACGAGGTGTAAAATCCGCCCGACACCGCCCCATGCTTCGTTACGCGCGAGTGTAAAAATAATTGGCAACTGGCGCGGCACAGCAGATTTGCCTTCGCGCGCGGACAACGCTTTCTCGACGACGTTGGTTGCGTTTCCGCGCAAGGGCTCGCGAGTGGAAGCGGCGCTTGACACTGTAAGGGAACTAGTGCGGCACCGCCTCGTTATACAGCCGCAGTTGTCAAGCGCCCGAATTTTTCCGATAGGGGTCTTTCGATGGGTCTCGGTGCCACGCTCTTCAGCGGACGCGATACATCCCGCTCATCCCCTGTTCCGCGCGGCGCTGGTGACCCTGCGTCTGCATCCGTCTCCTAGTCGGAACATCATTGCGTCGAACGCCGCCCCTAAGGGCGAGCGAGGTTGTTTATGGTTCGTCTGTTTGGTCACCATATCGCGCTGCGCGCGGTGCTCTTCG
This sequence comes from Rhodospirillaceae bacterium, assembly GCA_041913245.1. Classification (GTDB taxonomy): domain Bacteria; phylum Pseudomonadota; class Alphaproteobacteria; order Rhodospirillales; family Rhodospirillaceae; genus SHVO01. The sequence goes on along the minus strand of JAYSFT010000310.1, from coordinate 1,350 downwards.
CGGTGGTGGAGATCGCCGCATTCATCACGTTTTTCAACATCAGCCGGGCCATGGCTTTATATATGGTCGAAGGCGACTACCGCGGCGAGATTTTCGGTCAAACCTTTCTTTTGCCGTTGTTCTGCGTGATCGCGTTCGCGACGGCGTCGGCCTGCGGTCTCTACAATAGGGAAATACGCTGCGATCCGAACCGCATCGTGATGCGCCTCGCGACCGTGGCGGTGCTGATGTACTTCCTCATGGCCGTGAGCATCTCGCTCGCCGAGATGTTTCTGGTCGAGGACATCAATCTCAAACTCTACTACGCAATCGCCCTTGGGGCCGCGACGGGTTTCTTCTTCACCGCGCTTCTCTTTCGCCATCGCGCCTTCGCCTACAATTTCAACGGCACCGCGCTCGAACACCGGGTCCTTGTCGTGGGTGTCGATGAGTGCGCCGCGAAGATTGAATATCTGAACGGCAGTTCCCGCAGTCCTTATCGGGCCGTCGGTTTCGTGCCGATCGAAGGCGAGGAGCGCCATAAGCGCCTGAGCGCCTTCAAAGTGCTGCCAGGGCGGATCCTGGAGCACCCGACGGCCCTGGTCGAGCAGGCGCGCGTTCTGCGGGCCGCGGAAGTCATCGTGCCGTCCCGCGAGCGCAGCGGTCTGCCGGTCGAAGCCCTGATGGAGTGCAAACTCGCGGGTCTGTCGGTGACGGAGTTTTCGAGTTTCTGGGAGCGTCAAACCGGCCAGATCGATCTCGACGCGGTAAGCCCCAGTTGGCTCATCTTCTCGGAAGGTTTCCGCACCTCCTGGGCCCGAACGGCCGCCAAGCGCGTGTTCGACGTCGTGGTGGCGCTGCTGGTCCTGATCTTGACGCTGCCGATCACGGCCCTCGCCGCCATGGCCATCCGTATCGACAGCCCCGGGCCGATTTTCTATCGCCAGGAGCGTGTCGGCGCGGGCGGAGGCTCATTCTGGATCCTCAAGTTCCGCAGCATGCGGACCGACGCCGAGAAGGACGGTGTCGCGCGGTGGGCCCAGAGCAACGACACCCGGGTCACCCGCGTCGGGAAGTTCATGCGTCGGACCCGCATCGATGAAATTCCGCAGATCATCAACGTGCTGATCGGCGACATGAGCTTTGTCGGCCCGCGCCCCGAACGCCCGGTGTTTGTCGCGAACCTGAAGCAAAAGATTCCGTACTACGATGTGCGTCACCGCGTGAAGCCGGGCATCACCGGCTGGGCGCAGATCAACTACCCTTACGGCGCATCGGACGAAGACGCACGGGCGAAGCTCGCTTACGACCTCTATTACGTGAAGAACGGCAATCTTTTCCTCGACGCCGTCGTCCTGTTCCAAACCGCGC
>JAYSFT010000309.1:0-2783 GCA_041913245.1 Rhodospirillaceae bacterium | reverse complement strand
AAGGACGGCAAGTATCTCTATGCCAGCGCCTGGGCGACCGGCGAGATCATCCGCTACACGCGCGGCCAGACGCCGCCTGAAAAGAAAGTCATCGGCAAGGTCGATTTCCACGCCGACAATATCCGCTGGCAGCCGGACGGCAGCCTCGTGACGGCGGGACAGACCGGTTCCGTGGACGAAGTGCTCGAAGAGTGTCTCGCCAACCAGCGCTGCACCAAGACCGCGTCCAGCGTGGCGATCATCGACCCCGCGTCCGGCAGGATCCGAGAGGTCGTCACCGGTTATCCGTCCAACGGCGAATTCGATCTTTCGACCGCGGCGCTCATCGCCAACAAGGAAATGTGGGTTGGCAGCATCGGCCGCGGCGCGCGCATTGCCCGCTTCCCCTTGCCGTAAGGTGTCGAGCCTTTTACGTGTGGCCGCCGAAGCAAAAGGATACACCGTGCTAAGCCAAGCCGAAGTCCAATCCCTCGCAGCCGACATTTTTGCGCAGCACGAACGCCGCGAAACCTTCAAGCCGATCCCGGACCGGATTCCGACCGTGGCCGACGCGCAGGACGTTCAGGACGCCTACGTCGACCTGCTCTTGAAAAAATACCGGACGACCGTCGGCGGCTATAAGGTCGCGCTCACGTCCAAGCGCGTGCGCGACTGGTTGAAGGTTTACGAGCCTTGCGCCGGTCAGGTGCTGGCCTCGCGCATCTACCAGTCGCCGCATACGGAACGCGTTGCCGATTACGTCCGCTTCTCCGCCGAGACGGAAGTCTGCGCGGTGCTCGGCAAGGACATGGGCGGTCCGTGCACCGTCGCCGACGTGCGCCGGAATCTGCGCTCGCTGCATTGCGCCTATGAACTCGTGGAAGACCGCGGCGCGGACATGAATAAAATGGATGCCCGCTCGCTCGCCTCCGACAATAGCTGGAACGCCGGCATCGTCGTCGGTCCGGCGGGACCGGCGGATATCGACTTCAACAACCGCACCGGCACGCTGAAGGTGAACGGTGTGGCTACCCAACACGGCACCACCGCCGAAACCATGGGCGGCGATCCCCTGGAAGCGGTCGTCTGGCTTGCCGCCTATCTCGGTAAGCGCGGCAAGGCGATCCGCGCGGGCCAGCCCGTCATGACGGGCACCATCGTTCAAAGCCAGTTCCTAAAGGCGGGCGATCAGCTAGAATTCGCCATGGACGGCATGCCGCCGGTCTTTTTGAACTTGATCTAATCTCGGAGCGCCCGTTGCCGAAGGCTATTGTGGTCCGCCAGTACGGCGGCGCGGACGAACTCAAGCTTGAGGATGTCACGCTCGGACATCCCGGGCCCGGACAGGTCCGGCTTCGCCAAGGCGCCGTCGGCGTCAATTTTCATGACATCTATGTACGCAGCGGGCTCTACAAGACCCTGGCGCTGCCCGGCGTTCCCGGCGTGGAAGCCGCTGGCGTGATCGAGGCCGTCGGTGAGGGCGTCGGCGGCTTCAAGGTCGGAGACCGCGCCGCCTATGTGACGCAAACCTACGGCGCCTATGCCGATGTGCGTCTCATTGACGCCGTGCATCTCATGAAGGTGCCGGACGGCATCGACGACCGCGCCCTCGCGGCCTCCATGGTCAAGGGCCTGACCGCGCTGATGCTGACCGCGAAGCTGCGGCCCCTGACGTCGCGCGACACCTGCCTCGTCTATGCGGCCGCCGGCGGCGTGGGCCAGGTTCTCTGCCAGATGGCGCGGCGCATCGGCGCGCGCGTGATCGGCGTGGTGGGCGGGGCGGACAAAGTCGCCCGCGCCCGCGCGGCCGGGTGCGACGACGTGATTTTGCGCACCGAAGCCGATGTCGCGGCGCAAGTGATGGCGCTCACAAAGGGGCGCGGCGTGGACATCGTTTACGACTCCGTGGGCAAGGACACTTTTGACGCCTCGCTCGATGTGCTTGCGCTGCGCGGACATCTTGTGAATTTCGGCCAGGCCTCGGGTCCGGTCGCACCCTTCACGCCCGCGCGGCTTGCCGCGAAATCCAACGCCGTCTGGCGTCCGATCCTGTTTCACTTCCTGATCGATCCCGTGGAACGCCAAGCCATGGCCGATGAGTTCTTCGCCGCTGTTCTGTCCGGCGCCGTGAAGATCGGCGTGGGCGCGAGTTTCAGTCTTCACGAAGCGCCGGCGGCGCACCGGGCGCTGGAGAGCGGCGCCACCACGAACTCGATCATCCTCGTCCCCTAATCTCGACAAGCGGCCGCGGCAAACGCCTCGAAAAGTCATCGCGGGGGTTTTTGGCTGAAACGGCCAATAAATCCCGGAATTTTGGCAAAAGCGGTCCCGGGCTCGAACCGGGCGAGACGCTTTCACAAAAAATTATTCTCCGGCTTCACTTAGGATTTCCCTCAGCGAACTTCGCGCGCGGGGCGCGCGCGAAGTTCCATTCATCCGGGGGAATATCCATGCGAAAGACCGTGCGAAAGACCGCTCATTTCGTTGCGCCGCGCCGACGTTCACGTCTCGCGACGGCCGTCAGCGCACTTGCCATGATTGCCGCCATGCCGGCCGCGTACGGCGCCGAAGCGCAACAAACCGCGCAATCGGCGACGATCGATGAAATCACGGTCACCGGCACGCGCGTGGTGCGCGACGGTTATGAAGCCCCTACGCCGGTCTCCGTGCTCGGCGCCGACGAACTCAATCTCGCGGGACGCAATAACCTTGCCGAAACGGTCTCGCGCCTTCCCAGCTTCTCCAACAGCGTGCTGCCGCGCGGCCGTTCCGCGACGCTGAACGTCACCGGCACCACCGGCATC
>JAYSFT010000308.1:0-2827 GCA_041913245.1 Rhodospirillaceae bacterium | reverse complement strand
TCAAGCTGCGCAAGGTCGGGCTGTTCGATCATTTCGCGCCGCACATCTATTCGGCCCAGGATATGCCCCGGGGCAAGCCGGCGCCCGACGTCTATTTGCACGCCGCCAGGCAGCTGGGCGTCGATCCGGCCACCTGTATCGCGGTTGAAGACAGCGCCAATGGCGTGACATCGGCACGCGGCGCGGGCATGGTTGTGGTGGGCTTCACCGGCGGCGGGCATTGTCCGCCGCAACAGGGCGACGCCCTTCGCGGCGCGGGCGCGTCCCACATCGCCGCGGATATGGATCAACTGCTGGCGATCTTGCGAGGTGCGCTGTGACGGGATTCATTGCCTGCTCCACCGAGGACCGTGTCCTGACGATTCGTTTCAATCGTCCGGAGAAGAAGAATGCCATCCTGCGCTCCATGTACGGCGAGGCGGCGCAGGCCCTGAAAACGGCGCAAGCGGACCCGAACGTGCGCGTCGTGGTGATCACTGGCGCGGGCAACTGCTTCACGGCCGGAAACGACCTCAAGGACTTTTTGGAAGTCCCGCCCACGAACGAAGACGCCGAGGTGTTCCAGTTCATGTTCGCGCTGTCGGCGTTCACCAAGCCGGTGATAGCGGCGGTGAACGGCCTTGCCATCGGGATCGGCACGACGCTTCTGTTCCATTGTGATCTGGTTTACGCGGTGCCCGAAGCGACGTTCCAAATGCCCTTCATCAATCTCGCGGTGGTGCCGGAGTTCGCCTCCTCGCTGCTGGTGCCGCGTCTTGCCGGTCGCGCCGTCGCCTCGGAACTTCTCCTCCTTGGCGAGGCCTTTACCGCGGCGCGGGCGAAGGAGATCGGGCTTCTGAACGCGGTGGTGCCGGCGGCCGAGCTGATACCGACGGTGATGGAAAAGGCCAAGACTCTGGCCTTGAAACCGCCGGGCGCGGTCCGAGATGCGAAAGCGCTGATGCACGCCTCGGTCGCGGAGATCCACAAACATATCGTCACCGAAGGAAAGATTTTCGGCGACCGGCTGCAAACGCCGGAGTTCAAGGAGGCCGCCACGGCGTTCTTTGAAAAGCGCGCGCCGGACTTTTCGCGGTTCAGCTGACCATGGCGCATGTCAATTTCTCTTTCCTCGATCTGGTGGACGTGGAGCCGCTGACGATCGTGGATGTGGGCGCGGCGTCGCTTGATAAAGCCGACCCCTATCACGTACTGGCGGAACGCACCGCCTCGCACATCATTGGTTTCGAGCCCGACAACAAGACCTGCGCGGCCCTCAACGCGGCCGGAAAACTGCGGCATTCCTACTTCCCCTTCGCGATCGGCGCCGGCGGCGCGGCGAAGCTGCATGTGACGGCTTCCAACGCGAACAGTTCGCTGTACGTGCCCAACACCGAGCTTCTGAAGCATTTCACCGCCCTCGCCGGCATGCTGACAGTCGAGCATGTGAGCAGCGTGGAGACCCATAGGCTCGATGACGTCGTGGGTGCGAAGGAGATCGATTTCCTGAAGATCGACGTGCCGGGCGGCGAAATGGACGTCTTAAAGGGGGCCGTACGCGTGCTGCCGACCGCGCTGGCGGTCGAGTTGGAAGTCGAGTTCCTGCCCATGTACCAGGGCGCGCCGCTGTTCGGCGAAGTCGATGCCCACATGCGCGCGGCGGGCTTCCAGCTCCATACGTTCCTGGATGTCTATCGGCCGGCATACAAGCCGCTGGCCGATGCGCCGACGGGCCGCAGCCAGACCATGTGGGCCGATGCGGTCTATGTGCCCGACGTGCGCGGCTTGGCGAAGTATAGCCGTGAACGGCTTTTAAAACTCGCGGCCATCGCGCACGAACTCTACGGCTCGATCGATCTGTGCGCCCACATCCTCGGTGAAATGCACGCGCGCAAGTTCGACGCGCCGCTCGACGTCTATCTCAAGCGCTGCAGCGCGCTGCGTTAGGGCTTTTTGGGAAGGCTCAGCGGAATCGCCACGTCGGTGACGCCGCGCTGATTGCAGGCGGCCTTCAGCGTGTTCACCATCAGGCAGGCAATGGTCATGGGGCCGACGCCGCCCGGCACCGGCGTGATGGCGCCCGCGACCTGGGAAGCTTCCGCGAAATTCACATCCCCGCGCAGACGGCGCTTGCCGTCGGCGCTCGGGATCGGGTTGATGCCGACGTCGATCACCGTCGCGCCCGGCTTGATCCAGTCGCCGCGCACCATTTCCAGCTTACCCACGGCCGCCACGATGATGTCCGCCGTACGGCAAACCGCCGCGAGGTCCTTCGTGCGCGAATGCGCAACCGTGACCGTGCAGTTTTCATTCAGGAGCAGAAGCGCGACCGGCTTGCCGACGAGAATGGAGCGGCCGATCACCACCGCGTTCTTGCCGGCGAGGTCGCCCAGCACGTCCTTCAGCAGCATGATGCAGCCGAGCGGCGTGCAGGAGGCCAGTGTGTCGGCCCCGGCCACGAGACGGCCGACGCTTTCCGGATGCAGGCCGTCGACATCCTTCGCCGGATCGATGGCGGTGATGACCTTCACCTGATCGAGATGCTTTGGCAGCGGCATCTGGACCAGGATGCCGTTCACCGAAGGATCGGCGTTCAGCTTCTTGATGAGCGCGAGCAGTTCGTCCTGGGTCGTTTCGGCCTTCATGTCGTGCTGGAACGAGGTCATGCCGAGTTCAACGGCCGTCTTCTGCTTGCTGGCGACATACACATGGCTGGCCGGGTCGTCGCCCACGAGGACGGTCGCCAGGCCCGGGGTGAGACCGTGGCGTTTCTTGAGATCGGCCACGGCTTTTGCGATGCCGTCCTTCAGGCGGGCGGAAGCTTCCTTACCGTCGATGATGATGGGCG
>JAYSFT010000307.1:0-2836 GCA_041913245.1 Rhodospirillaceae bacterium | reverse complement strand
TTTCAACACGGGTAACTTGAAAGGCGCCGAAGCCTCGGCGCGCAATGCGCTCCTTATCGACGATCAGCTTCAAATCGCGCATGTGCTGCTGGGATTGACGCTTGCCGAACAGGGCGATCTGCCGGCCGCCGCGGCCGCGTTGTCCCGCGCGGCCGCCAATTCGCACCATAGCGAAGCGCTTTTCGCCCTCGCCGCGGTGCAGAGCGCGCTCGGCCACAGAAGCCCAGCCGAACTGGCGCTTCAACGCGTGCTCGCCGCGGAGCCGGACAACAGCGAAGCCAAGCACGTTCTCAACGCTTTGCACGGCGCCGCGATAGCCGCGCCCGACGAGGGCTACGCCCGCGAAACGTTCGACCGTCTTGCCCAACGCTACGACACACAAGAATTACACTTTCGCGGATACGGCGTTCCCGCGGCGATCGCCGGCCTCATCGAAGACCATGAGCCCGAGCGGCGCAGCATCGTTCGCCTCGCCGACGTCGGCTGCGGCACGGGTCTCGTCGCCGCGGCGCTCCACGACGCCTTTAGAACCGAGACGACCCTCGGCATCGATATCTCGCCGAACATGGCCAAGATTGCCGGCGCGAAAGCGTTGTACGATCAAATCCTGATCGGCGACGCGCGCGACGTCGCGAAGCTGGAAGAGACGTTCGACGTTATCGCCGCGGGCGACCTGTTCCCGTACCTGGGCGAACTCACGGCTTTCATGACCGCCGCACACGCCCGGCTGGCGCCCGGCGGACTGCTCGCCTACTCGATCGAACTGTCGCAAGGCGCGCCGATGGCGCTCGGGCCGGACGGGCGCTTCGTTCACACCCAGTCTTATGTGGAAGACGCGGGGCGAGCCGCGGGGTTGAAACCCGTCGCCGCGCGCGCCATGACCCTGCGCCGGCCGTTCGGGAGGGACGTCGCCGGCCTCGTGGGCCTTCTTCAAGCCTGACCGCGCGCCCACCGAGAGGACCTTACAAACTTGTAAGCCCCTGGCGGCCGGCAGGGGGAAATTAACCCGACGCGGTAAGTCTTTCTGTCATTCTGTTAAAGTCATGCGGGGCGCGGCGGGTGGTACAACCGCCGCCTTCGCGCGAGCCCTCTTTCGCGAGCTTCCTGGAGCAGCTTTTGGACGCCACGATCATCAGCCCTGAACCGAATACGCCGCCGCGTGCCGTGGCCGCCTTCGAGGTGCAGCCGCCGCTGGGACAGATTTTGTTACAGCGCGGTCTCATCAACGACAATGATCTCGCCAAGGCCATGAGCTTCCAGGCGAGCTTCGGCGGCCTGCTGGGCGCGATCCTGATCCGCATCGGCGCGGTGTCGGAAGACGCCGTGCTGGACGCGCTTTCGACCCAATTGGGCCTGGAGGTGATGTCCAACCAGCACATGCCGCAGGATCCGGCCACCTACGCCGCGACGATCAAGTCCTCCGGCATCGACAGCGAATGGTGGATCGACCAGGCCACCCTTGCCTGGACCGACGAAGCGGGCGTCGTTCACTGCATCAGCCGCGATCCGGTGAAACCGAGCCTGCAGGAAGTCCTGCTCGCCGCGTTCCCGGACAAGGAAATCCACTGGTGGCTGATCCGAAACCGCGAACTCGACCTCATGACCGACCTGGTGCGCCGGGCGCTCATGTCGGACGGCCGCGACATCGAGGGCGATGTCGCGCTGCTGCGGGAACTCGCTGAGGAAGCCCCGGTCGTCGAACTCGTCTCGAACGTGATGGCCCAGGCCGTGAACGAGGCCGCGTCGGACATCCACGTCGAGCCGCTCGAACATGAATTCGAGATCCGCTACCGCATCGACGGCGTGCTTCAGAGCCGCGTCACGCTGCCGCGCTCGCGCTTCGACGCCGTCGCCTCGCGCATCAAACTGATTTCGGGCCTGGATATCGCCGAGCGGCGCCTGCCCCAGGACGGCCGCATCAGCATCCGCATGAGCGGCAAGGACCTCGACATCCGCGTCTCATGCCTGCCGGGCGTCTGGGGCGAGTCCATCGTCATGCGTCTCCTGCTCAAGGAGCATAAGGAATTCTCGCTCGCCAAGATCGGCATGGCCAAGGATCACCTGGAGACGTTTGGAAAGCTCGCCAAGGAACCCCACGGAATCATCCTGGTGACCGGCCCGACCGGTTCGGGAAAATCGACGACGCTCAAAGCGACGCTCGAATACATCAAGGACGGCAAGCGCAAGATCATCACGGTCGAGGATCCGGTCGAATACAACATCCCCGGCGTGACGCAGGTCCAGACCAAGGCGGACATCGGCTACACGTTCGCAAGAGCCCTGCGCTCGATCCTGCGCCAGGACCCCGACGTCATCATGATCGGGGAAATCCGCGACCTCGAGACCGCGCAGATCGCGGTTCAGGCGTCCCTGACCGGCCACATGGTGTTCTCGACCCTGCACACGAACGATTCCCTCAGCGCGTTCACGCGTCTGATCGACATGGGACTGGAACCGTTCCTCGTCGCCTCGTCCGTGCGCGAGGTCATGGCGCAGCGCCTTGTGCGCCGTCTGTGCCCGCATTGCCGGACCCCGCAGCAGCCGCCCCTCGCCATCCGCGAGAAATGCGAAAAATTGAGGGAGCGGTTCCCCGACGTGCTCACCGGCGAACCGCGCTGGTTCGAGGCGCGCGGGTGCGCGCGCTGCCAGAACACCGGTTACCGCGGCCGTCTCGGCATCTACGAGGTAACGGTGCTCAACGACGAAGTCGCCGAGATGATTCTTCACCAGCGTCCGCTGAATGAATTGCAGGTGGCCGTCCGCAAGCACGGTTTCCGCGACCTCATGGAAGACGGCCTGATCAAGGTGTGGCAAGGCGACACCAGCGTCGAGGAAG
>JAYSFT010000306.1:0-2858 GCA_041913245.1 Rhodospirillaceae bacterium | reverse complement strand
GTCGGTCCGATGCCGCCGGTCGTGATGACGTAGGTGTAGCGGGCGCGCATCGCATTCAGCGTATCGACAATGATGCCGGCGTCGTCCGGGATCACGCGGGCCTCCTTCAGCCGTACGCCGAGTTCGGCGAACCGGGCCGCGAAATATTTGAGGTTGGCGTCCTGCGTGCGGCCCGACAGGATTTCGTCGCCGATGATAAGAACGCAAGCCGTGGGCGCGCCGCTCATAGCCAGTCCTGCAGGATGGGGATCAGCGGGATATCGGCCGCGGGCATGGGATAGTCGCGCAGTTTGTCGGCGCGGACCCAGGCCATGTTCTGGTTTTCCCTGGCGGTCAATTTGCCGCGCCACTGGCGGCACACATACAGCGGCATCAAGAGGTGGAACTTCTCATACGAATGAGAGGCGAACGTCAGCGGCGCCAGGCAGCCGGCGCGGATATCGACGCCGAGTTCCTCGTGCAGTTCGCGGATCAGCGCGGCTTCCGGGGTCTCGCCTTCATGCACCTTGCCGCCGGGAAACTCCCACAGGCCCGCCAGCGGTTTGCCCTCGGGCCGCTGCGTCAAAAGGACGCGGTTGTCGGTGTCCAAGAGGGCCACGGCCACGACGGTGAGGATCGGCAGGCCCGCGCGCGGCTCTCCACCGGCGCTCCAGCAGCCGTCTTCGCCGTCGAGATGCGCGCCTTCAGGTGCGGTAGGAGCCATTGATGTCGATATAGCCATGGGTCAGATCGCAGGTCCACACCACAGCGGCGCCCGAGCCGACCCCGACATCGACGTCGATGCCGATCTCCTGGCCTTTCATATGCGCCACGACGGGCGTTTCGTCGTAGTTCGGCACGGGCGCGCCGTCGCGCGTGATGGTCACGCCACCCACCGCAATCGTGAGCTTGTCGCGGTCGGCGCGTTCGCCGGCCTTGCCCACCGCCATGACGATGCGGCCCCAGTTGGCGTCCTCGCCGGCGATGGCCGTCTTCACCAGCGGCGAGTTGGCGATGGACAGCGCGATGCGGCGCGCGGCCTTGTCGTGCGCGGCGCCCGTCACGCGGATCTCGATGAATTTGGTGGCGCCTTCGCCGTCCCGCGCGACGAGCTTGGCAAGCTCGATCAGCAGCGAGTCGAGCGCGTTTTTGAACGCGTCGGCCCGCGGATCGGCGAGGGATTCGATGGGCGCGTGGCCGGCCTTGCCGGTCGCGAACATCAAAAGAGTGTCGGAGGTCGAGGTGTCGCTGTCGACGGTCATGCAGTTGAAGCTGAGATCGGCGCCCGCGGAAATCAGCTGCTGCGCAACGTTTGGCGCCAGCGCCGCGTCGGTGAAGACGTAAGCGAGCATCGTGCCCATGTCCGGCGCGATCATGCCCGAGCCCTTGCAGAAGCCGTTGATCGTCACGGCCTTGCCGTCGATGGACAGGCTGCGCGTCGCGAGCTTCGGGAACGTGTCGGTGGTCATGGTCGCTTGTGCCGCTGCCAGCCAGCCGGTGGCGCCGAGCTTTCCCGGGATCAGCGGCAGGGCGTCCGTGATCTTCTCGACGGGCAGAGGGACGCCGATGGTGCCGGTGGAGGAGACGAACACCTCGTCCGGCTTGCAGCCGAATGTCTTGGCCGCGGCCGCGCAGGTCGCCGCGACGTCGGCGACGCCGCGTTTCCCGGTGAAGGTATTGGCGTTGCCCGCATTGACCACCACGACACGGCCCGAACCGCCTTTGAGGTGGCCGCGGCAACTTTCCACCGGCGCCGAGGCGGTCAGCGAACGGGTGAGAACACCCCCCACCGTTGTGCCCGGATCCATCACCGCAACCATGAGGTCAGACCGTGCTTTGTAACGGATGCCGGCCGCGTGATGGGCGAGGCGTACGCCGGCTATGGCAGGCAGCGTCGGTATGGTGGCGGGCGCGAGCGGCGAGACTTTCGGGGCCATTCGGTTTCTTCGGGCGGTTTCTTCGGACCGGTTCTTCGGGCGGGTGGGTGGGTGAAAAAGGGCGCGCGCTTCAATGGCATAAGCGCCACCGGGGAACAAGTTTGTCCGCTTTAAATACGGCGCAAGGGCCGTGGGCGCGCGATCACGCGGCCGTTATCGGCGCTTCCGCCCAAAAAGTCCCAAATAATCAATGAATTCAGCGAAATCTTCGGTCCCTTCCGTTGACTTAACCCCCCTCTGCTTCTATCTCTCCTGCGCAGTGTCACCGGCGTCGGCCTCGGCCACCCGCCTTTCTATCTCCCTCCTTGAGGTTCCAATGCTCGGCGCCCTCGCCAAACGCATTTTTGGGTCGCGCAACGACCGTCTTATCAAGTCCCTTCGTCCCATCGTCGATGCCGTCAACGCCAAGGAGGCCGAAGTCGCCGCCCTGGACGACGCGGGCGTTCGCGCGCGTACCGAATGGCTCAAGGGCCGGATCTCGGCCGGTGAAAGCCTGGACGACATCTTGGTGGACGCTTTCGCCACCGTGCGCGAAGCCGCCAAGCGGACCCTGAAACAGCGTCACTTCGACGTGCAGATGCTGGGCGGTATCGTCCTGCACCGCGCCATGATCGCGGAAATGGGCACCGGTGAAGGCAAGACCCTGGTCTCGACCCTGCCGGTCTATCTGAACGCCCTGTCCGGCAAGGGCGTGCACGTCGTGACCGTGAACGACTATCTCGCCAAGCGCGACGCCGAATGGATGGGCGAGGTCCACCGCTTCCTCGGCCTCACCGTCGGCTGCATCCAGCACAACATGAGCGACGCCGAGCGCCGGGCGGCCTACGCCTGCGATATCACCTACTCGACCAACAACGAACTCGGCTTCGACTATCTGCGCGACAATATGAAGTACAGCATGGAGGACATGGTCCACCGCGACTTCAATTACGCCATCGTCGA
>JAYSFT010000305.1:0-2863 GCA_041913245.1 Rhodospirillaceae bacterium | reverse complement strand
CCGCGCGCTTGGACATCTTCACCGGCTCGCCGTTGTTGAACACGCGCACCATCTGGGCGAGGAGCACGTCGAGCTTGCCCTTGCCGTCGGTGATGGCCTTCAGCGCGGCTTCAACGCGCTTCACGTAACCGCCGTGATCGGCGCCCCAGATGTTCACCAGATCGTAGAAACCGCGGTCCACCTTGTCCTTGTGGTAGGCGATATCGGCGGCGAAATAGGTCCAGGCGCCGCTCGATTTCTTGAGCGGACGGTCGATCTCGTCGCCGAACTCCGTCGCCTTGAACAGGAGTTGCGGGCGCGGTTCGTAATCGTCCGGAGTCTTGCCCTTGGGCGGTTCGAGCACACCGGTATAGGTGAGCCCCTTCCCCTCCATGAACTTCAGCGCGTCGTCGACCTTGCCGGCCTGCGTCAGCTTCTTCTCGGAGGTGAAGACATCATGCCTGATGCCCATGGCCGCCAGGTCTTCCTTCACGATGCGCATCATGAATTCGACCGTGAAATCGCGCAGCGGCGGAATCCAGTCGGCGTCGTCGGCGACGCTCGCCCATTTGTCCCCGTCCCGCTTCGCCAGCGCCTCGGCGCAGGGGATGAGATACTCCCCGCCGTACTGGATTTCCTTGCGCTCCAGCGCGCCCTTCACGTCCTCGGCCGTGACCTTGCCGAGCACCTGCAGATAGCGCATGCGCAGCGCGCGGGCGACGTTGTCCACCTGCCCGCCGGCGTCGTTGATGTAATATTCCTTGGTGACCTTGTAGCCGGCCTTCGCCAGCAGATTGGCGAGCGCATCGCCGATGACGGCGCCGCGGGCGTGGCCGACGTGCATCGGTCCGGTCGGGTTCGCAGAGACGTACTCGACGTTCACCGGGACGGCGCCGCCGATGGCCGCGTCGCCGTACGCGGTCCCTTGCGAGAGCACGTCGCGCAGCGCGCCGCGCCAGATATCGTCGTTGATCTTGAGATTGATGAAGCCGGGACCGGCGACGGAGGCGTCCGTCACGTCGGGCAGTTTCTTCAGGCGCTCGACCAGCATGTCGGCGACCGCGCGCGGCGGCTTGCCGGCGGGCTTGGCCAGGATCATGGCGGCGTTGGTGGCGATATCGCCGTGGGCGGCTTCGCGCGGCGGCTCGGCGGCGACGCGGGTCAGGTCGAGCCCGGCCGGCAGCGCGCCCTCGGCCATCAGCGCGCCGACGACGGAATCGATGCGGGATTTGAAAGTCTGGAAGATGTTCATGGAGGTCTCCGGGCACCCGCGAACCAGGGGGCGCAAATGGGTGGTTAAAGCGCTGTTTTCAATAGAGATCGGCGACGAGATCACCCGCCTCGTCGGTGTCCACCCCAAATGATGCAGGCCTGCGCGCAAAACATGGGGCCCTCAATAACCGAAGGGGCCCGGTTTGCAATGAAAAATCGTTATTTCAGCTTTCGGCGCAGCGCGTCGAAGAACAGTTCCGATTGCAGCCGTTCCTGCACGCATTGGGCGGCGACGTGGCCGGCCATGTTGGCCGAGACCGGGGCCAGCGGCACGCCGCTGGCGGCCGCGATCATCTGCGTCTGGCAGGCGCGTTCCAGGAAGTAGAGGTCGTCGTAGGCGTAATCGATCCGCGACCCGCAGACGATGACCCCGTGATTGGCGAGGAAAACGATATCCGCCTTACCCATGGCCCTGGCGATGCGCTCGCCTTCCGAAGCATCCAGGGCAAGACCGCTGTAGTTCGGATCGAAGGCAACCCGGCCGTGGAAACGCATGGCGTTTTGCGAGAGCGCCGTGTCGAAGGGCATGCCGCGCGTGACCGACAGCGCCGTCGCATAGGTCATGTGGGTATGCATCACGCAGGCTTTACCGGCCAGGCGATGCACGGCGGCGTGGATGAACATCGCCGTCGGCTCGACGTCGTGAGGGCCTTCGAGCTTACGCCCCCCGCCGTCGACAAGCAGGATGTCGTCCTGGCCGATCTCGCTCCAGTGCAAGCCGCGCGGATTGATCAGGAAGCGGTCGGTGGAATCCGGAAGCGCGAGGCTGAAATGGTTGCACACGCCCTCGGACAGGCCGTGGAGGTCGGCCGCGCGCAAAGCCAGCGCGAGGTCCGCCCGAAGACGCCGGACGCTTGGATCGCCGAACGAGAGCGCCGCCAAATCCCCGGACCTCAGGCTTTATCGGCGTTGTACTTCTGGTGGATCTCGGCCCACATCTTGGCGTCGGCGATGGCGAGCGAGGCCTCGCGCGGAACCGTCGCAAGACCGGCGATCTTGCCGTCCTTCAACAGCGCGGCCATGGCCGCGTGCGAGGCGCCGAGCGCATAGGGCTCGATCGCGAAGGCCGGAACCCTTACGCCGACGGCCGCTTCGTCCGTGACCGTCGCGGGGCCGCCGGTCGAGAACAAAGGCTTGCCCGTGGCCTCGGCGATCTTCTTTTTCTGTTCGAGCGAAGCGCCCGAGACGAAGATCAATTCAGCGCCCGCGTCCGCATAGGCCTTCGCGCGGGCAAGGACCTGATCGAAGCTCTCGCCCTTGCCGAGACCGTCGCTGCGCGCGAGCACGAGCGGACCGCCCGCGCCGCCGGCGTCGAGGGCGGCCTTGATCTTATCGACGTGGACCGCCTGCGGGACCATCTGGCCTTCCGGCCGGCCGGGCACATGTTTCGCGCCCGTGAGATCTTCGAGCAACACGCAAGCGACCCCGCCCTTGGCGTAGCGCTTCATGGCGCGGTAGACGTTCATCGGATTGCCGCCGCCGTCGTCGGCGTCGGCGATCAGCGGCACTTCCAGCGCCTGGGCCATGCGCACCGCCAGTTCGACCAGTTCGGAGATGGTCGCCATGCCGTAGTCGCCCATGCCGTACAT
This sequence comes from Rhodospirillaceae bacterium, assembly GCA_041913245.1. Lineage (GTDB taxonomy): Bacteria > Pseudomonadota > Alphaproteobacteria > Rhodospirillales > Rhodospirillaceae > SHVO01. The sequence goes on along the minus strand of JAYSFT010000305.1, from coordinate 23 downwards.
GCCGCTGGACGTGGCGCTGCCGC
>JAYSFT010000304.1:0-2925 GCA_041913245.1 Rhodospirillaceae bacterium | reverse complement strand
TTCCTGCGCCAGATGGAGACCGATCCGGACACGGCGCTGAAGGTGATGACCAAGCTGGCCCGCCGCATGAAGGGTCCGGACACGGTCGATCCGATTCGCGCGGCCGCCTATCGTTCCGCCGCCGCCAACCTGCCGGTCCCGGTGACCGAGCCCGAACCGTTGCAGGCGCCGCCGCCCTTGAGGGTCGGCCGGCCGCTGCCGCAGAACCTGATCGGCGACCGCAAGCCGACATTCATTGAAAAGATCTTCGACGCCGTCGTGAAAGATCCGACGCGCCGCGCGGGCAAGCGCGCCAAGGCGCCGACGCCGGGCGATATCTTCGTCATGGTCGCGAAGCTGCGCGACGATTTCGAGGACGTACAGCACAAGAACCTGATCCAGGCGCTCGACGGGATTCCCGGCGTGCGCACGGTCGCCATCGACCGCGACCTGACCCGGTTCGTGCCCGGCGTCACCGAACCCGGCGCGACCGGCAACGACGAGCTGATGAAGCGCGCGACGCGCGACGCCCGCGCGTGGATGGCCGACCAGAACGCCGACCTGCTCATCTGGGGCAACATCGACCCGACGGGCCGCAACATCGAACTGCACTTCACCGCCACCGCGTCGAGCCCCGGCGAGCGTCCGGGCCGCTTCACGGCGCTGAACGTGCTCAACGTGCCGGTCGATTTCTACACCGACTGGGTGCCGCTGATCCGCGCCGTGACTCTGGCCGCGATCGATCCCAGAAGTTTCTCGCAAGGGCGCATCCTGCGGTCCGCCCTGCCCGCCATCGCCGTCGCCGCGCGCGCCATGGGCGCGGAGCCTTCGGCCGGGATGGAACCGTCCGAGCGCGCCGCGATCCTGTTCTGCTACGGCAACGTCTGCGCCGTCTGCGCGCAGCTGGAAGGCGACCGCAGCTGGTACCACGGCGCCGTCGAAGCCTGGCGCATGGCCATCGATTTGCTGGGCAGCGATCAGAGCCCGATGCTCGGCCAATTGTTCCAGCAGATGGGCCTGGCGCTCCAGATCATCGCGGAACGCAGCGGCGATTCGGATTCGCTCGAGCAGGCCGCCGACGCCTACCGCCGCGCGCTGATGCACATCTCGCGCCGCCGCCAGATCATCGACTGGGGCCTGGTGAAGTACCGCCTGGGCTGCGTGCTCTACAAGCTCGACATGGCCATGGGCGACGACAACGCCCTGCGCGAGGCGATCCACGCCTGCCAGGCCGCGCGCCAGGTGTTCAACAAGTACACGCACCCGATTCGGTTCGCTGAAATCTCGAACGCGCTTGCCCAGATCCTGCAAGTCTACGGCGACAATATCCGCAGCGTTCCGATCCTCGAATACGCCGTGAAGTCCTGCGTTTCCGCGCTGCAGGTGCGCACGCCCGACACCGCGCCGCTGCAATGGGCCTCGATCCAGAACACGCTGGGCTCGGCGCTGTTCCTGCTGGCCAAGCATACCGGCGAATGGGAATACATGCGCGCGTCCGGGGAAGCGTTCCGCCTGGCCCTCGCGGTCTACAAGGAACACGGCGCGGGCCGCATGGCGATCGTCACCGAACGCAACCTTCAGCGCGCCGAGAAGCAGATCCAGAACACCAGCGACCGCCGCGCGGCCGATCCGGTGTGGGCGCAGAACTTCAACATCGCCGAAGAGCCCTATGACTGGAGCTCGATCCTGGGCGGCAATGACGACACGGGTATCAACGAGGTCGCGTAAAACGTCGCCCTGTGTCTAAACTGCGGCCCATGGCTGGGCCGCATATCCTTTCGATCGATCAGGGCACGACCTCGACACGCGCGGTCGTGTTCGACGCCAAGGGCGCCGCGCGCGCGACCGCGCAGAAGCCGTTCCGCCAGATTTTCCCGCGCGATGGCTGGGTCGAGCACGACCCGGAAGACATCTGGCAAGCCACCGTCGAAGTATGCCGCGCGGCGATCGAAGCCGCCGGCGGCGCGGCCGGCATCGCCGCCATCGGCATCACCAATCAACGCGAGACGACGGTGGTGTGGGACAAACGCACGCATAAGGCCGTGGGCAACGCCATTGTCTGGCAGGACCGCCGCGGCGCGGCGCGCTGCGAGGAACTGCGCGCCGCGGGCAAGACGCCGCTGATCCAGAAGAAGACCGGACTTCTGATCGACTCCTATTTCTCGGCGACGAAGGTGGAGTGGATTCTCAATCAGAGCGCCGAGGCGCGGCGGGCCGCGGAAGCGGGCCATCTCGCCTTCGGCACCATCGATACGTTTTTGCTCTGGCGCCTGACGGGCGGGCGCACGCATGCCAGCGACGCCACCAACGCCTCGCGCACGATGCTTTTCGATATCCATCGCGGGGCGTGGGACGAGGAACTGCTGGCGCTGTTCAACGTCCCGAAACAGATGCTGCCCGACGTGCGCGACACCGCCGCCGATTTCGGTGAAACCGATGCCGCGCTGTTCGGGCGCGCGATCCCGATCACGGCGGTGGTCGGCGATCAGCAAGGCGCTCTGGTGGGCCAGGCCTGTTTCGAGCCGGGCCGCGTGAAGAGCACGTATGGAACCGGATGTTTCGTGCTGGTGAATACGGGCGCGCAAGCCCTGGTGTCGAAAAACCGGATGCTCACGACCATCGCCTACCGGCTGAAGGGCGCGACCACATATGCCCTGGAAGGCAGTATCTTCAACGCGGGCACCGTGATCCAGTGGCTGCGCGACGGCGCGCGCATGATCGAGAGTTCGGCGGAGAGCGAAGCGCTGGCCGCGAGCCTCGACGGCGCGGCGCCGGACCATGTGTATTTCGTGCCGGCCTTCACCGGGCTCGGCGCGCCCTATTGGGACCCGGATGCGCGCGGCGCGATTCTGGGCCTGACGCGCGACTCGGGCCGCGCGCAGATCGTCCGGGCGGCGCTGGAGTCGGTCTGTTTCCAGACGAACGACCTGCTTTCCGCGCTGCAGC
>JAYSFT010000303.1:0-2938 GCA_041913245.1 Rhodospirillaceae bacterium | reverse complement strand
TACTTCGTCGAGGCGTTCTCCAAGATCAAGGAAGGCGACGGCACGCTGCTCGACAATGTGCTGATCATGGCCAACACCGACGTGAGTTACGCCCGCGTCCACTCGCTGGAGGAAATGCCGGCGTTCACGGCCGGGCGCGCCGGCGGCAAGGTGAAGACCGGGCTGCACATCGATCACAAGGGCGGGCAGGGCACGGCGCTCAGCTACACCTGCCTCAAGGTCATGGGGCTCGAGGTCGATTCATGGGGAACGAAGAGCAACCAGACCAATAAAGAAGTCGGCGAGATTCTGGCATGAGGACGGTCACGATGAAACGCATTCAGGGCATCGTCGGCATTGCCGCGCTTCTGACCGCCGGCGGCGCGCTCGCGCAGCAGCGCGCCAAAACCGAACTGGAGGATTTTGTGCGCGAGCCGATGCCGCCCGGCTTCCAGGCGATGCAGACGGAACTCGAAGGCCCGGTGCTTGCCGACGCGAACGGACGGACGCTCTATGTGTGGCCGCTCAACGCGGTTCGTAACGGCGATCTCGGCGACCGCAAGGGCGATCCCACCTGCGACGACACGGTGCAGAAAGTCAGCAGCGGCCTGCAAAGCCCCTATCCCGGCGGACTGGAGTTGCCGGAACTCGATACACGGCCGAGCTGCCTTGCGATCTGGCCGGCGGCCTGGGCTCCGGCGGACGCGAAGGATGTCGGCAAGTTCACGGTGCTGACGCGGAAAGACGGGCGCCGTCAGTGGGCCTATGAAGGCTACGCGCTTTATACCTCCGTGCTCGATCACAAACCGGGCGACGTGCTCGGCGGTACGAAGCGCACCATGGGCGGCGACGCGCGCTCGACCGGCGTGATCCGCCAGCCCGCCGCCCCGCCGACGAACGTCCCGCCGCAGTTCGCCGTCACCATGGCCGACAGCGGGCGGATGCTGGTGCTGGCGGCCAATGACGGCTCCGTTTACATGCGCGACAGCGACACGGCGGCGAAATCGAACTGCGACGCGGCCTGCCGCCAGGAGTTCCAGCCTGTCGCCGCCCCGGAGCATGTGCGCCCGCAGGGCGACTGGGCGATCATCGAGAGTTCGCCGGGCGTAAAACAGTGGACGTTCCGCGGCAAACCGCTTTACACGCGTCCGTCGGACCGTATCCCACACAGTCTTGAAGGCGGCGATATCCCCGGCTGGTCCAACGTCTGGACCCAGAAGGCGCCCGCAGCGCCGAAGGAATTCACCCGCCACGTCAACCGCGTCGGAACCGTGCTGGGCGACGAGAAGGGACGCACGATTTACGTCTACGCCTGCAATGACGACGCGGCGGACCAGCAGGATTGTTCGCATCCCTCCCAGCCGCAGGTGTATCGCCTGGCCGTCAGCGGCAAGGGCAGTCAGCAGCGCGCGATGCAGAACTTCCCCTATGTCCTTGCAAGTGTCGGCGCGAAAAGCCCGAGCACGGTCTGGACGATCGTCGCCATCGATCCCGCGACGGGAAAAAAAGCCGCGGCGGATCAGAGGGATGCTTTACGCGTGTGGGCCTACCGCGACAGGCCCGTGTATCTCTGCGCGCGCGACAAGAAGCCGGGCGATATCGAATGCGATTCCTGGGGCGAGAACTTCGGCCTCAGAAACGGCTATCGCGCCTTCTGGGTGCGCGAAGACTTTGGCGGCAGTCACGGTTAGGCGAGGGACGAACTCATGAAACATATTCTTGCTGCATCCACCGCCGCGCTGATCACGGCCCTTGCCGGAACCGCGGCGGCCGAAGACGGCGCGCTCAAGGATCGCACTATTGGTTTCGTCCTCACGCATAAGAGCTTTGCCTTGTGGCAATCGCCCGACGGCAAGAAGGAGTGCCCGGACGGCGTGAACGTCGGGCCGCGCGAACAGTTCAAGGCGCTGTATCCCGACGGCGGGAAGTTCGCCGAGACCCAGCTCGCCCGCGAGGGCGAGATCATGTTTCCGGACACGACGCCCGAGCCGAAACTGTTTTTCCACGAGCCGGTCGGCAAGGTCGGAATTGGCCTCAATCTCGACGGCAAGGTCGACGACAACGATTTCGTGAGCGAGGACGGCAAGGAGACCGGCATCGACAATCAGATGTACCGGGTCGTCGGCTGCACGGACAATTATCGCGGACCGGAAGGGCAGGCGCGTCACTTCATTCAGGACTACATGCGCAAGTTCAACTACAACCGCTGGCTCATCGAAGTCACGGATGTGGACGATCTGACGAGCGATCCCGACGTCACGGTGAGTCTCTACCGCGGTCTCGATGCGCTGACGCAGGATGCCGCCGGCAACTTCACCTCCGGTGGAACGCAGCGCGTCGACGTGAAGTGGGGCAGGGAATTCATGTACAAGACGAAGGGAAAGATCGAAGGCGGCGTGCTGACCACGGCGCCGGTCGACATCACGTTCCCGGAATCGCAGTCGCGCGGCTATCCATATAATGCGGTGAAGGATTGGCGCGTGCGTCTCAGTCTGACGCCGGACGGCGCCGACGGCGTGATGGCCGGTTATCTCGATCTCGAACGTTGGCATCATAATCTTTGGCAGCTCTGGTCGAGCCATCACCGCAGTTACGGCGGCGAGCCCGTGCCCTCTCAATACCGTTCGCTGCGCCGCAACGCCGACGCCTACCCGGATCCGGCGACGGGTGAGAACACGCATATTTCGGCGGCGTGGGCGGTAAAGTTCGCGCAAGCCTTCATCCTGCACGCCGATCAAAAAGTCGCCGGGACGTCCGGCGGCGGCGTTCCATCGGCGGGCAGGCCGCGCGCGGCACAGGACTAAATCGACAAACTCGCGAACCCGTTACGAGAGTCGGCTTGCCGGGGGCAGCCGCGGCAAGTACGGTCCGGCCAATGAAATGCGATTTGGGGGAAGAGTAAGCATGGCTCAAGCTGATATGACGGCGAACGGCGCGGCTGGCGTCGATAAGATGACTG
>JAYSFT010000302.1:0-2961 GCA_041913245.1 Rhodospirillaceae bacterium | reverse complement strand
AGGTTACGGCACAGACAGGAACGTGCCCGAAGCCCCTTAACTTCCGCCCGTCCCCGCGTGCGTCGTGGGGGTGATTTACCGGCCAAGGGTAACAGAGTCAAGGCAACTGATTGTGCGTAAGACCGTTGACAGGACGCGATATTTTGCGCTTTTCGTTGCTCGTCCGCGCCTTGGGCAGCCCCGTGAGGGATGAGGCCGCCTCGGCCCGGGCGGCCGATCTTGGCTCCTGTTAAGGGTTCGCGACGCAATGCTCCGGCCAGTGGATTCCACCGCGCGCTACCATCGGAACCGGCAGGTCCCGCGAAGCATCGCGACCCCCGCGGAATTCGATACGGCTGCATAACGTCTTTTATTTCCCGTCCTTCGAAATCCTGCGTCGGTTCGGTCCGATGGTGGACGTCACGTTCGGCGACAAGGATATCCAGCACATCGACCCGCAGTGGGTGGCCTACACCCTCTCGAAATTCAGACGTCGGCGAGCGGCCGATAGAGCCGCCGTTCATTCAGCGCAAATCACTTGAGATGGGCGCCTCGTCCACGTCGTCCATGTAAACGGCCGGCGCCGGCGGACTTAGCCGAACACGGGCGGCATCGCCTTGAGCGCCGCGGCGATGGATCCATCGTCGGCGGCCCGGAAGCGCGCCAGGGTCTGCCCCGCGAGCGGCTGGTCCAGGGGTCGCAGCGGCGGGCGCATGCGCAGCCAGCGGGCGTCCCCGGTGACGTCGGCAAAGATCAGCTTCACCGCCTCGGCGACCGGCACGGCCAGGAGCACATCCTTCCAGAGCGAAGACAGGCGCGCCTCGTCGGCGGGGCCGGCGCCGTCGAGCACGCTTTTCACCAAGGCGGGCGCGAGCCCGGCGGTGGCGGTCATGACGCCCGCTCCGCCCTTGTCGATCAGCGGACGGGCGAGATGGTCGTCGCCGGCGAACACCGCGAGGTCGGGAAACCTCAGCCATGAGGTGACGCCGGAGAGCTTGCCGCTGCTGTCCTTCACGCCTTGCATCCGCCCGGGATGCGCGGCGATGAGCGCGGCCATCATGTCCGCGTCGACGGCGACCGTGGACATCTCGACGAAGTGGTACAGGAATATCGGCGTGGCGACGTTGGCGGTGCGGCGCAGGACTTCGTCCATGAAGGCGTACACGCCTTCCGGCGGCGCGGCGCGGAAGAAGTAGGGCGGAATAATAAGCGCCGCGCAGCCCATTTCGCCGAGCGCGGTGACGAGTGTCACGACATCATAGAGCGACGGCGCCCCGGCGCCGACGATGAGGGCGTGCGGCGGGATCCCGGCATCGATCATGACAAGGACGGTGGCGATCTTCTCGGCGACGGAAACGGACGGCCCCTCGCCGGTCGTGCCGAAAAGCAGAAGGCCGGTACAGCCCTGATCCATGAGCCAACGCCCGAGTTTCGCCATGGCGGCGCCGTCGACATCGCCGTTGTCGCGATACAGCGTGATCATCGCGGCGCCGGCGCCGCGCGGGTAACCCGCCATGGGCTTACCGGTTTCCCAGGAGTTGATTGCCGACGCGCGCGTTGACTTCGACCCGGCCGGCGCGTTCGAAGCGCAAGGTGAACGGCACCGTCTCACCCGTGCGCAGCGGGCGCTTAAGGCCCGTCAGCCGCACGAAGACGCCGCCGGGGCGCAGGCGCTCGTCATCGTAGGCGGTGATCTCGAGAGCCCTGAGCGGGAGATATGTGTACTTGCCGCCGCTCACGCGCGTGCGGACGAGTTCGGACTTGTCGGCGAGCGGCGTGGAGACTTCAAGCAGTCGCTCGGTTTCCCCGACGTTATTGAGGATGTGGAAGTAGGCGCTGGTGGCGCCTTCGTAGGTGCGCACCCAGGCCTCCTCGACCACGACGGGCTTGGACTGGGCGAAGGCGGGGGCGGCAAGGAAGAGCGCGGCCAGAATGGCCAGGACGGACTTCAGAGGACGCATGTTGGAACCCCCGGAAAATCCTGCGTAGCGCCAAAGGCGCGAGGCAGGATGGTGGGCGGTGACGGGATCGAACCGCCGACATCTTGCGTGTAAAGCAAGCGCTCTACCGGCTGAGCTAACCGCCCGTGACGCGGAACCTAAACGCCCGGCGGCCAAAAGCAAAGGCCGCTTTTCCGCAAGATGGGCCACCACACGTAAACCGCAAAGAAAATGGCGGGGCCTTGCGGCGCCCGCCATCTTCAAATCATCCGCTGCTTCTAATGGGTGGTCAGCGGCTCTTCCTCAACATCCGGTTTCGCGGTCGGGATCGGCTTTTCCTTCTCTTTCTCCTCGTCCTCATCCACTTCCTTTAGGATCGGGACCAGGGGATTGAGCAGAGCCTTCTCCAACACCTCATCGACGGTCGTCACCGGAATGATCGTGAGATCGCGTTTGACGTTATCAGGAAGCTCCTCGAGATCTTTCTCGTTTTCCTTCGGGATCAGCGCGATCTTGAGACCGCCGCGCTGCGCCGCGAGGAGCTTTTCCTTCAGGCCGCCGATCGGAAGCACGCGTCCACGGAGCGAGATTTCACCCGTCATACAGACGTCCTTGCGCACCGGATTGCCGGTGAGCGCGGACACCATCGAGGTGATCATCGCCACGCCCGCGGACGGACCATCCTTCGGCGTCGCGCCTTCCGGCACATGCAGGTGGATGTCGTTCTTCTCGAACACCTTGCGGCGGATCCCGAACACCGCGGCGCGGCTGCGGATGTACGAGCGGGCCGCGGAGATGGACTCCTTCATCACGTCGCCGAGCTTGCCGGTCGTTGTGACGGCGCCCTTGCCGGGCATCACCACCGCTTCGATCGACAGGAGCTCGCCGCCGACTTCCGTCCACGCCAGGCCCGTCGTCACGCCGATCAGGTCCTCACGCTCGGCTTCGCCGAAGCGGTACTTCGGAATACCGGCGTACTTCTTGAGGTTCCGGCGCGTGACCGACACCTTCTTCAGCTTGCGCAGGATGATGTCCTTCGTGG
>JAYSFT010000301.1:0-2973 GCA_041913245.1 Rhodospirillaceae bacterium | reverse complement strand
AACTCGAAATCTTCGTCCAGAAGCCGGTACTTGTTGAAGTGGCTGATGAGGCGCCGCAGCTTCTCGTCGGGAATTTCGGATTCGCCGATCTTACGGGCGAAATTGATGTGACCCAAGACGCCCGACAGCGCCTGATGGTTCGAGTTTTCCAAGCCAGCCAGAGCCTTGTTCAACTCGTTGGCGACATTTGAATGGACGTCGTTCAGCAGCCGCCCCCATCGGGCGACGGCCGGAACGAAGAACGTCTTTTCGTATGAGGAGAGATGATCGGCCCTTTGGAGCGCCTCCTCGTTCGTCCGGCCCTGCGCAAGCTGCTCCTTGATGATCCTGTCGCGCTGCTGCTCGAAGACGTCGGAGCATCGCTTCAGGAACAAGATGCCGAAAATGTATTCCTTGAACTCCGACGCATCCATTTTGCCGCGAAGGATGTCGGCTGCGGCGAAGAGGTGGCGCTCAAGTTTTTCAAGGGTTAGCTTAGCCACTAGTCATGTGCTCCATGGATGAAGGGGCGGCCGTTAGCGCCCTTTCAGTGATTTGTGGTGCCGAATAACGCGCATGCGAGAGCGTGACGCTGCGGAGGGCACTTAGCATAAGAGGGGTACGCCACGGCTCCGCAGTTGGGACGTGTCTCAATGTTAGTGTATTTATCCAACAGGTAGTGCATCCCTGCCTCCGAACGGGAAGATTAGTCGGATACCAGGTACTTCCGCTAGGACGATAGAGAACAGCACGCGAACTGGGTGTTGCATGCGTGTTGCACAGAGAAACCGGGAACCGTTCGGAAATCTTGGAACAATGCGACTTTGCGCGCTTCTGGCTCGCAACCATATCGCACGCCGCACGTCATGCGCCTCGACGCGGGAAGGGCTGATTCACACACGAAATTGAGTGGCTGGGGGACTAGGATTCGAACCTAGACTAGCGGAGTCAGAGGGTGCGTGTATTCAAAAACGAGCGGCGCGGTCACCCCGGCGTGCTTAAAAATTCTCCGGGAAGCATACTTTCATCCTGCTAGGCGCGCAGTCGCGGAGAATTGGGAACTACGCCTATCGAAGCCGGAGAGCGAAAAATAAAATTTTGCTAAATTCTCTGGCCTTGTCGCTCGCAGAGAATTCAGATTCGCAAAAATCGCCCGCAGTGGGCCTATTCTTACATGTGCCCGGGGAACAAACAGTTTTTGCTGGAAAAAATGGCGGAGGGGGTGAGATTCGAACTCACGGAACCCTTGCGGGCTCACTGGTTTTCGAGACCAGCCCAATCGGCCACTCTGGCACCCCTCCGCGAGGCGCACTCTATATATAGATGAGCGCGCGGCCATTTTTGGCAGGGGCGGAACCTAACCGAAGACAGCCCCCACCGCAACAGGGTGGTACGCGTCCTGGACGGTGTTTAACCGGCTGAATTTTCGCCGGTCTTGGCGGGGACTCCAGTCCCCTGCCCATTCACGGGCGGGGCGCAGCGCGCCAGAAGGTCCCGGTAATGGTCGCGGACCCGTTCGAGGTTCATGCGGTTCAGGAACGCCGAGTAGGCGATATAGGAGACCAGGAACCGAAGATCGCGCGCCCACGGCGGCAGGAACTGCGGGAACACGCACAGGCCGTGCGCGGCGAGGGTGGTGATCGCGGGCATGTCCTCGATATCCATCTTGCCGGTGAAGAGCAGGCGGATGGTGTCGACGCGCGTCTCTTGAACCGCGATGCGCAGGAAGTTGTGCACACGCACGAGGCCTTCGAGATACACCGAATCCTTCGTGAAGGGCGCGCCGCCCTCCACCATGCCGCCGCGCACGATGCGGCGCGCGTTCTCGAACGCGCTGAATTCGTCGTGCGTGCGATCGCCGAAGAAACGATAGAGCTCGAGGAAGTCGGCGCCGTCCATCGCCATTTGAATCGCGAGCACGCGGTCGGCGAGGCGCAGCATGCGCGACGGATCCATGGCCCCGGAGATGAGCTCGGCGAAAACGGCGAGGCCTTCCTGCGTGCGCGTGGTGCCGGGATGACCGGCGGCGAGGAATTGAAACGAGCTTTGCGCCGCGCCGTTCAAGGACGTCGCGATATGCACGAAGGCTTCATGTTGCACGAGCTGCGAGACATCGCGGTCGGAAAACGCCGCATCCTTGCGCAGGCGGATGTAACGCGCGCCGGCCAGCGCATTCGATGAAAGGTGATCGACGATCTCGATCTTCGGCGCCTGGTCGCCGAAGTGACGGCTGAGAATTGTGCTCATGCGCCCGCCGAGCTGCTCGGCGGTGAGCGTGCGCGCGTCCTTGGCGTCGAGATTGATCTCGAGGTTATGGAAGGAGCCGAGCACATGATCGAGCATGCGCGCGAGGTCGAGCGGCCGCACGTTGCATTGCAGAAGGTCGGCTTGCGGCGAGCCGTAAAGCTGCACCGACTTGAGATGGAACTGTTTGGTGCCGATGCCGGCAAGCATGTCGGCGGCGACCGCGATGACGTCGGCGCAGCGACGCAGCCACTGCTGCACCGGACCGTCGCCGTCGATGAGCGCGCGCGCGGCGGCGAGAGTCTCGTGCACCGGACCGGCGTTGAGGGGAGTGTAGGTGACTCGCGGAAGCTCCTTGGCCCCGGCGGCAAAGAAGCGTTCGGCGACGTCCGGCGCCCAGGCGACGGCGCGGAGCACCCGGACCGGCTTTTCGGCCTTGCGCAGGAGTTGGGCGGCGGCGATCAGCCGCTCAATGGTGGCCGGGGACAGCCGGTCGGGCGGCGGCCCGGATAAACCTTGGGACTCGGGGGCGCCGGAGCCTTCCATCGGCTAAGTCCGGGGGCTCTGGCACGGCAAAGCGGCGCGGAACGGGGTTTTCGGCTTCAAAACCGCCTTCGGAGTGACGTGAACTATTTCCCCTAACTCATTGTTAATAATTAACAAATGAGCCCCCTAAAAACCGCGGGGCCGTCCGCGTATAACGGCCTATCGCCATTGACTTGGCAGTCCTCGCGGTATATTCACCCCGCT
>JAYSFT010000300.1:0-2977 GCA_041913245.1 Rhodospirillaceae bacterium | reverse complement strand
AACTGGGTGTCGCTGCACATCGGCGGCGAGCAGATTTTCTCGAGCCGCGAGGAGAACGCGGCGATCGCGCAGGTCGAAGCGCTGGCCGCGGGCGACGACGTGACCGACGCCATCGTCTCCGAAGCGGCGGCCAACATCATCGGCGCCCTCGAGGATCTGGTTGTTGAACACGACACGCAGACCGCGTTCGTGTTCAGCGCGTTCCCGGCATACCTGCGCGCCGCCATCCTGGAGCGCCGCGACCGCAAGACCGGCTCTTACGCCATCTCGGCGTATCATCCCTCGCCGCAGCGCCCGGTGCGCCTGTCGCACTTCATCGCCTTCTGCGCCGACATGGCCGAAGCGCTGACGCACAAGTCGTTCCTGGACCGCGTGCAGGAACTGATCGCGACCAACGCGATCGGCAACGCGGGCATCACGCCGGCGCTGGTGCAAGCGACGCGCAACCGCCGCCGCGATCTCACCCAGCAGATCGAGAATTTCGAAAGCGCGAACAAGGTCGTGTACCGGCCGGAGCGGCCGAGCCTCGCTTAGCGCGGCCTGACGCCCCCCACCGGCCGAGGGCGCCCGTTTGGTCAGCCGCCAGTGTGGCCGAAAGTCCTCAGCAGCAAAAGAAGCAACAAAAGCGCCACAGCCACAGCCTGTGTGGCCACGCGTAAGCGCATTAATTTATTGGCGTATTTGCGATTGAATTCGCCGCCCGCGATAAAGGCGACCAGCCCCGTCGCAAGGACGGCGAGCACCGCCACCATTGATATGCCAAGAAGAACCGCGATGACGCTTTCCATAGGGGATGCTCGATAAATGCGTGGTGCGAATGTGCCTTCGCTTCAAGCTTGCAATGACTTTATCACCGCAGAGTTGCAGGCGAAAACGTTGAAGTAAATAGGCCTCGCGACTATCCTTTTGACCTCGGGGTAGTGAGGCACAGAGGACGGGGAATCATCGTGTTAGGTCGCATTCTCGTTGTCGACGACAACGTGATGGTGCGGGAGTCGTATACGGAACTCTTACGCCATCGTGGCTACGACGTGATGCAAGCCGGTGACGGCGAAGAAGCGCTGAAGGTCATCGGAACAAGCCCCATCGATGTCGCCATCATCGATGTGATGATGCCGGTGATGGGCGGGCTTGAGCTGCGCCAGGTGCTGCAGGACAAGGCGCCGGGCATCGCGACGATTCTGGTGACGGGCCAGCCCGACAAGGTCGAGGATCTGGTCGACGACGATCCTGACTTCCAGACGGGCCGTGTCGCCATGCTCTACAAGCCCGTGCATCCGGTGATGCTGCTGGCGGAAGTCGACAAACGCCTGATGAAGGTCATGGGAATGCGTTAGACCGAGAAGCTTTCTCCGCAACCGCAGCGGCCCTTTTCGTTCGGGTTGGTGAAGATAAACCCGCTTTCCATCTTGCTCTCGCGGTAGTCCATCTCGCTGCCGAGCAGATACATGACCGCCTTGGGGTCGATGAAGACCTTGGCGCCGTTGTGTTCGACCACGTCCTCGAACTTGCGCTGATCCTCGGCGTACTCGACGACGTAGGACTTGCCCGAGCAGCCCTTGTTGCTGACGCCGATGCGCACGCCCAGGACCGGCTTCGCCGCCTTGGCGACGACCTCGTTGATGCGCCTGGCGGCGGCATCCGTGATGCGGATCGGCGGCGGCAGGGCGCGTTTGCCCTTGGGTTCGCCGCTGGTCTTTGGGGTCTGTGATGTGCTCATAACGGACCTAATATAAGAGGCATTTCCTTGATTTCTAGAACATGTCGAGGGCGACTTTGGCGACCTCGGACATGTTGGCCGGTGTCCAGGGCGGATCCCAGGTCAGGACCACGTCCACCTCGCCGATGCCTTCCACCGCCGAGACGCGCTCGGCGACTTCCTTGGGCATGGAACCCGCCACCGGGCAGGCCGGGGCGGTCAGGGTCATGGTCACGACCGCGTCGCCCTTCTCGTCGATCTTGAGATCGTAGATGAGGCCGAGGTCGTAGATGTTCACCGGAATCTCCGGGTCATAGACGGCGCGCAAGGCCTCGACAACGGCTTCCTCGGTCGCGAGGGGAAGCCCGGGATCCTTCGGCGCGCCGGCATGCACGGTCGTGCCTTCCTTGGGCGGATCGCCGCCGCCGAAATACGGGTCGTAGGCGCGCATGTCTTCCGTCGCCGGTGTTTGGCCCGCGAGTGTTTGGGCCGCGGGCGTTTCGTCCTTCGGCGGTTCCACGGATTTCTGATCGTGCGGTTCGTCGTGCATCGTTATTTCTCTGTGGTCGTCGCCTGGCCCTTGCCGTCGAGGCACGACATCAGCGCATGCCACGGCAGGGTCGCGCACTTCACCCGGACTGGGAACTGGCGCACGCCGGACAGGGACGCGAGTTTGTCGACACTCTCGGCGGCCTCGGGGATTTTCGCCTTGGCGGCATCGGCGTCGATCTTGCCGGTGCAAAGGTCGTGGACCGTATCGAACAGCCGGCGGGCGGCCGCGACGGTCTGGCCGTTCAGGGCTTCGGTCATCATCGAGGCCGAGGCGATCGAGATCGCGCAGCCTTTGCCTTCGAAACCGACATCCTGGAGGCGGCCGTCCGCCGAGACCTGCGCCGTGACCGTCACGCGGTCGCCGCACATGGGATTGTTGCCTTGCGCCTTGCAGGTGTGCCGCTCGACCAGCCGCGCGTTGCGCGGATGTTTGGCGTGATCGAGGATCACTTCCTGATACAGCGCGCGCAGATCGTCGTTGAGGGGCGCGGCGTTCACAGCAGCACCTCCCGCGCGCGGGTCAGCGCATGCACCAGCGCATCGACCTCTTCCATGGTGTTGTAGATCCCGAAGGAGGCGCGCGTCGTCGCCGTGACGCCGAGGATGTCCATCAGGGGCTGGGCGCAATGATGACCGGCGCGCACGCAGACCCCGTAACGATCGAGAACCGTCGCGAGGTCGTGGGGGTGCGCGCCGTCCACGACAAAGGACTGCACGGCGGCCTTG
>JAYSFT010000299.1:0-2978 GCA_041913245.1 Rhodospirillaceae bacterium | reverse complement strand
GCGCCGCCGCGCTTCTTTCCACCCTCACCATCGCGCCGGCCGCCGCGCAAACCGCAGCGCCGGCCGCCGTCGATGAGATCGTCGTCACCGGTTCGCGCATCGTGCGCGACGGCTACGAGGCTCCGACACCGGTGACGGTGATGAGCGCCGAGCAGATGCAGGCGTTCTCCCAGCCGAACGTGGCCGACTTCGTGAACACCATGCCGGTTTTCGCCGGCAGCAACTCGCCCTCGACCTCGCAGTCGAGCGTGAGCGCCGGGACGGCGGGTGTGAATACCCTCAACCTCCGCAACGCGGGCGGCGAGCGCACCCTCGTGCTGTTCGACGGCCAGCGGTCCGTGGGGTCCACGGTCACCGGCCTTGTCGACGTGAACAACTTCCCGCAAGCCCTGATTCAGCGCGTCGACATCGTCACCGGCGGCGCGTCTTCGGCCTACGGGTCCGACGCCGTGGCGGGGGTCGTCAACTTCATCCTCAATCGCGAATTCACCGGCCTCAAGGGAGAGGCCTCCGGCGGCATCACCACCTATGGCGACAACGCCAACTGGAAGGTTTCGCTGACGGGCGGCACGCCCTTCGCGAGCGGCCGCGGACACGCGCTGCTCAGCACCGAAATCACGCATAAGGACGGGATCTTCGATCTTTCGAAGCGCGACTGGAACAACACCGGCTATGGGACGATCCAAAATCCGGCCTATGGGACGGGCGCGGGGCAAAGCACCAGCGTGCCGGAGCGTCTCGTCCTCACGAATGTGGGCGGCGCGCAATGGGCGCAAGGCGGGCTGATCACCAGCGGTCCCTTGAAGGGCATCGCATTCGGTCCGGGCACCGTGCCCTACAATTACAGTTACGGCGACCTTGTGGTCGGCCAGAATATGCGCGGGGGCGAGTGGCGCGCCTCGGAGCAGCGTCAGTTCCGCGGCAACAGCATCGACTCCAAGCAGAATTTCCGTTCGGTCTTCGGGCGCGCGAGCTATGAATTCAGCGAAGCCTTCGAAGTCTTCGTGCAGGGTTCCTACAATTACGCGAACGTCTATTCGCGCTGCTGTCCGCAGTTCAATCCGGCGAATATCACGCTGCGGAGCGACTACGCGTTCTTTCCCGCCGAAATCCAGACCCGGATCGCCGCGGCGGGCGTGACGACTCTGCAGGTCGGCACCATGCACCCCGACCTCGCGCCGATCCATACGGACAACACGCGCATCGTGACGCGCTGGGTCGCCGGCGCCGACGGCAGCTTCAACGCCTTCAATACCGATTGGACATGGGACGCCTATTACCAGATGGGACTTTCGCGCAGTAAGGAAGTGGTGCCCGAGACCTATCAGCGCTCGCGCTTCAACCTCGCCATCGACGCGGTGCGCGGCCCCAACGGCACCATCGTCTGCCGCTCGTCGCTCACCGATCCGACGAACGGCTGTATTCCGTACAACGTGCTCGGCGTCGGCGTGAATTCCCAGGCCGCGATCAATTACATCATGCCGGGCGGCGTTTACGGGCCGTGGCGCAACCAGCACATCGAGCAGAACGTCGGGGCCGTCAATTTCTCCGGCTCTCCGTTCTCGTTGCCCGCGGGCGAGGTGTCGGTCGCCTTCGGCGGCGAGCATCGCACCGAAGAGGTGCGCGGCATCTCCGACGCCGGATCGCAGATCAACGACTGGTTCGTCGGCAATTACCGGCCCAACATCGGCAAATACAGCGTGACGGAAGGCTATATCGAAACTGTCGTGCCGGTGCTGAGAGACACGGCCATGGCGGACTCGCTCGAATTCAACGGCGCCGTCCGCGCCACCGACTACTCGACATCGGGTTTTGTCACGACCTGGAAGGTCGGCGCGACGTGGGCGCCGGTGATGGATATCCGCTTCCGCGCCACCTATTCCCGCGACATCCGCGCGCCGAACCTGAACGATTTGTATGCGGCGGGCACGGCCAACACGAACAGCGTGCTGGATCCCTTCAACGGCAACACCTCGGTCACATATCAGGGTTTCCAGGTCGGGAATACGGCGCTGCAGCCCGAGAAGGCGAAGACCCTCGGGCTCGGCGTCGTCTATCAACCGTCATGGCTGGCCGGCTTCAGCACGTCCTTCGATTACTACAACATCGACTTGAAGGACGCGATCGACACGGTGAGCGCGCAGAACATCGTGAACTTCTGCTTCCAGGGCAACACCCTGTTCTGCGATGCGATCACGCGCGGGCTCGTCAACGGGACCAACGTGATCACGCGGATCCGCATCTCGCCGTTCAACACGTCGCAATTGATCGCGCGCGGGTATGACGTCGAGGCGTCCTACCAGATGGCGATGAGCGATATCGTGGACGGCTGGGACGGCCAGATCACCATTCGCGGTCTGTTGAACCGCACGCTGAAGGACTATCGCGACAACCGGGTCAATCCGCCGACCAATTACGCGGGCGCCGGCAACGGCACCACCGGCGTGCCGAGGTGGAAGTACAACGCCACCATCCGCTGGGCGGCCGACCCCTACGCGGTCGCCCTGTCGGTTCGCGGACGCAGCTCCGGCAAACAGAACAACGACTGGATCGTGTGTACGACCGGCTGCCCGGTGTCGAACACCGTCAACGTGACGATCAACGAAAACCACCGCGACGGCACGTTCTATTCGGACTTCTCGTTCGACTACGACATTCGCACGGCGGAAGAGTCGGGATATGGGATCTCGGCCTTCCTGAACATCACCAATATCTTCAACGCCGATCCGGCCCGCACCTATCCGGGCCCGGGCGGAAGCCCGTTCTATTCGCTGCTCGGCGAATGCGGCAACGGCTCGGACTGCCAGGGCCGCGTGTTCCGCACGGGGCTGCGCTTCGAGATGTAAGCCGGACATCGCCGGCGCGCGGAAAAGGGGGGCAAAAGCCCCCCTTTTTTCATGCCGGCCGCGGGCGCACAGTTTCAGGGACAGTATACTTAATTGACTTCCGCCCCGGCTTCCGTAAACATGCACGCATGG
>JAYSFT010000298.1:0-3029 GCA_041913245.1 Rhodospirillaceae bacterium | reverse complement strand
GCGATATGGCGCATGGCATTGCCGCCGCCGCCGCCCACGGGCGGGTACTCGTAGTTGATGAAGAGGATGCGGCGCGGAGTCACGGGAGATCGGGTGAGGGGTGGTAGTTTGTATCCGGCCAGCCTAATACACTGAAGCCCGGGATTCACCCACGAGAACTCCTCATGCGCCCCGTTCTTCTCTTTGCACTGAAGGCTGTCATTGGCGCCGGGCTCCTGTGGTTCGTCATCGCCCGCATTCCGCTGGCCGACGCCCTGACGGCCGCCGCGGCCCTGGATCCCGGCGTCATCGCCCTTGCCATCTTGCTCTATCTCCTGGCCCACGCCGTCAACGCCGTGAAGCTTCAAGTCTTCTTGCCTGCCCTTTCGTTGTGGCAGTCCTGGCGCTTCACCATGATCGGCGTGCTTTACGGCGTCGCGCTACCCGGGCAGCTTGCCGGAGACGCCATGAAGGCCCTGCGCCTCGCCCGCATGCAGAAGGGCGGCGACATCAGCGCCATCCTGGCCGCCGTCGCGGTGGACAAGATCGTCGGCATCTTCGCGCTTCTGGTGCTGGTCGCTTTGGTTATCGGGATCGACGCCGGGGCTTTCGATCCAACGATTGTCGCGGCGACGGTCCTCGCGCTCGGCGGCGCCATCGCCATTCTCGCCGGCGCGATCCTGCTGCCGGTCCCGGCTTGGCTCGGGCGATTCGGGCCGTCGCTGGTGGCCTGGCGCCGCGCCTCGATGCAGCCGGGGCGTCTGTCTTACGCGCTGCTCCTGGGTCTCGCATTCCAAGCGCTCTGTGTGGCGATCACCGGCCTCGTGGGCGCGCGGCTCGGCATCGAACTCTCCCTCGCCGCCTGGACGGTCGTGGTGGGCTTCAGCTCGATTGTCCTTCTCGTGCCGATCTCGATTGCCGGCATCGGCGTGCGCGAAGCGACGCTGGTCGGCGCGATCGGCTATCTCGGGGGAAATGAAGCGGGCGCTTTCGCGCTGTCGCTGGTCCTGCTGGGACTCACTGTGATCGGCGCCGTCGCCGGTCTCATCGTCGATCTCGCGGGCCGCGACCGGATCAGTTGAGACCGTAGGCCAAGGCCAGCCAACACCACAGCGCGCGGCGGTCGTCGCGGGCGCGTCTCCTGTGCATCTCCCAGCGTGCGCGCAGGGCGATGTCGTTCACGAACGGCACATGTTTCTCCGGCGGTGACCATTCGCGCAGCCACGAGGCCAGCGGAATCCCGAAGCCCTGTTTCTTGCGTGATAAAATATCCGCCGGCAGGCGGCGGGCGAGGGTGCGCTTCAGGATCCATTTCGTCGTATAACCACGCACGATATTGCCGCGCAGTTTGACCTGCCACGGCAGGCGGCGCACGTAATCGACCAGTTCGTTTTCCAGGAACGGCGCGCGCGCTTCCAGGGAAACATGCATGCTCGCGCGGTCGGTTTTCACCAGGATATCGTCGGTGAGATAGAAGCGCGTGTAGAACTCCATGACGCGGTCGACGGCATTGGTCGCGCGCGAGGCGTCCCAGGCCGCGATCACTTCGCTGTAGAGTTCCTCCTCGCTCACCGGCGTTTGGAACAGGTCCTCGATCTCGTCGCCCTGAAGCGGCGCCAGCCACGCGGGATTGCGCAGCGCCGGGCGGCGTTTGAGGCCCATCAGCCCGCGGTTCAGCACGAAATCCAAACTCATATTCGTGTCCGACAGCGGCAGCCGCGCCGCCATCATGCGCACCGCCTGATGGATGGGACGCGGCATAAGCGAATCGTAGAGCTCGGCGCGCCGGATCATTTTGAACGGATCGTAGCCCGCGAACAGTTCGTCGCCGCCGTCGCCCGACAAGGCCACCGTCACATGCTTGCGCGCAAACGCGCACAGCAGCGATGTGGGCAGCAGCGAAGGGTCGCCCAGCGGCTCATCCATGCGCGACAGCAAGGACGGCAGCAAAGTCTGTGCGCCGCCGAGGTCACAAATCTCGCTGCGATGCGTGCTGCCGACATATGCGGCGACCTGCGCCGCATAGGCGGACTCGTCGTAACTCTTTTCCTTGAAGCCAATCGAGAAGGTCTCGATGCTCGCGGCGGGCCGCGTGTCGGCCGCGAAACTCAGGACCGCGCTGGAATCCACGCCGCCCGACAGGAAAATCCCCAGCGGCACATCGCTTTCCATGCGCGAAGTCACGGCCTTGCGCAGTCTGGCTTCCAGCTCCGCCGTCCAGTCGCCCGGCGATCCCGGCGGCGGGTTGGGATCGATGCCGAAGGTCCAATAACACTTGATCTCGCGTGCGCCGGTGGCGGCGTTCACGATCATCATGTGCCCCGCCGGCAGCTTCTTGATCGCCTCATAGGGGCTGTGCTCGCCCGGGAAGAAGCCGTGGGCGAAGAGTTTCATCAGGCTCAGTTTCGCCGGCGAAGCGTCGCGGTAAGCCGGATGCCTGCGCAGGGCCGTGATCTCGGACGCAAAGACCAGAGCGCCGGCCTTTGTGCCGTAGAACAGCGGCTTTTCGCCGAAACGATCCCGCGCGATCACCACCGTCTTGCGGTGGCGGTCGTAGATCGCAAGGCCGAACATCCCATTCAAACGGACGAATAGGTCCTGACCCCAGGCCTTGTAGCCGTACAGGAGGACTTCGGTATCGGAATGATCGCTGAGGAATTTGTGGCCGAGGGCCTCAAGCTGCTTGCGCAAGCTGCGGTGATTGTAGATCTCGCCGTTGAACACCACGCAGATGTCCCCGGCGCCGTCCCACATGGGCTGCGCGCCGCCGGGAAGGTCCACCACCGCGAGCCGGCGGCTCGCCAGGAACACCGGCACATGCTGGTCGGCGAAGAAACCCTCGCCGTCGGGTCCGCGATGGATGATGGCGCCGGCCATCGCCTTCAGATCCGCCGCCGTGCCTTCGCCGACGAACCCTGCGATCCCGCACATAACTTAGGAAACGCGCCGCGCGTCGCCCGGCGGCGGCGCGAAACCGAAGGAGGCGCCGCCCACGTTGGTGCGCTCCTTCACGGTGTAAGGCGTCTTGTTCTGCGCCTCGTAGTAGATGC
>JAYSFT010000297.1:0-3030 GCA_041913245.1 Rhodospirillaceae bacterium | reverse complement strand
CCGCCTTCACCGTCATTTCCTTCACGACCTCCTTCACGAAGAGATCGAATTCCGGGGTGTCGGGCTTCGCGTCGGGGCCGAGGATCGACGCGTTGAGCGAATCGCGCTCGGCCACGAAGCGAACCGACTCGCGCGCGATGACCGGATGCGCCTGCAGCTTCATCGACGTGCCCGCCGAGCCGG
Organism: Rhodospirillaceae bacterium; assembly: GCA_041913245.1. Classification (GTDB taxonomy): domain Bacteria; phylum Pseudomonadota; class Alphaproteobacteria; order Rhodospirillales; family Rhodospirillaceae; genus SHVO01. Next base: position 2,847 of record JAYSFT010000297.1, on the reverse strand, counting down.
TGAACGAGACGGCGTCCTGGCAGGTGAGATGGTCCAAAAGATCACCGGCGGAGCCGGCGATGAACTGGATCGCGCCCGGCGGAAGCACATTCGCGTCGATCATGATGCGGAACGCGGCTTCGGCGAGATAGGCGGTCGACGAGCCGGGCTTCACGATGCAGGGCACGCCGGCGAGCAGCGTGGGCGCGAGTTTCTCGAGCATGCCCCATACCGGGAAATTGAAAGCGTTGATGTGAACCCCGACGCCTTGCAGCGAGGTATAGACGTGCTGGCCGACGAAGGTGCCGCCCTTGCCGAGCACTTCGAGATCGCCGTCCATGAGGATGTTACCGTTGGGAAGCTCGCGGCGGCCCTTGGAGCTGAAGCTGAACAGCGTACCGGCGCCGCCTTCGATGTCGATCCAGCTGTCGGTGCGCGTGGCGCCCGAGTTGTACGAAAGATCGTACAGTTCTTCCTTGCGCGCCATGATGGCGTTGGCGAGGGCCTTCAGGGCGAGCGCACGCTGGTGGAAGGTCATCTTGCGCAGCGCCGGTCCGCCGACCTTGCGCGCATAGTCCGTCATTTTCTTGAAGTCGATGCCGCCCGAGCCGGTCTCGGCCATCTGATCGCCGGTGACGGCGGAGAAGATCGGCGAAAGCTTGCCTTCGCCCGAGATCCATGTGCCGGCGGCATAGTTCTGAAGACGGATCATCGACATGAGAAGAATCCCAAAAGTTGAGGTTTAGGCGCGCGAAAGAAACAACGCGCGAGACAGACGTCAGGCGCCGGTGAACTTCGGCTTGCGTTTTTCCATGAAGGCGCCGACGCCTTCCAGATAGTCATGGCTGCGGCCAAGCTCACGCATCAGATCGCGTTCGATATCGAGTTCGACGTCGAGAGGCTTGGTCCAGGCGGCGCGGATCGCGGCCTTGGTGGCGGCGAGGCCGCGCGTCGGACCCTGACCGAACTTCGCCGCGAGGGTGTTCACCTCCTCGGCGAGTTTGTCGTCGTCGACGCATTTCCAGATGAGGCCCCAGGCCGCCGCGGTTTCCGCCGAGATCGGATCGCCGGTGAGCGCCATGCCGAGCGCGCGGGCCTGGCCGACGTGCTTGGCGAGATGCCAGGTGCCGCCCGAGTCCGGAATGAGACCGATGTTGGCGAAAGATTCGATGAACTTCGCGCTTCTGGCGGCGACGACGATATCGCAGGCCACCGCGATGTTCGCGCCCGCGCCGGCGGCCACGCCGTTCACGGCGCAGATCACCGGCATGCGCAGGTTGGACAGGCGCTTGATGAGCGGACCGTAATAGGTTTCGACGGAATGTCCGAGATCGACCGGCTCGGCGCCCGGCGCCACGGCGCGGTCGTTGAGATCCTGGCCGGCGCAGAATCCGCGCCCCGCGCCCGTCAGCACCAGCACGCGCGCGGCCGGGTTGTTTTCGACTTCGGTCAAAGCCGCCGCCACTTCCTTATGCATCTGCACAGTGAAGCTGTTGAGACGGTCGGGCCTGTTGAGAGTCAGGCGCGCGACACCATCCTCGATCGAAAAAACGATGGTTTCAAATTGCATGGGCGCCCTCCGTGAATTCGCAGAATGGCCGGTCGGATTATTATTGGCAAGGCGATTTCGGTGGCTTAAATAAGCCCAAACTGCATGGCGTCGCCATTGCAAAATTCGCACGCGTTTGCGTCCGTCGACCATGCGAACTTTGGAATGGTCGGCGACGCCATGAATATTGATTTTGTAGCGCGGCTTATGGATTTGAAGTTCCTACCCGCGGGCGCAACGCGTACCTAGGAACTTCAAATCCGCCGCGCTAGCCTGTCTTCCTGTTTCACAAGGCAAAAACCTCATGTCCGACAGTCGAACGCTGGCGCGCCGCATCGCCGAAACCATGTTGAAGGGCGAAGGCACGGGCCCCTCCTGGGGCGTGCGGATCGAAGACGCCGACCTCGGCTACAGCAAGATTTCCATGACCGTGAGCGACGTGATGCTGAACAGCCACAAGATCGCCCACGGCGGACATATTTTCGCGCTCGCGGACACCGCCTTTGCCTATGCGTGCAACTCGCGCAACCAGGCGACCGTCGCGCAGAGCGCGTCGATCGTGTTCACCTCGCCCGTGCAGAACGGCGAGCGCCTCGAAGCCGAAGCGCGTGAAATCGCGCTGATGGGCCGCAGCGGCGTCTATTCCATCACCGTGCGCGGCGGCGACGGCCGCGTGGTCGCGCAATTTCAAGGACAATCCCGCACTGTCGGCGGGGCCATAGTCGAGGAGTAACGAGAATGGCTGAAGCTTTCATCTGTGACGGCATCCGCACGCCCATCGGGCGGTATAGCGGGAGTTTGGCCAACGTGCGCCCGGACGATCTGGCGGCGAAGGTGCTGGCGGAACTGAAAGTCCGTAACCCGCAGGTGGACTTCGCCGCGGTGGACGACATCATCCTCGGCTGCGCGAACCAGGCCGGCGAAGACAACCGCAACGTCGCGCGCATGGCGGCGCTGTTGTCCGGGATCGGGGACGGCGTGCCGGGCACGACCATCAACCGCCTGTGCGGTTCGGGTTTGGATGCGCTGGCCATGGCCGCGCGCGCGATCAAGACCGGCGAAGCCGACCTGATGATCGCCGGCGGCGTCGAAAGCATGACCCGCGCCCCCTTTGTCATGGGAAAGGCGAACACCGCTTTCAGCCGCGACGCGCAGGTCTTCGACACCACCATCGGCTGGCGCTTCGTGAACCCGTCGATGAAGGCGCAGTTCGGCATCGATTCCATGCCGGAAACCGCCGAAAACGTGGCGCAGGACTACAAGGTCTCGCGCATCGACCAGGACAAGTTCGCCGCCCGCAGCCAGGAGCGCGCGTCCAA
>JAYSFT010000296.1:0-3050 GCA_041913245.1 Rhodospirillaceae bacterium | reverse complement strand
GGAACTCGGTTGCTTTGTTATCGGTCTTTTTTTGTTTTTGCTTTGGAGTGACTAGGTCGAAATGAATGTACATCATTTCTTCGAATCACGCCTCAGAAGTTCTCAAAAATTCTCTTTCAGCCACGCGCCGATGCGGCCGAAGCCGTTCTTGCTCTTGGCGGCGTCCATCACCGCGTAATCGGGGCGCGCGACATGCTCGCGCAGGCCGTAGCGCAGGAGACCCGCGGCGGTCGCGAACGCGGGGCCCGACATGGACTCAGGCAGGCCGCGGATCATGCGCGGACGGCCCAGGCGGACTTGTTTGTCCAGGATCAGTTCGGACAGGTCGCGCACGCCTTCCAACTGGCTGGCGCCGCCGGTCAGCACGACGCGGCGGCCGGCGGTCTTGGCGAAACCCGAGGCTTCCAGGTGCGAGCGCACGAGTTCGAGAGTCTCTTCGATACGGGCTTGGATGATCTGGACGAGCAAGGACTTCGGGATCTCATTGGCGCTTTCTTCGTCTTCCTCGCCGACGAGAGGCACCTTCAGCAGTTCGCGGTTGTCGCCCGGGGTCTGCATGACCGAGCCGTAGACCGTCTTCAGGCGCTCGGCCCGGGCCACGGGGGTGGACAGGCCCTTGGCGATATCGCCGGTGACATGCATGCCGCCCACGGGGATGGCTTCCACGTAAACCACCTGGCTTTCCTGGAAGACGGCGATGGTCGTGGTGCCGCCGCCCATGTCGATGACGGTGACTCCCAGGTCCTTTTCGTCGTCCACGAGGCACGCGAGGCCCGAGGCATAGGAGGAAACGACCCGGTCCTCGACATCCAGATCGCAGCGCTCGATGACCGAGGCCAGGTTGCGCGACGGGCCCACGGCCGCCGTGACCAGATGGATGTTGACCCCGAGCTTGCCGCCGTACATGCCGCGCGGATCGATGATGCCGTTGCCGCCGTCGATGGAGTAGCCGGTCGGGATACAGTGGATCAGTTCGCGTTCTATGGGGTCGAACTGGGCGCTGCCGTGTTCGAGCACGCGGCGCACGTCGGTGTCGCGGATCTGATGGCCGGCGACGGCCAGTTCCACGTCCACGCGGGTCGACTGCGGCGTGCCGCAGGACACGTTCACGAACACCCGGTCGATCCGGCTGTTGGCCATCTGCTCGGCGGCGTCCACCGCGGCGCGGACGGAAGCCTCGGCTTCATCCAGGTTGATGACCTGGCCGCCGCGCATGCCGCGCGAGCGGTGATGGCCCGAACCGGTGATATGCAGTTCGCCTTCGCCCATCTCCGCGATGAAGCAGGCCACCTTGGTCGTGCCGATATCCAACGCGGCGAACGTACTGTTGGGGGCGATGGCGTTCGCGCCCTTCAATGTGCTCTTACCGAACATGTTCTTTCCCCTTTGCCTTTCCCGCTTAAAGGCGCTGCTTAACCCGTACCGCCGGCGTCTTCGGAGTGCCCGCGATCGCGGGGTCCTTGGCGGCCGGGGCGCCGCGCAGGCGAACGACGAGTTGATCTTCGAGGCGAAGATCGATGAACTCGAGGTCGCGCTGCAGAATCTTGTGGTCCTTCTCGAGGGCGGCGAGGCGCACCCACGCCTCGGCCATATGGTCTTCCGGCAAGCGCACGGAGATGCCCCCCTCGTAGGCGTCGAGATAGATGTTCCAGCGCCGCGCGCCCACGCGCACCGCGGCTTGAACGCGCGCGGCGAGTTCGGGTTGCGTCTTCAGGGCCTCGAACAGTTCCGCCGCGTTCGCCGGCGCGTCCGCGCCCACGATCAGCGGCAGGCGCGAGTCCGACTCCGGCACATCGACGATCAGATGTCCTTCGTGATCGACCAGCGTGTATGTCTCGCCGTGCTGCCAAAGCGCGTAAGGCACGCGTTCTTCGATGATCATGTGAATGGTGTCCGGCAGGCGGCGCTCGATCTTGGCCGTGCGCACCCACGGCAGTTTCTCGACCGCGGCGCGCGCCTTGACCACGTCGATGGCGGCGATGGGTGTGCCGGCCTCGGCATCCAGTGCGCCAAGCAGGTCTTCGCGCGCGGTCATGTTGCGGCCTTCGACGGTCAGGGCCTTCAAGCGGAAACCCATGCCGGCGCTGCCTTCGACAAAACCCGCGTCGGCCGCGGCCGACGTGCTCTCGGCCAACGCGGGCAGCGGCGTGAATTTCACCAGCGCGGCGACGGCGCCGACGGCGGCGAGAGCGGCGGCGGAACGTAAAATCAGGCGTCGCATTCGGCGTGCTCCACCATCCAGTACATGAGATCCTCGAAGCTCAATCCGACGTAATTCGCCTGCTCGGGCACCAGCGAGGTCGGTGTCAGGCCGGGCTGGGTATTGACCTCGAGCATGTAGAAGGTGCCGCCGTCCAGGCGCAGGTCGGCGCGCGAGACCCCGCGGCAGCCGAGCACCTTGTGGGCGCGCAGCGAGAGTTCCATCGCCTTCTCGTATTGGGCGCGCGGCAGGTCCGCCGGCAGGGCGTGCTTCGAACCGCCCTTGGCGTATTTCGCTTCGTAATCGTAGAAATCGCGGCCCGTCGTGATCTCGGTGACGGCCAGCGGGCGCTCGCCCATCACCGCGACCGTGACTTCACGGCCCGGAATGAAGCGTTCAGCCATGATCAGGTCGTCCTGGGCGAGGCCGAGATCGTCCAGCGGCGGATGGTTGTCGCCCGTGCGGACGATCTTCACGCCGACGCTGGAGCCTTCATTGACCGGCTTCAGGACATAGGGGCGCGGCATGACGTCGCCGCGCTCGGCCTCGGCCACCGTCACGATCTTTTCTTCGGCGACAGGAATTCCGGCGGCGGCGAACATGCGTTTTGCCGCCGGCTTGTCCATGGCCACGGCGGACGCCATGCGGCCCGAGTTCGTGTACGGGATCGCCATCATGTCCAGAAGGCCCTGGATACAGCCGTCTTCACCAAAACGGCCATGCAGGGCGTTGAACACCACGTCGGGTTTCGCGGCGTTGATCTGGGCGACCAGGGAAGCCATGTCGCGCGGCACGTCGATCTTGGTGACGTCGAGGCCCTTGGCGCGCAGCGCGCGGTCGGCCGCGCCGC
>JAYSFT010000295.1:0-3055 GCA_041913245.1 Rhodospirillaceae bacterium | reverse complement strand
ATCAGGCGATGACCGACGCGGCGGCCGGTAAAACGTTCAACGGCAACCTCAAGAACGTGCTGGCGGTGAATTCGCTGCCGCTCGTGTCCATCGACTTCAACCACAACCCGTCGTCGTCGACCTTCGATCTGACGCAGACGAAGGTGATGCCGGGCAACTTCGTGCGCATCCTGGCGTGGTACGACAACGAGTGGGGTTTCTCGAACCGTATGCTCGACACCCTCGTCGTCATGGGCAAGTTGCTCTAAGGCGTCTGCCCCCTTGCTCGATAACCCTCTCCCCTTGTGGGGAGAGGGCAGGGTAAGGGGGTTTCTTTTTTTGTTTTTCCTATTCCGCGAGCTCCCATGGCGTCCTTCAAGACTCTCGACCAGGCAGATGTTGAGGGCAAACGTGTCCTCGTGCGCGCCGACCTGAACGTTCCGATGAAAGAAGGTCGCGTCACCGACGCGACCCGCATCGAGCGCCTCGCACCGACCCTCAAGGACCTCATCGCCAGGAAGGCGAAGGTGGTCGTGCTCTCGCACTTCGACCGTCCGAAGGGCAAGCGCGTGCCCGAGATGTCCCTGAAGCCCATCGCCCCCGTGCTCGCGAAAGTCGTCGGCGCCGATGTCGCCTTCGCCGACGATTGCATCGGCGAAGGCGCGAGGAAAGTCGTCGACGCGCTCCGGCCGGGCGAGGTCGCTCTGCTCGAGAACCTGCGCTACCACAACGGCGAAGAAGCCAACGATCAGGCCTTCATCAAGGACCTCGCCGCGCTCGGCGATGTCTATGTGAACGACGCGTTCTCGGCCGCGCACCGCGCGCACGCTTCCACCGAAGGTCTTGCGCATATGCTGCCGGCTTACGCCGGCCGGCAGATGCAGGCCGAACTGGAAGCGCTCGCCAGCGCGCTCGACAATCCGAAGACGCCGGTCATGGCGATCGTCGGCGGCTCGAAGATCTCGACCAAGCTCGACGTGCTCAACAATCTCGTCGAGCGCGTGAATCTACTCGTCATCGGCGGCGGCATGGCCAATACCTTCCTGAACGCCCAAGGGATCGACGTCGGTAAATCGCTGTGTGAACGCGATCTGGCCGATACCGCGTGCGGCATTCTGGAAAAGGCCAAGAAAGCCGGTTGCGAAGTTGTGCTGCCCACCGACGCCGTCGTTGCCGACGGCCTCAAGGACGGCGTGGCGACCTCCGTCGTGGACATCAAGGCGGTGCCGGCCGACAAGATGATCCTCGATGTCGGTCCGAATAGCGTGCGTGCGCTCGACGGCAAGCTCGGCGGCTGCAAGACCTTGCTCTGGAACGGCCCGCTCGGCGCCTTCGAGATCAAGCCGTTCGACGCCGGCACCAACGCGATCGCCAGGTCCGTGGCCGCGCTCACGGAAAAGGGCGCGCTGATCTCCGTGGCCGGCGGCGGCGATACCGTCGCGGCCCTCAATGCCGCCGGGGTTTCGCGGAAGCTGACCTATATCTCGACCGCGGGCGGCGCTTTCCTCGAATGGATGGAAGGCAAGGAACTGCCTGGAGTGAAAGCTTTAGACGGCTGACCCCCGAAAAGCGGGACCCGGTTTTCGGACAAGGGTCGGCCCAAAAATAAAGGCTGAGATCATGAGCCAATTGCTGGCGATTTTCGCGACGGTCTTCTTCGCGGAGTTGGGCGACAAGACGCAGTTGGCCACGGTTCTGTTCGCCGCCGACAAGGAGCAATCGCGCTGGCTGATCTTCTTCGCGGCCGCCGGCGCGCTCGTGCTGTCCACGGCCATCGCGGTCGTGCTCGGCACGCTGGCCGAGAAATATCTCACCGCCATCCCGCTGAAACTCATCGCCGGCATCGGCTTCGTGGTGATCGGCGCCTGGACGATCTGGGGTCACTACAATCCCTGAACCAATTTCAAGGCGATCCATAGGGCGAAGGCCGCGATCATCAGCGCCGACGCGCGGGTGATCCACACCAGCGTTTCATCGGCCAGGCGCGCGCGCACCGCGCTCACGGCGCCGCACAGGACGAGCCACCAGGCGAAGGACCCGGCAAAAGTTCCAAGCGTCAGCGCCGCGGAATAGGCGTAGCCGCCCGCGAGGCCGACGCCCGCGCCGACGAACAGCGCGAGAAAGGTCAGGATCGTCATCGGGTTGGCGAGCGTCAGCAGGTACATCTGCGCCGTTGTCGCCGCGCCCGCGCCCGGCGCGGCCGCCATGTGTTTGGGTGTCGCGGCCTCGCGCCAGATGCGCCAGGACAGCCCCAGCATCGCGAGCAGCCCGGCGGCGCGCAGCGGCGTCTGCAAACTCACCAGGAACACCGTGACGGCGGTCAGGCCAAAAGCGGCGATGGCCGCATAGGTCGCGTCGGCCAAGGCAACACCGACACCGGCGGCCAATCCGCCGCCAAACCCTCGCGTGAGGCTTTGCTGGATGCAGAGAAGGCTGACGGGCCCGACCGGCATCGCGATGGCGAGCCCAAGCCCGAAGCCGGTTGCGAATGTGATCCAGAGCAGGGTCATGCTAGGAAGATAGAATGAAATCTGCGCTGATTTACATGGCGGCGGCGGGGGCCGAGATCGCCGGATGCTTTGCGTTCTGGGCGTGGCTGCGCCTGAACGCGTCGGCTTTATGGGTTCTGCCGGGCGTGGCCGGCCTGTGCCTGTTCGCCTGGCTGCTCACGCTCGTGGAAAGCGGTTTCGCCGGCCGGGCTTATGCCGCTTACGGCGGCATCTATATCGCCGCTTCGCTGGTCTGGATGTGGCTGGTGGAAAAATCTCCGCCCGACCGCTGGGATCTGGCGGGCGCGGGGCTGTGTCTCGCGGGCGCGGCGGTGATTATTTACAGCCCGCGATAGACCAAAGCGCCAAGCGTCGTCCCGGCTTTCGCCGGGGTGACGAGTGGGAGGGCTACTCCAGCCCGTTTCTTCCCATTTGCAGGAACTTGTCCCGGCGCCGGGCGCGGAGCTGGCCGGGATCGATGCGCACGAGCTGGTTCATGTGCATGTCGATGGTTTCGCGGACGGCGGCGAAGGTCGCGTCCACGGCGCGGTGCGCGCCGCCGATGGGTTCCGGAATGATGCCGTCGA
>JAYSFT010000294.1:0-3062 GCA_041913245.1 Rhodospirillaceae bacterium | reverse complement strand
ACAGAGTCATAGCGCCAAAACAACCCGGGAAACGCCCGTTGTGAGCAAAGAAAATCCATCACCGCCCGATTTCGACGCATTGGCGAAACGGTATTTGGACCTTTGGCAGGAGCAGATCGCCAAATTGGCCAGGGACCCGGCGAAAATGACCGATGCGGCAACCGCTTGGTCCCAGATGGCCTCGTCCTTCATGAAGGGCGCACCCGCCCACAACCCCTTTACGGGCTCCTCCCATGACAGCGCATCCTCCCCGGACCGGACCCCGCCCGCTGCCGCTTCACATGGCGGTGGAGGGGTGGATCTTGTCGAGCTCGTTCGCAAACTTGATGAGTTCGACCGGCGCCTGCGCGCTCTCGAAGCTGAGCGTGCCGTTCCAAAACCTGCTGGAAAAGGATCCGGCGCGCCGCGTGGCGGCCGAGGCGGCCGGGCTAAATCCTGAGGCGTTCGCCGGCCCCTGGCCGTCGCATCTTGATCCCGCCCGTTTCCTCGACGCGCTGACGAATGAATCCACCGCGCGCATGGACCGCTTTGTCGCGGGCGTGCGTGCGTACCAGAACCATCCGCATCGCCGCGCGCTTGCGCCGTTGCCGCAGGTGTGGAAGCGCGGCGCGGCGACTTTACGCTTCGCCGGGGGTGAAGGTCCGGCGGTTCTGTATGTGCCGTCGCTGGTCAATCGCGGCTACATCCTCGATCTGGCCGCCGACCGCAGTCTCGTGCGCGCCAGCGCGGCGCAGGGTCTCAGTGCTTACCTGCTCGATTGGGGTGATCCGACGCCGGCCGAACTCGCCTTCACGGTCACCGATTATATGGACGGCGTATTGATCCCCGCGCTGGAGGACGTCTCTGCGCGCGCGAAAGGTCCCGTGCGTCTCGCGGGTTACTGCATGGGCGGCACGCTTGCCGCCGCCGCCGCCGTGCTCCGGCCGGACCTCATCGACGGTCTCGCGCTGCTCGCCGCGCCCTGGGATTTCCATGCCGACAGCGAAGCGGCCCGCGCCCTCATGAAAGCGATGGATATTCCGCTGGCGATGATGATCGACGCCGAAGGCCATGCGTCGGTCGATCTGCTGCAAGCCTTGTTCGCGTCCCTCGATTCCACGCTCACGGGGCGCAAGTTCCGCGGCTTCGCCGATCTCGATCCGGCCTCCGACGCGGCGCGCCGCTTCATCGAGCTCGAGGATTGGCTGAATGAAGGCGTCCCGCTCGCCGCCCCCGTGATGAAGGAGGTGCTTGGCGCCTGGTATGCAAACAACGATCCCGCGCGAGGCCGCTGGCGCGTGTCCGGAACTCTCATCGATCCCGCGCGCATCGCGGCCCCGACGCTGGCCCTCATTCCCGGCCAGGACCGCATCGTGCCGCCGGAATCGGCGCGCGCGCTCGCGAACGCTATTCCCGGCGCCCTCGTGCGCGACGTGCCCTTCGGACATATCGGCATGATCGCCGGCGGCTCCGCGCCGAAGCGGGTCTATGGGCCGCTGATCGAGTGGCTCACATCGCCGGCCCGGCGGTGACTGAGGCGCCAGAAGCGCGCGCCGAGGAACGCGGTCGCCGCCATCAAGCCGATGGCAAGCCCCCACCACACGCTGGCCGGCCCCGCGTCCATCGCAAAACCCAGCGCCCACGCTACCGGGAATCCGATGCCCCAGTAGCTGAACGCGGCCATGACCATCGGCACGCGCGTGTCCTTGTAGCCGCGTAGGATCCCCGCCGCGATCACTTGCGCGCCGTCGAACACCTGGAACACCGCGCCCACGGCCAGGAGTTTCACGACCAGGGCGATGACCTCGGCGTCGCCGGGTTTCGTCGGGTCGAGATTGAACAGCAGCGCCAGTTGGCGCGGGAACGCCAGGAAGACGATCGCAGCGATCACCATGAAGCCGATGCCGAGGGTGAAGGCGACCAGGCCCGCGCGCCGCGCCGCATGCGCCTCGCCGGCGCCGAGGTGGAAGCCGACGCGCACGTTGACGGCCTGGGATACCGCGAAGGGCACCATGAATGTGGTCGAGGCGATATTGATCGCGACCTGATGGGCGGCGAGGGCCGTGTTGCCCAGCACGCCCATCATCAGGCCGCTGGCGGCGAACAGGGCCAGTTCCACCGCGACGGTGGCGGCGATGGGCCAGCCCATATGGAACAGCTCGCCGAGGATCTTCCAGTCGATCTTGCCCATGAACAGATAGGTCCGCATGGACGGCTGCGAGCGGATGACCAGCGCCGTGGCCCCGGCCATCACCCAAAGCGCGATCGTGCTCGCGGTCGCCGAGCCCAGGTACCCCATGTTCGGCAGGCCCCAGGCGCCGTGCAGAAGCCCGTAGTTGAGCAGGCCGTTCAGCACCACGGCGATGATGGTCACGGCCATCACCACATGGGGGCGGCCGATCGCGGCGAGGTAGGTGCGTTGCGCGCCCAGCAACAGGCTGGCCGGCGCGGCCAGCAGCAGGATCCGCTCGTAGCGCCCGACATCGTGGGCGAGCTGTCCGGGCTCGCCGATCAAAAGAAGCAGAGGTTCCAGGAAGGCCAGAAGAGCCATCACCGGGACCGAGGCGAACAACGCCAGCAGCGCGCCGGCCCGGAAAATCGGCGAAACCTGCTGATGAGCCCCGGCGCCCCGCGCGTGGGCGATCAGCACGCCGACCCCGGTCATCGCCGCCTGCATGATGGCGGTCGTGGTGAAGAAAAGTCCCGCGCCCAGTCCGCCGGCGGCGAGGGCGTCCCTCCCAAGGCTCCCAAGCAGGATCGTATCGGTGAGCCCCATGCCCATCTGCGCGACCGCGGCGGCGGCCAGCGGCGTGGCCAGGCGCAGAGTCGCGCCGGTTTCTTGTCCGAAGGTCAGCCGAGAAGAGGAGGAGGTGGTGGTCATCGCGATCGCCAGTGGGGCAGGCGGGGATACGGGCGCGGCCCATCCATGTCAATTGACCGTGCCGGAAGGGAGCATTGCATTTGTGTTGCGCCGCGTCACACCTGGGGTCTTTGCGAGGTCGCGTTTACCACCCTATTATCGGTCGACAACAACACGGGGATTTCATTCATGACTGCGCGCGTGGCTGTGGTGACCGGGGGAA
>JAYSFT010000293.1:0-3067 GCA_041913245.1 Rhodospirillaceae bacterium | reverse complement strand
TCGAAATCAAGAACCTGCACGTCTCGGTCGGCGGCAAGAAGATCCTCAACGGGATATCGCTGGTCCTGAACGCGGGCGAAGTGCACGCCATCATGGGCCCCAACGGCACCGGCAAGAGCACGCTGTCCAATGTCATCGCCGGCCGCGAAGGCTACGATGTGACCGAAGGCGAGGTGCTGCTCGACGGGCGGGACGTGCTGGCGATGGCGGCCGACGAACGCGCCCGCGCCGGCGTGTTCCTCGCGTTCCAGTATCCGGTGGAGATCCCCGGCGTGACGACATCCGCGTTCCTCAAGACCGCGATCAACGCCAAGCGCCGCGCGGAAGGCAAACCCGAGATCGACGCCATGGAATTCCTGAAACTCGTGAAGGCGAAGCAGAAGGTCCTCGGCATGCCCGACGACATGATCAAGCGCGCTCTCAACGTGGGTTTCTCCGGCGGCGAGAAGAAACGCGCCGAGGTGCTGCAGATGACCCTGCTCGAACCGCGCGTGGCCATCCTCGACGAGACCGACTCCGGCCTCGACATCGACGCCCTGAAGATCGTCTCCGAGGGCGTCAACGCGCTGCGCAGCCCGGAACGGACGTTCCTCATCATCACCCACTATCAGCGCCTCCTGAACTACATCGTGCCGGATCATGTGCATGTGCTGGTGGGCGGCAAGATCGTCGCCAGCGGCGGCAAGGAACTGGCCGAGCAACTCGAAGTGGAAGGGTATGCGCGCTATCTCAGCGCGGCTTAAGCCATGAAGCACGCGGTTCTCCTCGATCATCCTTTTGGCGCGCGTTACGCCGCGGCGCTGCCGGCCGCGGATTCAGCGCGCCGCGAGGCGCGCGAAACGCTCGCCCTCGAAGGCTTGCCCGGCCCGAAGCGCGAGGAATGGCGTTTCACCCCGCTCCGCGGCCTCATGAAAATCCCGTTCGTTCCGGCGGCGTCGGCCGACGATATCGATGTGCGCGAAATTCCCGCCGATGTGCCGCGGTTCGCCGGCGCGCTGCGTGTTGTGCTCGTGAACGGTGTTTATCGGGCGGACCTGTCGGACACGGTGTCCGAACCCGGTCTGACGATCACCGAAGCCAAAACGCCGGATCACGGCGTCGAGGCTCCTCTCGCGGTCCTAAACGCGGCCTACATGAGCGGTGGCGTGACGATCGCCGCGCGCGGCGTCGTGGCGAAGCCCGTCCATCTCATTTCCATCGGCGCCGCCGGTGCGGAGCCTGCGGCGTTCCATCCGCGCCTTGCGATTACCGTGACCCCGGCCGCCAAGCTCACGATCCTCGAGACCCATCACGGCCTTCCGGGCCAGCCCTACTTCTCCAATCCGGTCACCACGATTTCCGTGGGCGCGGCCGGCGTCCTGCGCCGCTATGTCCTGGTGCGCGAAGACAGCGAGGCGTTTCACCTTGCCACCACCGTCGCCGACGTGGCCGCCGACGCGAAGTTCGACGCCTTCCATCTCGGCCTCGGCGGAGCGCTCGTGCGTCAGGAGATCAATGTCGATTTCGTGGGCGAGGGCGCTGCGGTGCGTCTCAACGGCGCCTATGCGCTGGCGGGCCGCGCCCACCATGATTTCACGACCTTCATGAACCATGATATGCCCCACTGCACGTCGAGCCAGGTATTCAAGGGCGTGGTCGACGGTGAATCGCGCGGCGTCTACCAGGGCCGCGTCCTGGTCGCGCGCCACGCGCAGAAAACCGACGGCCGGCAGCTTCACAAGGCGTTGTTCCTGTCGCGCGGCCCCCAGATCGACTGCAAGCCCGAACTCGAGATCTACGCCGACGACGTGAAGTGCGCCCATGGCGCCACCACCGGCGAGCTGGACGCGGATCACCTGTTCTATCTCGCCGCGCGCGGGATCGATCCTCAGGCGGCGCGCCTTCTTCTTGTGCGGGGCTTCCTTGCCGACGCGCTGGAGAATGTCGACGATACGGCCGCGCATGACATTCTGTCGGCCGAGATTTCCGGCTGGTTGATGCGAAAGGCGTCCGCATGACCTCGCATCCGGCCAAGAAGCTCACGCCGGCCTTCGATGTCGCGAAAGTCCGCGCGGACTTCCCGATCCTTTCGCGCACCGTCCATGGAAAGCCGTTGGTGTTCCTCGACAGCGCCGCCTCGGCCCAGAAGCCGCGTCAGGTCATCGAAGCCGTCACCAAGGTCTATAGCGACGAATACGCCAACGTGCACCGCGGCGCCTACTACTTGAGCGAAACGGCCACCGCCAATTACGAGGCCGCCCGCGAGAAGGTGCGCGGCTTCGTCAATGCGAAGAGCGTGTCCGAAATCGTCTTCACCAAGGGCGCGACGGAAGCCATCAACCTCGTCGCGGCCGCCTATGGGCGCGCTTTCATCAAGGCCGGCGACGAAGTCGTCATCACCGCCGTCGAGCATCACTCCAACATCGTGCCGTGGCAGCTCCTGCGCGACGCGACGGGTTGCGTGCTGCGGATCGCGCCCGTGAACCCCGACGGCAGCGTCGACGCCGCGGATTTCGCCAAGGTGATCGGCCAGAAAACCAAGCTGGTCGCCATCGCCCATGTGTCCAACGTGCTCGGCACCGTGCTTCCGGTCCGCGAGATCGCCGAATTGGCCCACGCGGCCGGCGCCAAGATCATGCTCGACGGCTGCCAGGGCATCGTGCACCGTCACGTCGACGTCCAGGACCTCGGCTGCGACTTCTATGTTTTCTCCGGTCATAAGCTTTACGGCCCGACCGGCGTCGGCGTCCTGTGGGCGCGGGCCGAGTTGCTCGACGCCATGCCGCCCTATCAGGGCGGCGGCGATATGATCGATACCGTCACTTTCGCCAAGACCACCTGGGCGCCGGCCCCGGCCAAGTTCGAGGCGGGGACGCCGCCCATCGCCCAGGCCATCGGTCTCGGCGCCGCCGTCGACTATTTGAACGGCCTCGACCGCGCCGCCGCCGCCGATCACGAGGATGCGCTGCTGCGCTACGCCATGACGCGCCTCGCCCAGGTTCCAGGTCTGCGCCTCATCGGCACGGCGCCGCGCAAGGCCGCCGTGCAGTCCTTTGTCGTGGACGGCGCGCACCCCCACGACCTCGCG
>JAYSFT010000292.1:0-3196 GCA_041913245.1 Rhodospirillaceae bacterium | reverse complement strand
TTCACCTGATCCGGCGCGAACACCAGATTGATGCCGGTTTCGCGCTGCAGGCGCTTGAGCCCGTCCTCGATGCTCATCGCGCCGATCTTCACCGCGTAACGCGGCTCGCCGGCTTGCGCGGCCGCCGGCCGCGGCGCCATGCCGGCCGCGAGCGTGTTGAGCGACAGCAAAACGGCCGTGACGGCACGCTTGGTGCGAGGACTGAAGCGACGCATCGCGCTACGACAGCGAGCAGATTCGCGGCGCCCTCACAGGCGTCCACGAGATACTGCGCGCGGACCCGATCATTTCGGATCCAGCCCGCGGTGTCAGAGCTATAGTGCGGATAAAACCGCGGTCGCGTCGGGCCGCATCGGGCCGGCAGTGCTGGTGCGCATGGTGCGTTCCCCCTGGTAATGGTGTCGATGGAGTGGCGTCCACACGATTGCCGGACATCGGACCGCAAGCGGCGCTCACGCGGTCCTGCGCCGACTCTCCCTGCGAAAGTCGACACGACGGCTTTCATGCGGGGCTTACGCGTATCGTCTAAGCCGCCGCAAGTATCACAAATATCGGGGAGTCCTCTCAACAGCAATTCGGCCGGATCCGACGCAGCCACTGTATCGGCCCGCCGCAAAACTCGGGTTCGCGTGAATTTCACGTTCAGCGCTGTCGGAAATTCTGCGGCCGTTACGTAGTACCGTCTGCCCTTTTTTTTTGGATTTCAGGGGATGGGCGCCGTTCTCAGCCCGCCTGACGTCACGCATGAGGGTTTGCGAAAGGAACGCTGTTTGGGGGATTCATCGGAACGGCGCGGGTTAAACCGACTTCACCGGCAAGAATGACCACCTCGCATCCCCCCGAGGCTTCCTGACTATCGTCTGGTTCCCCCTAACGATAGTCTTGGGCCGGCCGTGGCACTTCCCTGCGCGGCCGGCCCCATCCTGCGCCGATGCTGAAAGCCGATCGCATCACTCACCGATGTTGGAGCAGCGTCTCGGCCACCTGCGCGCAGGCGCGCCGGATGTCCGGGACGGACGTGATTTCCCAGAAAACGCCGCGGGTGGGCGGTCCGACCGCGGCGATATTCGCCGAGGCGTGGCCGTTCGCGTCGATGACCATGCAGGCCTCGGTCACATCCAACCCCAACTGAAGAGGATCGGGGCGGATCGCGCCGGCCGCGACGGCGTTGCGGACCAGCGGATTCGAGGTCTTGGCGTAGTCGCCTTGCGGACCCGTGCAGTTCACGATCCATGACGGCGACGTCCGCACGACGCCGGCCGCGCCGCGCGCACGGACGGCGACGTCGAAAGCGCCGTTTTTCCAATCGATCGCGACGATCCGTCCCGCCGAAATCGTGAGGCGTCGACTTGCTTGCGCGCGCGCGAGCGTATCGGCGATGGCCTGCGCCACGCGATGGCGATGCACATCCCAATGCGCGCGAACATGGCGCAAAAACCGGCGGCGCTCGGCGAGCGAGAACCCGCGCCACAGTTCAATGGTCCAGGGCCGCAGCGCGTCGACGACATCGCGCCAGTCGTGGCCCCCGGCGGGGGCGGCCTTCGCCGCGGCGCGTACCGCGCGGAACATCTCCAGCAACGACCCCGCCGGCTTTTGCAGCGTCAGGGGCCGCGCGGTTTCATGGCGATGCGGGGTGAAGCCGTGGCGCGATATCACCGCGATCTTTCCGCGATGGCCGCGGCCGGCGAGCGTTTCAACGACATCGGCCATGGTGAGGCCGCTGCCGATGATGAGCACATCGTCGTCCGCCGGAATCGCGTCAAGCCCGTGCGCTTTCCAAGGGTCGTGCAGATAGCGCGCGGAATTCGCCGCCGCGTCGGAGAGGCCCGGGGGCGATCCCGGCGGCAGATTGCCGAAGCACAGCGCAACACGATCGAAAGCAAGGCGCCGGCCGTCCTCAAGTTCGACGGCGGGCCGCGCGCCGGGATGAAGCGCGGCGGCGACACCCGTGACGAGCGACAAGCTCACCCTCCCCGCCTGTTCCGCCGCGGCGGCGTTGAGAACGTCGCCGACATAGTCGCCGTAGCGCATGCGCGGTATGAAGGTGGAGGCCGACGACATATCGCCGTTCGCGTTCAGCCAGGCATGGAAGTTCTGCGGGTCATCGGGGAACGCGCCCATGTTGCCGGCGCGTACATTCAGAAGATGCTCCGGGTTCACGGTGCCGTAGGCCGCGCCGCGGCCGATGACCTCGGCGCTCTCGATGATCGTGATGGCCGTGCCGATAGGCGCCCGGCGCAGGAGTTGGACCGCGAGCAGGCACCCGCTGAATCCGCCGCCGATAATTCCGATATCCATGGGCCCAGGGATAAAGCCGAACGGCGGCGGCGTCCAGCGAGGCCTTTTCCGTTGAAGCCATCATGAGTAAATTCCCGGCATGACCATCGAATCCGTCCGCGCCGATCTGGCGCACCGCGCTCCCGATCTCGAGATCGTCGAGTCTCACGTCAGCACCGCGACCGTGGCGTTGGCGGCGGCGGCCCATGGCGTGGAACCGGGGCAGATCGCCAAGACCCTTTCGCTGAAAATCGGCGACCGGAGGTTCCTGCTGGTGGCGCGCGGCGACTACCGCCTCGACAACAAGAAAGCCAAAGCCGCCTTCGGGGCCAAGCCCAGCATGCTGTCGTACGAGGAAGTGGCGGCGATCACCGGCCATCCGGTCGGCGGCGTCTGTCCCTTCGGACTCGCGCGGCCTTTGCGGGTCTATTGCGATATTTCCTTGAAAACGTTCGACGAGGTTTGGCCGGCGGCGGGGTCCATCAACAGCTCCGTGCGGATCACGCCGCGGCGGCTGGCGGAACTGACCGGCGCGACATGGGTGGACGCCTGTAACGCGCCCTGAATCTCCTCGCTTTCGACTCGAACCCTGGCGTAACGTTCTTCTCCGTGACCGCGAGCGGGGGGAGATCATGAGCGCTGCGCCGGATGAACCGCTTCTCAATCTGATGTCGCCCGATGTCCTGCGGAATCCCTACCCGTCCTTCGACCGCCTGCGCGCCGCCGAACCCGTTCACCGGCTGCCGCTCGGCTTCGTGGTGCTGAGCCGCTACGACGATGTAAGCCTTGTGCTCAAGGACAAGCGCTTCGGCAAAACCTTCGCCGAACGCATGACCTTACGGAATGGTCCGGCGATCATGGACGAGCCCGTGTTCCGCAGCATGAGCAAGTGGATGATGTGGGTGAACCCGCCCGATCA
>JAYSFT010000291.1:0-3216 GCA_041913245.1 Rhodospirillaceae bacterium | reverse complement strand
GGCGCAGGCCGACGTCGATCTGGGCGGCTTCCGCCGTCCCGACGCCGGCGCCATAGACCCTGCGATCAGCTTCAGTAGCCATTTTTCGTCCTCACGAATGAAATCAGTGCCCCCACAACGGCCGGGAGCTGGCTCTATATTGGAGGAGACGGGGCCCCCTGCAACCGAAATCGGGCAACCCCGACGAAAGTTTAATGCGGGAAAGGCCGGAAAAAGCCCTTTTGTTACAGTGCGTTACTATTCATTACGTAACAGGGGCGCCGCTTTGACGCCCATCGCCCGCCACGTCCCGGTGAAACCGGCGAAAAGCGTGACGGCGATACAGGCCGCGATCACGCCCGCGATGACGGCGAGATCGAGCGACCATTTGATGTCCATCAGCTCGCGGACCACGCCGAAGGCGGCCAGCCCGCCGACCACGGCCGCGATCAGGCCGGTGGCCAGGCCCAGCAGCAGGTACTCGAACACGAAGGCTTTCAGGACGTCGGCCCGGGTCGCGCCCAGGACCTTCAGCACCACGGACTCATAGATGCGCCGGGAGTGACCGGCCGCGATCGCGCCCGCGAGGACCAGGGCGCCGGCCGCCAGCGCGACGCCCGCGGTCAGACGCACCGCGATGCTCAAGGTGCCCAGCACGTTTTTCAAGGTCTCGAGCGCCGAGCGCACTTGCACGACAGTAACATTGGGCAGCGCGTTGAGAACGGCCGTCTCGATCTTCTCCTCGGCGCCCGCGTCGGTGTTCGCGGTCGCCAGGAACATCGCCGGCGCGCCGCGCAAGGCGTTCGGCGACAGGATGATGCCGAAATTCATGGCGCCCGACTGCCAGCTGATGTCGCGCAGGCTGGCGATCTTCGCCGTCACGTCGCGCCCCAGCACTTGAACGGTGATCTTATCCCCGATTTTCAGGTCGCCGGCTTCGGCGCCGCCGGCGTCGAGGGAGGCCAGGAACTCGCCTTCGTAGTCGGCGGGCCACCATTCGCCGGCGGCCAGGCGCGCATTCTCCGGCAGCGCGGCGGAATAGGTGATGCCGCGGTCGCCGCGCAACAGCCAGCTTTCGCCGTGGGTCTTCATATACTCGTCCGACGCGATGCCGTTCACCTGCGTCACGCGCGCGCGGATCATCGCCGCCGTCAGCACCTTGTTCACCCCGGGCATCGCCGTGACGATCTGGCGGAACTCTTCTTCCTGATGCGGCTGGATATCGACGAAGAACATGCTCGGCGCGTCGCTCGGCAAACCGTCGGCGAGCTGTTTGTTGAGATTGGATTCCAACAGCGCGATGGCCACCAGCACCGAAAGCCCGAGGCCCAGGGACAGCACCACGGACATGGTCGGCGAACCGGGCCGGTAGAGGTTGGCGAAAGCAAGGCGCAAGCTCGGGCGTCCGGCGGTCGGGCTGTTGCGTCCTTGCGTCATGCGCGCCGCGAAGCGCATCACGCCGCGCGCGGCGAAGCTGAACAGCACCATGGCGGCGGCGGAGCCGCCGACAAAAAACGCCGCATACATTTTGCGTTCGGCGGTGGCGATGGTGAAGGCGGCCAGCGCCAGACCCACCGCCGCGATGGCGGCCATGTACTTGCCGCGCGGCCAGCGGCCTTCGTCGGCCAGCACGTTGCGGAACAGCGCGACCGGCGGAATGTCGCGCGCGCGCGCCAGCGGCCACAGCGCGAACAGCGCCGCGGTCAGGATGCCGAACACACCGGCTTGCAGCAGCGCGGTCGGATAAAGGCCGAATTTCGCGGCCACCGGCAAGGTATCTCCCAGCGCCTGCGCCGCGCCGAAGGGGATCAAGGCGCCGATCGCAAGACCGATGGCGATGCCGGCGGCGGCCAGGAACGAAAGCTGGATCAGATAGATCGCGAAGATCGTATCGGCCGGCGCGCCCAGGCACTTCAACGTGGCGATGGTGTTGAGACGGCCCAACAGATGCGCGCGCACGGCGTTGGCGACGCCGATGCCGCCCGTCAGAAGCGCCGTCAGGCCCACCAATGTCAGGAACAAGGTCACGTTGTCGAGGAAGCGGTCGAGGCCCGCCGCCGCGCGGTCGAGGCCGCGAATGCGCCAACCCGCGTTGGGAAATTGCGCTTCCAGGTTCGCGCGCAGCTTCTCCGCCGTTTGGCCGCCGGTGACGCGGATGTTGTACTCGTGTTCGATCAGGCTGCCCGGCTGCACCAGCTGCGTCGCCGCCAGCGCTTCGTGGGAGATCAGCACGCGCGGACCGATGGTGGTGAAGCTGATCGAGCGGTCCGGTTCGTGGGTGATGGCCGCGCGGACCTGGAACGTCGCTTCGCCGATCTTGATGCGGTCGCCGACATTCACGTTCAGGCGCGGCATCAGCGCGGGTTCGATGGCCGCGCCGAATGCGCCCTCCTTTTCCGCCAGCGCCTCGTCAAGCGGCAGGGCCGGCGCCAGGGTCAGCGCGCCGTAAAGCGGATAGAGCGTGTCGACCGCTTTCAGTTCGATCAGTCCGCGGCTGCCGACTTCGCCGGCTTCGTTTTCCACGCGCGCCATGGAGCGCATCTGGGTCAGGTGCGTCACGTCGCCGCCCGCCTTCAATGCGGCGAGCTGTTCGTCGGTGGCGACGTTTGTGTCGTTGTCGATCTGGAGATCGCCGCCGAGAAGCGGCCGCGCGTCGGCCTGGATGCCCGCTTTCACCGATTGGTTGAGCGAGGCCGCGCCCGCGATCGCCGCCACGCCGATGACGATGCAGGCCAGGAAAATGCGGAAACCGCGCATGCCCCCGCGCAGTTCCCGAAGAGCGAAGCGCAAGGCGATCGATGACATGCCCGATTACTCCGAAAGCCCGGCGCGGGTGGCGGGCAATCCTTCGCCGGTGATCAGGCCGTCGGCGATGCGCACGATGCGGTCGCATTTTTGCGCCAGGCCCATGTCGTGCGTGATCAGCACCAACGTGGTGCCGGTCTTGTCGTGCAGATCGAACAGAAGATCGATGATGTGATGGCCCGTGGCGCCGTCCAGGTTCCCGGTCGGCTCGTCCGCCAGAAGGATCTTGGGTTTCACCGCGAAGGCGCGCGCCAGCGCGACGCGCTGCTGCTCGCCGCCGGAAAGCTGGCCGGGATAATGATCCAGGCGGTGTCCCAGGCCGACGTCGCGCAAGTGCGCCTCGGCGATATCGAACGCGTCTTTGCGTCCCGCGAACTCCAGCGGCACCGCCACGTTCTCCAGCGCGTTCATGGTCGGGATCAGATGAAAAGA
>JAYSFT010000290.1:0-3232 GCA_041913245.1 Rhodospirillaceae bacterium | reverse complement strand
CCGACCTTTATCTCGAAGGCTCGGACCAGCATCGCGGCTGGTTCCATACCTCGCTGCTCGAATCCTGCGGGACCCGTGGACGCGCGCCTTTCGACGCCGTGCTCACCCACGGCTTCGTCCTGGACGAAAAAGGCCGCAAGATGTCCAAGTCCCTCGGCAACGTCGTCGCGCCGCAGGACGTCATGGCCCAGTCCGGCGCCGATATCCTGCGCCTGTGGGTGGTCGCCTCGGACTACGCGCAGGATCTTTCCATCGGTCCGAACATCTTGAAGCAGATGAGCGATCTGTATCGCCGCCTGCGCAATACGTTGCGTTATCTGCTCGGCAATCTCGCGGGCTTCAGCGAGTCCGAGCGTGTCGAGGCGCCCGACATGCCGGAACTCGAGCGTTTCATCCTGCACCGCCTGTGCGAACTCGATCACCTGATCCGCGACGCCTGCGACAAGTATGATTTCCACGGCCTTTTCAACGAACTGCATAACTTCTGCGCCGTGGAATTGTCGGCCTTCTACTTCGATATCCGCAAGGACGTGCTTTACTGTGACGCGCCGTCCTCCTCGCGCCGCCGCGCCTGCCGCACGGTGCTCGATACGCTCTACGACTGCCTCGTGAAGTGGCTCGCGCCCTTCATCTGCTTCACCGCGGAGGAAGCCTGGCTCGCGCGTTATCCCTCCGACAGCGGTTCGGTGCATTTCGAGCAGTTTCCGAACCTGCCGGCGCACTGGCGCGACGACGGTCTTGCGCAGAAGTGGGCGAAGGTGCGCGACCTGCGCCGCGCCATCACCGGCGCGCTCGAACTCGAACGCGCCGCCAAGAAGATCGGCGCCTCCCTGCAGGCCCATCCGAAAGTCTGGGCGCCGGCCGAATTGATCGGGGTCGCCAAGGACCTGCCCATGGACGACATCTGCATCACCTCGGCCATCACCCTGCGGCCGGGCGCGGCTCCGGACGGCGCGCATACGTCGCCGGACATTCCCGGCGTCGGCGTGGTCATCGATCTCGCCGAAGGCGAGAAGTGCGCGCGCTGCTGGAAAGTGCTCGCCGACGTCGGCAAGCACAAACATGCGATGGTATGCGAGCGGTGCTCGGACGCCGTCGATGAAGTGAAGGCCTAGAGATGGCGGCGCCTTCCATTCCGCGCGCCGGTCTGGCCTGCGCCGTCGCCGGCGTGGCCCTCGACCAGGCCTCGAAGGTCTACATGCTCGAGCATGTCTTCCGTCCGCAGGGCGTCACCGGGACGCCCTTCGTGAGCCCGGTGGTCATCGACATCCTGCCGGTATTCCAGTTCCGCCTGTCGTGGAACGAAGGGATCAGCTTTTCCCTGTTCAACTCGGGAACGGATACGGCGGTCGCGGTGCTGCTCGCCGTGACCATCGCCATCACGATTGTGATGACAGTCTGGATGTGGCGCACGCCGCGCTTCTGGCTCCAGATCGGCCTGGGTCTCATCGTCGGCGGCGCGCTCGGCAACATCATCGACCGCGCAAGTATCGGCGCGGTCGCCGATTTCCTGCATGTTTACTGGGGGGATTGGCATTTCCCGACCTTTAATATCGCCGACACCTGTATCTCCATCGGTGCCATAATTGTGCTTCTTGACGCCTTGTTTGAGCGCCCGCACGATGGCAAACAAGAGCCCGCCAAAAGCGGCCCCTAATTCAACGAGGACGACGATGCGTTATTTATCCATTGCGATCATGCTTGTGGCGGCCGTCAGCCTGACCGGCTGCGACAGGACGCGCCGCGCGCTCGGCCTCAACAAGACCGTTCCGGACGAATTCGCCGTGGCGACGCCTGCGCCGCTGGCAATTCCGCCCGATTTCAACCTGCGTCCGCCCGCGCCCGGGTCCGAGCGCACCCCGGAAGCGACGCCGGCCGAACAGGGCCGCGCCGTGCTCCTGGGCCGCGCGCGTCTGCTCGACTATCAGAAGCGCGGCTTCTCCAATGGTGAGACGGCCGTCCTCGGCGCCGCGGGCGCCGACGCCGTGCTTCCGGACATCCGCAACACGATCGCCAAGGAAGTCTCGACCTTCGCGCCGGAAGAGCGCGCCTTCTCCGACCGCCTCCTGTTCTGGCGCGACGGCGCCGGCGTCCCGGGCACGATTGTCGACCCGGCCGCCGAAATGAAGCGTCTCAGCCAGAACGCCGCCGAAGGCAAGAAACCGAACGAAGGCGCTTCGGTGATCATTCGCCGCGGCAGGAGCGGCACGCTCGGCATTTTCTAGAAAAAGTCGCGACGGCTTTTTAGACCGGCGCCGGTGGATCCACCGGCGCCGTTTCTGTTTCGGCAAGCTCCCGATAGACCTGCCCGAATAGCGTGGACAGAACGAAGAGACCGAACAGTCCCGTCACGGCGTCGATGGCCGCGCCGACATAGGGCGCCGCCGCGTGCGGTTCAAAAAGCTTTTCGATGCCGATGCCGATCAGCCCAATCGGAACCAGGCAAACGATCAGCGCCAGCACCGCGCCCGTCAGCGGCCAGGCGACCGGCGCGCTCATGCGCCAGGCGCGCCCAAAACTCGCGTGCGTATCCAACGCGGCCATCGCGATCACCAGCGACAGGCGCGTGACCACATACAGGACCCACGCCAGGGCGGCGATGCCGAACGGCGCGGCGAGCGCGGCGCCGCCCACGTCGCCCCACAGCAGCTTGCCGACGGCTCCCGCCGCCGCCACCGGGATGGCCGCGACGGCGACGGCGATGATCAAGGGGAATACGAACAGGATCTGCCACAGCATCATGCGCACCTCGAGGCGCGTGAAGGTGTAGATGGGCCGCCGGCCGGCGTCGTCGCCATAGACGATGGTGCGGTACCAGGCCACGGCCGGCGGAATATTGATCAGGAAGGCGAGGATCTCGCCGGTGATGCGCGCCGCCGTGCGTTCATCCGGCGCCACGTTGAAAGCGATGAGGGTCCACGCGACGGCGATACCCAGGATCAGCGGGACGATCCCATAACGTTCCATCAGCCCCCGCCGGCGCCAGCAATAGGCGAAGGCGTCCCTGACGGCGCGCCAAATCTGGAAACTTTCCGGAACTCCGTTCACGACGCCGTGACCCCGCCTTCTGTTGTTACCAAGCTTAGAATTCCCGGGCTTCGTTTTCTATCTTAGTTGTAACCCTGGATTTACGCCCGCGCGTCCGGCGGGCTATGGTTTCCCGCCTCTCCTCCCGGATGTCTCAGGGATCATCATGCTCCGCATTGCCGCTCCGCTGTTCGCCGCCGCCATT
>JAYSFT010000289.1:0-3240 GCA_041913245.1 Rhodospirillaceae bacterium | reverse complement strand
CGAAGGTCCATCCCTACGCCGGTATCACCCGGATCAGGTTCTAAGGGTTTACCGCCACGCGGTCTCTCAGCCTGAAACCAGGCACCCCTTGGATGGACGGGAGTATTAAACCCTGTGTGGATGGGGTCAACCGGCCTTCGCGGCGCGGCGCGCCGCCCGGAAGGATTCCAGCCCCTGCGGGGACACGATAAGCTGTCGAAATCGCCGGGCTTTTTGGATAAACGCGGCGGCTCGTTCTTTGACGGGGGAATTTCATGGCGTCGTCACAACCATGGCTCGCGGCCGGTTTGCGCACGCCTTTCGGCGGCCGCGGCGGCATCGCCTTGTTGTCCTCATGATCGAGATCCGGGCCGAGGAGCTGCGAACGACGGTCAAACGCGTCGCCGCGTTCAATTTCGGATATTTCTGGGTCGAGTTCGCCGTCGCGGTCGCTATCGGCTCCGTCGCGCTCTTTGCCGACAGTGTCGATTTCCTCGAGGACGCCTCGGTTAACTTCCTGATCGCGGTGGCGCTGGGATGGCCCGCGCGCAAGCGGGCGCGGGTGGGCATGGCGCTTGCTTTGCTCATCCTGGTGCCGGCGCTTTTCGCGCTCTGGACCGCGTGGGAAAAGTTCAACGTGCCCACGCCGCCCGCGCCGCTGCCGTTGACGGTCACCGGCTTCGGCGCGCTCGCGGTGAATTTCGCCTGCGCCTATATGCTGGCGCGGTTTCGCAACATGGCCGGCAGTTTGACCAAGGCCGCGTTCCTGTCGGCGCGCAACGACGCTTACGGCAACATCGCGATCATCCTCGCGGGCCTTGTCACGCTCTGGACGACGTCAGCCTGGCCCGACCTTGCGGTCGGGCTCGGCATCGCCGTGATGAACGCGGGCGCCGCCTTCGAGGTGTGGGAAGCGGCGCGCAAGGAAAGCAAAGAAGAGACTTAAGCGGCCTGGGGACGGTTTTCCCACGGACGGCCGCCGCCGCCCCCGCCGCCACGACGACGGCGATTGCCGCCGCCGCCCGGCTTCTTCGGACCGCCGTGCTTCGGACCGGCATGCTTCGCGCCGCCGTTGCGGCGAGGACCGCGGCCTTCACGCGGGCCGTCCTCCTGACGCTGACCGCGGGCCGGCGGGGCGTTGTGGAAGGCGTGCGTTTCGTCCACCGGCACCGGCTGGCGGATCGAACGCTCGATGGCGCGCAGGGCACCCATCTCTTCGCGGTCGCAGAACGAGATCGCGATCCCGTCCATGCCGGCGCGCGCGGTGCGGCCGATGCGGTGCACGTAGCTCTCCGGCTCGGCGGGCATCTCGAAGTTGATGACGTGCGAAACGCCGTCCACGTCGATGCCGCGTGCGGCGATATCGGTCGCCACCAGGATGCGCAGGTCGCCCGACTTGAACGAGGAGAGGCTGCGCTGACGGGCGTTCTGCGATTTGTTGCCGTGAATGGCTTCGGCCTTCACGCCGCCTTTCTGCAACTGCTCCGCCACGCGATTGGCGCAATGCTTGGTGCGGGTAAAGACGATGGCCCGGCTGATGGCGCTGTCTTTCAGGAGATCGGCGAGCAGCAGGCGCTTATTCTCGCGGGCCACGAACATCACCTTCTGCGCGATGCGCTCGACGGTGGTGGACGGCGGTGTGACCTCGATGCGCTCGTGCTGGGCCTTGAGCAGGCTCTTGGCCAGATCTGTAACGGCATCGGGCATGGTCGCCGAGAACAGGAGCGTCTGACGCTCCTTCGGCAATTGACGCACGATTTTCTGCACGTCGCGGATGAAGCCCATATCCAGCATACGGTCGGCTTCGTCGAGCACGAAGAATTCGAGGCCGGCGAGTTCGATCTTGCGCTGGTTCATGAGGTCGAGCAGGCGGCCCGGCGTCGCGATGAGAACATCGGTGCCGTTCGCCATCGCCGCGATCTGGGGCTTTTCGCTGACGCCGCCGTGGATCACGGTGCGCTTCAGGCCGACAAATTTTCCATAGGTCGCGAAGCCCTCGTTGATCTGCAGCGCGAGTTCGCGCGTCGGCGTCAGGATCAGCGCGCGCGTCTGCCGGGACGCGGCGCGGCGGTTGTTCTTGGTGAGGTGCTGGATCATCGGCAGCGCGAAGGCCGCCGTCTTGCCGGTGCCGGTCTGCGCGATGCCGAGCACGTCGCGGCCTTCAAGAAGGCGCGGGATGGCTTTCGCCTGGATCGGGGTGGGGGACGTATAACCTTCGGCGGCGAGCGCGCGGGTAAGCGGCTCGATCAGGCCGAGGTCTGTAAACAGAGTCATGGAATCACTTTCAAATAGGCAAAAGTCGTGCAGCCGCGAAGGCGGCGCAAAACGGTTTTGCGTTGACCCCCATTGGGACTTTTAGTCCCTTGGGCACGCAACCGACGGGAGGGAAGTTCAAAAACGTCTCAGGAGACGGTGCGGGATCTACTGAATCCCTCGCGGCCCATATTTCACGTTATTCTTGGGGCCGGTGCACCTGCGCGCGAATCGCGAGATGTTGCCTGCATAGGGCAGACGGAGGCTCATATACGTGCTGCGGCGCACATTGTCAATGTAAGGGGTCAATAAGGGGCTTTACCGGCCGCGCTTCAAGGCCTGCACAACCGCTTCCAAGGCGTCGAGAAAGCGTGATCTGTCGCGCGGCGTGAAGGCCGCCGGCCCGCCCGTGATCTCGCCGGTTTCGCGCAAATGCGCGGACAAATCGCGCATCGCCACCGCCATCCCGACCGAGCTTTTGTCGATGGGCTTGCCGTTCGCGCGAAGCACCCGCGCGCCCGCGTCGATGCAGCGCGCGGCCAGGGGAATGTCGTTGGTGATGACGATGTCCGTGGGCGTGGCGTCGTTCGCGATCCTGTCGTCGGCGGCGTCCGGTCCGCTGGCCACCAGGATCCGCTGCACCAGGGGATGATCGGGCCCGCGCATCCAGGCGTTGCTGACCAGGATCACGGGCAGTTTGTGGCGCTCGGCCACGCGCACCACCTCGTCCTTCACCGGACAGGCGTCGGCGTCCACCAGGATGCGGATCGTTTTTTCCGTCAAAGCTTCTCCTCAGGCCCGACGCGGCAGGGCTTGTTACAGAGCGGTGTTTCCCTTGAGCGCGCTAACATACTGTTGTATTGCGGAAAAAGGGGTTTGTCCGCACAGGACTCAACAACAGGGAGGCCACCGCGATTTTCTCCAATCGCGTCATCCCATGAATAACGCACCAAGCAGAGTTCTCTCGCTGACGGATTGCGTCGCGATCATCGTCGGCCTTGTCATCGG
>JAYSFT010000288.1:0-3243 GCA_041913245.1 Rhodospirillaceae bacterium | reverse complement strand
GCGTTCCACCACCGCCCCCAAACTTCGCACTTGCTCTGATCGTCATTAGATTACGCTCCAATTCGTGCCGGACATCCGGCGGTAAAACGCGCCCGAGAAAAAGGCCTGATCGAGCAACATCGCCTCGTCCGCCGCCCCATCCATGATGGACTCGCCCGCGGGCGGATCGACGGTGATACTGTTGGTTGCAGCAGCGCCATCGATGTCGGCGATCTTGACGCGGCCCGAGGCCGGCAGATCGACTTCAACCGCTCCGGTGGAGGTGCGAACCATGATGATGTCGCGGTCCAGAGCCGCGACCGGACTGTCGGAATTCGTGACCACGCGGGGCGCATTCCAATATTCAGCCCCGTCCGTGCCGTCGGCTCCGGCCGGTCCCACCGGGCCGGTGGGCTGCACCACCCAACTCGCGTGGGTCCCGCTCCCAGCGGTTTGCGTGACATTCACCGTAAGCATCGAATCCGTGTGATCGGTGACGGTGCCGAACATACGGTTCGTGGGTGTGGCGGAAGCGATGATGTAAACGTCGACGCCTTGCGCAATGGGGCGATTGTTCGCCAGCGCCAGGCTCTTGGAGCCGGTTCCAACCGCAAGCGATGTCGTCGACGTATCCTGCAGGCCGGGGCTCGCCTCCGACAGCAAGTCGAGCAGCAGGTTGATGAAGTTGTTGTTCTGGCGGTGGCCGCCCTGGCCGAGGCCGTAAGGATTGTCGAGCGCGTGCCAATCGCCGTCGTTGTACGCCTTGCCGGCGACAACGACCGTCTTCGTCGCCATTAGAATGCCTCCTTCAAGTTGAGTTGAGCGTTTTCGTACTTCTGCGAGGCGCGCTGCAGGGGCGAGAGTTGCTCGAACTTCGCGAGGTAACAGTCGCGGATCCAGTTGCGCACGTCGGTGGGGTCAAGCAGCCAGGCGAAAGGCTGGTCGATATCCTTCAGGCGATAGAGCTCGCCGATGACGCCTTTGGCTTCGCCGAGGGGAAGGCAGCGCAGATCGACCGTGGTCTTGCGCTTCTTGGTGAGGCGATTGTGATAGTCCACGCCGCCGTAGGCGGTGACCGTCGTGGTGCGTTCCTCATATTCGTCCGACTGGCCGGCGGCCGGCGCCCGGGAGAGTTGGCGCCCGCGGCTGATATCGATCATGCCGAGGCGAATGACGCCGTCGAGGTTGTCCGGATCCTCGAAGTCGATGCGCCACGAGAGGCCGAGATAAGTGCGCGGCAGGACGATCGGCCTGTGCCACACGGTGTCTTCCTTCTCTTCCTCCGGCAGGTGGCCGTCGATGAAGGGATCGTCTTCCCAGTCCAGTTCATCGGCATAACCGATCGGCCATATGTCCTTGCCGCCGATGAGGTTGCCGAGATCGGCGTCGCTGTCATAGATGAGGTCGGCCTGCGTGGCCGCGCCGTCGGCGAAAATGCGCAGCCGGAAGGTGCCGCCGTTGGAAAGATTGTGGCGGCAGAGGAGGAAGAGCCCGAGCGGGCGGATCTTGTCCATCTCGCCTTTCACCCATTGGCCGCCGGTGTCCGCGCTTTCCCACACCCGCGCGAGCGGAAGACTCGCGAGGTTCGCGGCATCATGGCCGGAAGCAGACGAAGACGAGGTGAAAGTGGTCAGGTTCGTCCAGCTTCCCGCGCCGAGCATCGGATGGTTGGTGATGGGCATGTCGTTTCCTCAGATAAACACGTTGCATTGCAGGATTTCGCCGGCCTGCGCCGCGATGAAACCGCGGTAACGCATGCCGAGGATGAGCGCGTTCTTGCCGGCCGCGAGGCCCCAGCGCGGATAGACGAGGCGCACCACCGAGCCGAGACCGATATCGGCGGCGACGGCGCCGGTGACACGAAAGGTGACGCGGTAGCGCGTGCGGCCTTCGACGCCGAACAGCGCGGCGGCCCGATCGGCGACGGCGACGGCGTCCGCTTCGTTGACGAGATCGGTGTCGAACTCCAGCGAAGGCGCGAGCGGATATTTCGCCCGCCAATTGGGCAACGGCGCACTGGGCTTGGCGACGCGGTATTCGTCTTTCGCCGCATTCCGCAAGGCGAGCGGGGCGTTGACGTCGTAGCCGAAGTCCTGCGTCAGCGCGAAACGGCGGTACCGCACCGTGATGTCGGCGGCCGGTTGGCCGGCGCCGGAATCATTGGGCGCCAGGCGCTCGATGGAAATGATGTCGCCGTCGGTGCTTCTGGCCGTGCCCGTGGGCAGGAACGGCTTGAAGGCGGCAACGGGCGTTTCGCCGGCGGGATCGATCAGTTGGAACAAGCGGAAGACCCCGCTTTGATCGCGCCCCCAGAAGCCGAGGATGGACCGGGCGATACGGTCCTTCACCGTCACCGGCTCGTCCAACCAGAGGCCGAGATCGTAGGGCGCGGCGGCGTTGACGGCGGCGACATCGGCGGAAGAGACATCGCCGCTCGCGATACCGGCGCGTTGGGTCAGGGCCTCGAACCAGAGGTCGCCGGGTTTGGTGCGAAACGTGCCGCCGCGGGCCTGGCCTTCGATATCCGCCGTGACCGTTGCTTTGGGCGTGGTGCCGAGCATGGCATAGGCGCCGTCGCCGGAATCGCCGAGGTAGTAGTCGAAGGTTCCGGGAGAAGGCGTGGCCGCCACGAGCGCCGCCACGCTGCTTTTCTGCGTACCGCGCGTGAGGGCGACGAGGCCGTCGTAGAGCTTCTGGTTGCCGATATCGTTGATGCGGATCTTGTCGAGCTGGACGATCTGCTTCGAGGTGTTGGCCCAGGGCACGGGGGCCTGAAACACATAGCCCAGGGCATTCACTTTCGGTTTGCCCTTCAGATCGTCGGCGGCGCCTTCCAGCCCGCTCGCGCCGGAATTGGTGCCGGCATAAAAAGTGTTTTCGAAGGGAACGTCGGTGAGCGCACGGCCGTCCTTCATGCGGACGGTCAGACTGCCGGCCCCGTCGTCCTCCAGCACCTCGATGTCGCCGACAAGGAGCGCGGTGCGCGTATCCCAGTCGGCGCTCTCGCCGGCGAGGATATAGAGCTCCGCCTTTCCTCCCCCGTACGTCAGCCATTCGTCGAGCGCGCCGCCGGGATTGGCGAGCGTGAGCACGCCGCCCCCCACCGCCGCTTCGCCGAAGGTCGTGCCGTCATCGAAGGCGTCAACCTGGAGATTGACGAACTCCTGCACGGCCGGCAGGAAGACGCCGGGACGGTTGGGGCCGAGATATTCGCGCCCCGCCGTCACATATTTGGACACGGTGGTCCCCGAGGTATCGACGTAG
>JAYSFT010000287.1:0-3251 GCA_041913245.1 Rhodospirillaceae bacterium | reverse complement strand
CGTTTGATGCGATTGAACTCGGTCTTCATCGGTAGCCTATGAGATTGGAGTGCCCGTTATGCGGCAGACGCCACATTTCCACAATGTGTTAGGTACACTCTGTTGATGACGGCGCCATGGACCGGCCGGGGCATTCCTGGGGCCATCCACCTTGCGGCCGCCCTGCCCCCACGGCCTTTTATATAGCGCGCTATTAGCTTCCGGTGGGAATTCTGTTTGCCGGCGCCGGCCCGGCCGCGGGCTTTGCCGGCGCGCCGTCGGCCTCCGCCGGACGCGGCGGTGGCGGTGCGTCGAGACGGCTGGTGTCCGGCTCGGGCGTTGTTTCGGCCAAAGGCGCCAGCGACTGTCCGCCGGCAGCTTCCACATAGGGGCGCACGACGACAGGCAGCGTACGGCCGCCCACATCGTTGTGGCGCGCGTTGGCGATATCGGCGATCAGGCCTTTACGGGCGGCATCGCGTTCCTCATCGGACGAGCGCGGCGCCGGCGCCGTGGTCGGCACCGTATTGACGTTCGGCGGGTTCTGGCTCGCGGCCGAAGGAACGACGAAACGCGGCGAGGCGTTCGCGGCGCCGAAGGTCGGCGCGGGCGCGGGCGCGCTAGTTTCGGCGGCAACGGCGCTTTCCGCGGCGGCGTCCGCGGCCGCCTCGTCGTCGGAGGCGCAGGCCGAGAGGGCGAGCATGGCCGTCACCGCGGCGCTGGCGGCGATTCGGGTGAAGTTACGACCGTCACGATTTTTTGTGTTCTTTGTCATAATCTTATACGCCATACTTCATTTACAAATTTAATTCGTTATGCGCGTCTGGACAGCCCTGCCGGTCCAACCTATGCATAACCTGCGGCCACGCGAAGACAATACATACACCGCCTCGGGAATATCCACCACGGCTGGATGGGGACATGTCGAAGAACAACAGCACCTCGCCCAAGACGGGTAGCAAGACGGGTAAACAGCCGGATCCGGCGAAGGATGTTCAAGCCGACTGGCCGGCGATCATGACCGACATCGCCCAGCGTTCGCAGAACCTGGTGCAGGAGTTCATGAGCCGCGGCGCGGCCGACCCGGCGTCCGCCGGGGTCGGCATGGCGGACATGGCCAGCGTCGGCGGCGCCTTCCTCGAACTCACCGCCAAAATGATGGCCGAGCCCCAGAAGCTGATGGAGGCCCAGGCCAATCTCTGGCGCGGCTACATGGAGTTGTGGCGGAACGCGACCCTGCAGGCCCTCGGTCACGAGGCCGCCGCGCCCGTCGCCCCCGAGACCTCCGACAAACGCTTCAGCGATCCGGCCTGGCAGGAAAACCAGATCTTCAATTTCATCAAGCAGTCCTACCTGCTCACGGCGCGCTGGATGCAGTCGACGGTGGCCGACGTCGGCGGCCTCGATCCGCACACCAAACACAAGGTCGAGTTCTTCACCCGGCAGTTCGCCGACGCGCTCGCCCCGACCAATTTCGCGGTCACCAATCCGCAGGTCCTGCGCGCGACCGCCGAGTCAAAAGGCGAGAATCTGATCAAGGGCTTGCAGAATCTTCTTGAGGACATGGAAAAGGGCAAGGGACGCCTGCGCGTGTCCATGACGGACGAGGCCGCCTTCAAGGTCGGCGAGAACGTCGCCGCCACGCCGGGCAAGGTCGTCGCCGAGACCCCACTCATGCAGCTCATCCAGTACGCGCCGACGACGGCCACGGTGAAAGAGATCCCGGTCGTCATCATCCCGCCCTGGATCAACAAGTTCTACATCCTCGACCTGCGGGAAAAGAATTCGCTGGTGAAGTGGCTCGCCGACCAGGGCTACACCACCTTCATCGTGTCCTGGGTCAATCCGGACGCGGCCCTCGCCGAGACCGGCTTCGACGACTACATGCTGAAAGGCGCCGTCGCGGCCAAGGACGCGGCCCTGGCCGCTACCGGCGCGAAGCAGGCCCACATGGTCGGCTATTGCATCGGCGGCACCCTGCTGGCGTCCACCCTCGCCTACCTGAAAGCCAAGAAGGACGCGACGGTCGCCAGCGCGACCTACTTCGTGACCCTCACCGACTTCAGCGAACCGGGCGACCTCGGGGTCTTCATCGACGAGGAGCAGATCTCCGCCATCGAGCGGCGGATGGAGGAAACCGGCTACCTCGACGCCGGCGACATGGCCATGTCGTTCAACATGCTGCGCTCCAACGACCTGATCTGGTCGTTCGTGGTGAACAACTACCTCCTGGGCAAGGAGCCGTTCCCCTTCGACCTTCTCTACTGGAACGCCGATTCCACCCGGATGCCGCGGGCCATGCACAGCTTCTATCTGCGCAAGATGTACCTCGAGAACAAACTGCGCGAGCCGGGCGGCCTCTCGCTCGGCGGCGTGCCCATCGACCTGCGCACGGTCGACGTGCCCACCTACATGATCAGCTGCCGCGAGGACCATATCGCGCCGTGGAAATCGACGTTCGCGGCCACCAATCTCTTCAGCGGACCGACCCGGTTCGTGCTCTCGGGCTCGGGCCATATCGCCGGCGTGGTGAACGCGCCCGCCGCCAACAAGTACGGATATTGGACCAACGACAAGGCCAGGGGCGGCAAAAAGACCCAGACGCCGGACGAATGGCTGGCCGGCGCGAGCGAGCATCCGGGTTCGTGGTGGACCGACTGGGACGCCTGGCTCAAACCACGCTCCGGCGCCGACATTCCGGCCCGCCAGCCGGGCGACGGCAAGCTCAAGGTCATCGAAAACGCCCCCGGCCGTTACGTAAAAGCCCGGGCCGTCTAAGGGTTCGCGGTTGAAGCAAAACATCCTTTCAACCTAGTCTCGGGACCAGAAGCCCGCCGCTCAAGGATGAAGACTCGCGGGCGCCACCATGGGAGGTCCGATGAACACCGGCGTTTTCACGCGCGGCCTGCGCGGAGTCCTTGTCGCCTCGCTTCTCACCAGCGCCTGTTGGTTCGCCGTCCCGGCCAAGGCCGCCGACGACACCAAGATGAACGCCGAGGTGCTGAAGCACTTCACCAAGATGATCCAGACCGACACGACCGATCCGCCCGGCAGCGAGAAACCGCTGACGGATTATCTGGCCGAGGTGCTGAAGGCCGAGGGAATCGCCTCGCAGACCTTCGCGGTGAAGGGCCAGGAGCACCGCCCGAACCTCGTCGCCCGTCTCAAGGGCACGGGCAAGAAGAAGCCCCTGCTCATCATGGCGCACACGGATGTGGTGAACGTCGATCCGAAGAAGTGGAAACACCCGCCCTTCAGCGCGCACCGCGAGG
>JAYSFT010000286.1:0-3258 GCA_041913245.1 Rhodospirillaceae bacterium | reverse complement strand
TTTCTCGATCTCGTCGATGCGCTCGATGTTCCACTTGCCGCGCTGCCATACCGCTTTCGCGGCTTCGGCCGGGATGATCCCGAGTTTGGCTTGCGCGTCGCAGGCGTGCGCCTCGATCTCGAACCAGATCCGGTACCTATTGTCCGGCTCCCAAATGGCTGTCATGGCGGGGCGGGCGTAACGCGGAATCATGGCCGGACGGGTCCTTACGAACGAAGTGAGGTGTGCAGGGATGTATAGGGCACCGCCGCCGCGCGCACAAATAGTCCCGGTTGCGGGCGGTTGAAATTCGCTTCGGAAAGTATTCAAGGCCGGCAAGGAGTTACCGCCCGCCGGGAACCTTGGCCAAAGCAGGCCCATTGAGACCGAAGCTTGCCGCGGAAGTGCAGGGATACCAGGAATGGAAAATACAGCCGCCGTGACGTCGTTCAACGGGCGCGACGAGCGCAATGCCCGGATCATCGCCGCGTTCTCGTGGCCCGAACGCCTGCTCTACAGCTTTTCGAAAAACCCGAGGGATGTCTTCTCCTCCGGCGGATACGTGAAGCCGACCGCGCAGTGGACGGCGGCCACGGCGCTGCGCGAACTCATCCAGGAGTTCCCAAACTTCAAATCCATGATTCGCGGCAAACGCGTGCTCGACTATGGTTGCGGCGACGGCTTTCAGACCGTCGGGATGGCCCAGGAAGGCGCCGCCTTCGTGCTTGGCGTCGATATCGAGCGCCAGCGTCTCGACCATGGCCGGCGCATGGCGCGCGGGCGCGCGAATGCGGCGTTCGCCGAGAAGGTGCAAGGCGAGTTCGACGTCGCCATCTCGCTGAACTCCTTCGAGCACTTTCCCGAGCCGCAACGGAACCTCGATGACCTCGCGGGCTCGATCGCGCCGGGCGGCAGGATCCTCATCACTTTCGGATCGCCGTGGTTGTCGCCTTATGGCTCTCACATGAACTTCTTCACCCATTTCCCGTGGGTGAACGTGGTGTTCTCGGAGAAGACCGTCTTCGCGGTGCGCCAGCTTTACCGCGATGATGCGTCGCGCGGCTATCTGCCGGGCATCAACAAGATGACGATCCGGCGCTTCGAGCAGATCATCGGCGCCAGCGGGCTCGACGTGGTCGCGCTGGAATACAAGGCCGTGAAGAATCTGCCGGTCCTGTCACATATCCCGGCATTCCGGGAGTTTTTTATCAACCGGGTCAATTGCATTTTGACCAAGTAAACCGGTTCCGGCCCGGCAGGAATCCGCGCTAGCATCTTCCCCAAGGGGCGGCCTTGGGGAAGGGATGCGGCCCCGGTTTCACAATGAACCGAGGGGCATCATGAAAATTCTTCCGCATTTTCTCGCTACTGTCGCGGCGGTTGCTTTGCTTGCCGCCGCGCCCGCGTCGGCGAAGACCGTTCAAATGGACCAGGCCACCATCGCCGACCTGACCGCGGCCATGGCGGCGGGAACGCTGACGGCGGAAAAGCTGGTGCAGCTGTCCATCGCGCGTATCGAGGCCTACGACCGGAAGGGGCCGAAGATCCATGCGGTCATCACGCTGAATCCCAAAGCGCTGGAACTCGCGCGTCAGCTCGACACCGAGCGCAAGGCGGGCAAAGTCCGCGGTGCGCTGCACGGTATTCCGGTGGTCCTGAAGGACAATTACGACACCGCCGATATGCAGACCTCGGGCGGTTCGGTGCTGCTGGAAGGCTCCATCCCGCCGGATGACGCGTATATGGTGCGCCGTCTCAAGGAGGCCGGCGCCATCATCCTCGCGAAGGTCAATATGTCGGAGTTTGCCTCCTCGAGCAGCAACAGCTCGCTGGGCGGTCAGTCCCTGAACCCGCATGACACCACGCGCCAACCGTCGGGATCGTCGGGCGGCACGGGTGTCGCCGTGGCCGCGGCCTACGCGCCGCTGGGGTTCGGCACCGATACGGGCGGCTCGATCCGCGGTCCGTCGACGGTGAACGGCGTTGTCGGTTTGAAACCGACGCACGGCTTGCTCAGCCGCGACGGCATCATCCCGCTGGCGCTTTCCTTCGATACCGGCGGTCCGCTGACCCGCAATGTCGCCGACGCGGCCATGGCCCTCGGAACCATGACCGGCATCGATCCCAACGACGACGCCACCAAGAAGAGCCAGGGCAAGTTCGAGAAGGATTACACCAAGTTCCTGAACGCGAACGCGCTGAAGGGCGCCCGCATCGGCATCGCGCGCGACTTCATGAAACAGGACGAGGAAGTCGACTGGGTGATCGAGACCGCGCTCAACACCATGAAGGCGAAGGGCGCGACCGTGGTCGACGTCAATTTCCCGAAATGGCTGCTGGATGCGAAGGGTGAATTCTACAACGCGATCCGATATCCGGAATTCGTCGCGCAGATCGCCGACTACCTGAAGACGGTGGGCCCGAAGTATCCGAAAACCTTACCGGAGATGATCGAGCGCGCCGGCCAGTACACAAGTCCGCGTCC
The DNA here is from genome assembly GCA_041913245.1 of Rhodospirillaceae bacterium. Lineage (GTDB taxonomy): Bacteria > Pseudomonadota > Alphaproteobacteria > Rhodospirillales > Rhodospirillaceae > SHVO01. The sequence continues at coordinate 794 of JAYSFT010000286.1, read as the reverse complement.
CGACGGCGCCGGCCCGAACGCGCCGCGCTGGACGCTGTTCCAGCGTGAACTCGCCTCGGGCACGCTCACCGACTACAAATATCTGTCGGTGCGCGACCATGGCCTGCCGCTGGTGCGCCAGGTGGTGGAAGGGATCTTCGCCGCCAACAAACTTGATGCGATTGTATATCCGACGGCGCCGAAGCGTCCGCCGCCGATTGTCGAACCGCCGGAAGTTCCGGGCGGCGCGGGCAATACCCCGGCCAACATCGCCAATCTCTCCGGTTTTCCGGACCTGATCGTGCCGGCGGGTTTCACCAACGGCGATTTGCCGGTGGGAATCTCGTTCCTCGGCACCGCTTTCAGCGAAGGTAAGATCCTGGCGCTCGGCTATTCCTATGAGCAGGCCAGCCACGCGCGGCGCCTGCCGGTGAATACGCCGGCCTTGGCCGGCGAGGCGATCGAAGTGCCCGATCCGAGGTAGGCCCTCACCCCGACCCTCTCCCGCCAGCAGGAGAGGGTCGGACCGGCGATGGCGGTTTTAGGCAACAAGTGTCTGAAACCGCCATTTTCTTATGTAATTCAGCGAATCGTACTTACGTTCCTGAAATTAATCATGTGATTTCAGCGGCTTAGGTCGCGCGCAATGTGTGGCACGGGCTTTGCTCTAGCGGAAGTCGGCGGGTTTTTCCGCCGATAGGAGCGCTTCCGGCCCATGACCTCGCCAGACCCACACGCGACCCCTCGCGTCATCCACGGTGGAGCCATGGATCGCAAGATCGAAGCGCCCGCTTGGCATAAGCGCGCCAAGCTCG
>JAYSFT010000285.1:0-3296 GCA_041913245.1 Rhodospirillaceae bacterium | reverse complement strand
CCGATCCGCAGAAGAACATCTCCGCGCACTTCATCTGTCAGCTCGCCACCGACGGCAAGGCACCGGACGACTACTGCTCGAACGTGCTGCGCTACGGCATGAAGCGCGATTTCAATTTGTGGCTCGCCTCGCTGGACGACAAGGCTCCGGTCAAGACCCTCAACGAGTTCCTGGCCTGGAACACGGCCCATGCCGCCGACGGCGCCATCCGCTACGGCCAGTCGCGCCTGGAAGCCGCCGAAGCGGTCGATCTCGAAAAGGAAAAGGCGCGCTATGAAAGAAATCGCGCCGAGGACCTGGTGTTGACGCGCGACGAGGGTCTCGACGCCGTGATCGACGCCAACAAGCTCGACGCCGTCATGTTCCCGGAAGCCGGCGGCGCCAACTACGCCACCAAGGCCGGCTATCCCATCGTCGTGGTGCCGTTCGGCCTCGTGCCCAACGACAATCCGGGCGCGCAAGGCTCCGAGGAACGCGTGAAGCCCTTCGGCGTCAGCTTCGTCGGCGGACATTGCCAGGACCCGAAAATCCTCGGTCTCGCCTACGCCTTCGAACAGGCGACCAGGAAACGCGTGCCGTCCAGGCACACGCCCTGATCGGAAGGCGGGGCGCTTCGTGAACCGTCTTAAACAAGCGTTTCTTGAGAAGCGTCCCGCCGTCGGTCTGTGGCAGGGGCTCGCCAATCCCTACACCGCGGAGATTTGCGCGGGCGCCGGTTACGACTGGCTGATGTTCGATGGCGAACATTCGCCCAATACGCTGCAAACCTTGCTGGCGCAGTTGCAGGCGGTCGCGCCCTATCCGCTCGAACCCGTCGCGCGTCCGCCGGTGGGCGATCCGGTGTTCCTCAAGCAGTATCTTGATATCGGCGTGCGCAGTCTGCTCATCCCGATGGTCGATACGGCCGAGCAGGCAAAACAGGTCGTCGCCGCCACGCGCTTCCCGCCGCGCGGGATCCGGGGCGTGGCCAGCGCCACCAGCCGCGCGGCGCGGTTCGGCACCCACGCACAATATCTCGCCGAGGCCCACGAGGACCTGTGTGTCATCACCCAGATCGAAAGCCGCGGCGCCCTCGCCGAAATCGAGGCGATCGCCGCCGTGGACGGGGTCGATGCGCTCTTCATCGGGCCGGCCGATCTCGCCGGTTCCCTCGGGCATCTCGGCAATCCCGCCCATCCCGAGGTGAAGGCCGCCATCGAAAACGCCTTCGCCCGCATCGCCAAGGCCGGGAAGCCCTGCGGCATCTTCGCCCGGGACGCCGAGCAGGCGCAGGCCTATTTCGCGGCCGGATTCGCCTTTGTTTCCGTGGGGACCGATGTTGGACTGCTGGCAAACGGAGCCCGCAGCCTGGCCGCGCGGGCCCGACCAAGCCCCTGAGACCCTGCAAATTGCCGGGCCGGGATTGACCGGAATCAATGCCTCCTGGGCCGTGCAAAGCCACAGTTCCCCCAGAATTCATCAGGAGGGAACCATGCGTCGGTTTGGTGCGGCTATCGGTCTTTTGGCGGTCTTAAGCGGCTCTACGGCCGCTCTCGCGGCGGAGGACAAGGACACAATCGAATACCGCCAGCACATTATGAAGGCTCTCGATGCCCAGGTCGCTGTTCTGGGCATGATTCTGTCAGGCGCCGCGCCCGAAGATAATCTCCAAAGCCATCTCGATACCATCGCCCTCATCTCTCAAGGCGCCCTCCAGAGCTTCGAAGCCAAGACGCCCGGCGGCGAATCCACCCCTGAGGTCTGGACCAAGTGGGCCGATTTCTCGCAGAGAATGAACACCTTCGCCGCGGCCACCATCAAAGTGGCCACGATTATGCGCGAACAGGGCAAAGACGCCATCATGAGCGAAGTTGCCCCGGCCCTGTCCTGCAAGTCCTGCCACGACGTCTACCGCGTCAAGAAATAAGGCTCGCTCCCATCGCCGGGTCGCTGACGCCGTGTTCGCCGGTTTCGATGCGCCCGGCGGCACGGCGTGTGAGTCCCGCCCCTGAAAGCGTGAAGTCGTACCAGTTGCCGCTTTCCGCGACGGGCCACGCTTTGCTCGCCCGCCCGCCGGCCGCGATCGAAATTTCTTCATCCGCCATCCCATAGGCATTGTGCGCCAGCGTCAGGGTCGCCGGTGCGTCGCCGGTGTTGCGGGCAATGAGTTGAATCTTCCGGGTCTTGGCCTGATAGCGCACGTCGATCTCGGTCCGCGGGCCCGCGGCATTGCCGGCGAAGTCGCGGCGGAAACCGTTGGGCGCGATGACGAACAGGTCGTAACGGCCGTTGTCGGCGGTCGTGTCCCACACATCCGAAATGCTTTTGCCCGCCTCGACGGTATATCGCCGCGGAATGCGGCCGAGATGCAGACGGTCGTAGACGTGGAACACGGCGCCCTGCCTGCCGGTGTTGCGGAAGTCGAGCGTGATCCCCTGGGCGTCGACTTTGGAGACGGCGTTGAGTTCGTAGGGCAGCGCGCGCGACGGACGCACGCCTGTTTCCTGGAACAGTTTCTCATGCCTGGCCGGCGGCAGAATGCGCGGCCGCTGGATATGGTCGAGCACGACGGCCGAGGCGCCGCCGACATCCGGCAGCTTCGGGAAGGCCGGATCGTTCGGCGTGACGAAGTCGAAAGCCGAAGTCAAATCCCCGGACACCGCGCGATGCCACGGGGTGATCGCCGGGACAACGACGCCGAAGCGTTTCTCGAGGAACTGGCCGACGGAGGTGTGATCGAACACCTGCGAGTTCACCCAGCCGCCCTTGCTCCAGGGCGAGACGACATACATCGGTACGCGCGGGCCCATTCCGAAGGGGCGCACCGCGCCGCTCCAATCGTCGGTCCTGGCGATGTGTTTGCGCTCGGGATCGTGGAAGTAGTGGCCAGCAAGATCCAACGTCGCCTTGCCCTGCATGACGCCGTCGCGGTCATAGGACGGCGGCGCCGGCGGCGCCAGGTGATCGAACAGCCCGTCGTTCTCGTCGAAGGTCTGTAGGAATACCGTGCTCGCCCAGACCTGCGGGTTGGAGGTCAGCGCTTGAAGCACGCGCGCGGTGAATTCCGCCCCTTCCAGCGGCGTGGACGCGCTCGGGTGTTCCGAATAGGGCGGCGAGGGCAGGACCCACGACACCGCCGGCAGCATGTCGTTCATCACGTCGCGCTTCAATTGCTCCAGCGACCACCGGCTCATGCCTTTTTCGTAAAGCGCATCGCCCGGCTTGCAGGTGCGGAAGCTCTCGAAGGCGAGGCCGCCGTGCATCGCGCCGGTCCAGTTGTTGTTGGGATCCTGATAGATGCGCCAGCTCACGCCGGC
>JAYSFT010000284.1:0-3298 GCA_041913245.1 Rhodospirillaceae bacterium | reverse complement strand
GCAATGCACGGGATTGCGCTGAAGGATGACGTTCAGCGCGGAGATCACCGCGACGGCGGCAAAAAGATAGAAGGCGAGCGTGGCGATAATCATGCGCGCGTGCCTTTCTTATCCTGGCTCAATTTTTTGTATCCCACTTCGGTATCCCCTCTCGCCCCACGTTCGCGGTTCACGGCCCTCGCGGGCGTTTACCGGTACGGCGCGTTCAGTTCGAGACGTTTCGCGAGTTCCGGCTCCCAGCGGTCGCCGTTCGCGAGCAATTTGTCCTTGTTGTAGAGCAGTTCGTCGTGCGTCTCGGTCGCGAACTCGAAGTTCGGGCCTTCGACGATGGCATCCACCGGGCAGGCTTCCTCGCAGAAGCCGCAGTAGATGCACTTGGTCATATCGATGTCGTAGCGCGTGGTGCGGCGCGAGCCGTCGGCGCGCGGTTCGGCTTCGATGGTGATCGCCTGCGCCGGACAGATGGCCTCGCACAGCTTGCAGGCGATGCAGCGCTCTTCACCGTTCGGATAGCGGCGCAGCGCATGCTCGCCGCGGAAGCGCGGGCTGAGCGGGCCCTTCTCGTACGGATAGTTCAGCGTGACCTTCGGCCCAAACATGTACTTGAGCGTCAGCCACATGCCTGTGACGAGCTCCCACAGAAGGGCGGTGCGGACGGATGCGTTGATTGCCATGAATGACCCCTCCCCTACTTCGGCAACTTGTCGAAGTAGACAAGGAAGCCGGCCGTAAGGACGAGCCAGATCAGCGAGAACGGAAGGAACACCTTCCAGCCGAGACGCATGAGCTGGTCGTAACGATAGCGCGGGAATGTCGCGCGAACCCAGATGAAGACGAACAGACAGAACGCGATCTTGAGCGCGAACCAGACAATGCCGGGCACCCATCCAAGGATTGGCGTCAGCACCGAGAGGCCCGGCATCATGTCCTGCGGGCCAAGCCAGCCGCCCAGGAACAGGATCGAGACGATGCCCGACATCATGATCATGTTCATGTATTCGCCGAGGAAAAACAGGGCGAACGACATGGACGAATATTCAGTCATGAAGCCGGCGACGAGTTCGGACTCCGCTTCCGGAAGATCGAACGGGTGACGGTTGGTTTCCGCCAGCACCGAGATGAAGAAGAGGATGAACATCGGGAAGTGCGGGATGAAGTACCACAGGCCCTTCTGCGCGCCGACGAGTTCGCTGAGGTTCAGCGAGCCGGCGGTGAGCAGCACCGAGATCATCACAAGGCCGATGGAGACTTCGTAGGACACCATCTGGGCGGCCGAGCGCATCGCGCCCAGGAAGGCGTAACGGCTGTTGGAGGCCCAGCCGGCCATCACGATGCCGTACACGCCGAGCGAGGAGATGGCGAACAGGTACAGGACGCCGACGTTCAAGTTCGAGATCACCCAGCCGCTGTCGACCGGGATCACGGCCCAGGCGAGCAGCGCGAGGGTGAAGGAGATCATGGGCGCGAGGAAGAACACGACCGGCGACGAGCCCGTCGGCACCACGGTTTCCTTGAACACCAGCTTCACGGCGTCGGCGAACGGCTGGAACAGGCCGAAGGGGCCGACCACGTTCGGGCCCTTGCGCATCTGCATGGCACCGATGATGCGGCGTTCGGCATACGTGACGTAGGCCATCACGACCAGCAGCGGCACGACGAAGAGCAGGATCTTGCCGACGATCCAGAGCCCGGGCAGCAGATATCCGTCTACGAACTCAGCCATGGGTGCCCGTCTTCTGCTTGGTACCGAGCACAAATTCTTCCGTGCACTGCGCCATCGTGCGCGAGGCCCGGCTGATCGGATCGGTCATGTAGTAATTCTTCACCGGGTAGTCGAACGGCGCGGCGGCGATCGCGCCGGCCGCACCGAAGCTCTTCCACTCGGCGGGTTGAACCTTGTCGTAGCCCGCGAACACCGGGTTCGCCTTGGCCATGCGCGCGCGCAGCTGCTTGATGTTGTCGTAGGGCAGCGTCTTCGCGAGCACCGCCGACAGGGCGCGCAGGATGGTCCAGTCCTCGCGCGCGTCCCCGGGCGGGAACACGGCGCGGTAGGCTTCCTGCACGCGGCCCTCGGTGTTGACGTAGGTGCCGTCCTTCTCGGTGTAGGCCGCGCCCGGCAGGATGACGTCGGCGCGATGCGCGCCGCGGTCGCCGTGGTGGCCCTGATAGATCACGAAGGCCTTGCCGAGCTTGGCGGTGTCGATCTCGTCGGCGCCGAGGAGGAACACGACGTCGATCTCGCCCTTGCCGGCGGCTTCGAGAATGCCGCGCGTGTCCTTACCGCCCTCGCCCGGCACGAAGCCGGCATCGAGGCCGCCGACGCGGCCGGCGGCGGTGTGCAGCACGTTGAAGCCGTTCCAGCCGTCCTTCACGAGACCGCAGGTCTCGGCGAGCTGACGGGCGGCGGCGAGGATCGCATTGCCGTCGGCGCGCGACAGCGCGGCCATGCCCACGACGATCATCGGGTTCTTGGCGTTCTTGAGCACCTGCGCGAACGGGTGCGAGCCGTCGGCGATTTTCGAGAGAATGTCGGGCGAAGCGCCGAGGTTCTCCACCTTGTAGGTGAGCTTCGTGTCGGCGCCGATGACGCCGACCGTGAGACCGCCCTTCTTGAAGCGCTTGCGGATGCGCGCGTTCAGGACCGGGGCTTCGCGGCGCGGATCGGTGCCGACGAGCAGGATCGCGTCGGCCCGTTCGATGCCGGCGATGGTGCTGTTGAAGATGTAGGAGGCGCGCACCTTCGGATCGAGCGCGGCGCCGTCCTGGCGGCAGTCGATGTTGTGCGAGCCGAGCGCGGCCATGAGGTCCTTGAGGGCCGTCATGGATTCGCAGTCCGCGAGATCGCCGGCGAGAGCCGCGATACGGTTGCCGGCCGAGGCGCGCAGGCGCACGGCGATGGCGTCGAAGGCGTCTTCCCACGACACGGCGGTGAGCTTGCCGTTGCGGCGCACGTACGGGCGGTCGAGACGCTGATAACCAAGACCGTCGCAGGCGTGACGGCTCTTGTCGGCCAGCCACTCCTCGTTCACGTCTTCGTTGATGCGCGGCAGGACGCGCATGACTTCACGGCCGCGCGCGTCGACGCGAATGTTGGCGCCGACGGCGTCCATCACGTCGATGGACTCGGTCTTGCGCAGTTCCCACGGACGCGCATGGAAGGCGTAGGGCTTCGAGGTCAGCGCGCCGACCGGGCAGAGATCGACGACGTTGCCGGACAGTTCCGACGACAGCGCGCCTTCGAGATAGGTGGTGATTTCCATGTCCTCGCCGCGGCCGAGGGCGCCGAGTTCCGGCACGC
>JAYSFT010000283.1:0-3309 GCA_041913245.1 Rhodospirillaceae bacterium | reverse complement strand
GTTATCTACCTCTCTCCGAGACCAATCGCCGGGACATGCTGGCGGAGATCGGCGCCGCGTCCATAGACGAGTTGTTCAAGGACCTGCCGAAGAAGGCGCTGGCCTCCGCGCGCTTCGACCTGCCGGGCACCATGAGCGAGATCGAGGTGGAACGCGCGCTCGGGGCCATGGCGGCGAAGAACATGAACTGCGCCGCGTCGCCGGCTTTCCTCGGCTGCGGCAACTATCGCCATCACACACCGGCCTCGCTCGACTACATCATCCAGCGCGGCGAGTTCCTGACGGCCTATACGCCGTATCAGCCGGAGATCAGCCAGGGCACGCTGCAGGCGATCTTCGAATTCCAGACCCAGGTGGCGCTCATCACCGGCATGGAAGTGGCCAACGCCTCCATGTACGACGGCGCGACGGCTTGCGCCGAAGCGGTCGCCATGGCCGCGCGTGTGACCAAGCGCAACCAGGCCCTCGTCTCGGGCCGTGTGCATCCTCATTATCGTGACGTCACCAAGACCCAGATGAAGTTTCTGGACGTGGACGTCGAATGCCTGGCGCCGGACCCGTACGGCGTCGAGGACCTGATCGGCCGCGTCACGCCGGACCTCGCCTGCGTGGTCGTGCAGACGCCGGGTTTCTTCGGTCATCTTTCCGATTGCACGGCCCTCAGTGAAGCCTGCCATAAGGTGGGCGTGCTGCTGGTGGTATGCGTCACCGAGCCCGTCTCCCTTGGTCTCGTGAAATCGCCGGGCGTCATGGGCGCGGACATCGTCGTGGGCGAAGGCCAGTCGCTGGCCGGCCCCATGAGCTTCGGCGGGCCGGGCGTGGGCCTGTTCGCGACGCGCGAGAAATTCCTGCGCCAGATGCCGGGGCGCCTGTGCGGCGAGACCACCGACGAGGACGGCCGCCGCGGCTGGGTGCTGACCTTGTCCACGCGCGAGCAGCATATCCGCCGCGAGAAGGCGACCTCGAACATCTGCACCAACTCGGGCCTCATCGCGCTGGCCTTCTCGGTGCATATGACGCTGCTGGGCGAGGCGGGTTTCAAGAGTCTGGCCGAGCTCAATCACGCCACCGCGTGCGATCTCGCCGACAAGCTGGAAGGCGTGAAGGGCGTGAAGCTGCTTCCGTCCGCCTTCTTCAATGAGTTCGCGCTCGTGCTGCCGAAACCGGCGGCGGAGGTTGTCGAAGCGCTGGCCAAGAAAGGCGTGCTGGGCGGCGTGCCAGCCTCGCGCTTCTATCCGACTTATCCCGAACTCGCGAACATCATGGTCGTCTGCGCGACCGAGACCAACAGCGCGGAGGATCGGGTCAAACTTGTGAAGGCGCTGACGGAGGTGCTGTCATGACATCACCCAATACATTGGCGACCACCGCGAGTGGCCACAAAGGCCTTCAGTTCGAACAGAACCTGATCTTTGAACAAGACACCCCGGGCATGACCGCCGTCGACCTGCCGGCGTCGCCGACCTCGAAGCAGCGCCTGGGCGATGTGAAGCGCAGCGGGCCGATTGGTTTGCCGGGCCTCTCGGAGCCGGACGTGGTGCGCCATTACACGCGCCTCTCGCAGAAGAACTACTCGATCGATTCCGGCTTCTATCCCCTGGGCTCGTGCACCATGAAGCACAACCCGCGCCTCAACGAGAAGATGGCGCGGCTTCCCGGCTTCGCCGAGACACATCCGTTCCAGCCGATCTCGACCGTGCAGGGCGCGATGGAGCTGATCGACACCACGGCGCGCTGGCTCACTGAACTCACCGGCATGGCGGCGGTGGCGATGTCGCCGGCCGCGGGCGCGCACGGCGAATTCTGCGGCCTGATGTGTATCCACGCCGCGCACGACGCCAATGGCCAGGCGCAGCGCAAAGTCATCATCGTGCCGGAATCCGCCCACGGCACCAATCCGGCCACCGCCGCTTTATGTGGTTATACGGTCGAAGCCGTTCCGGCGAACGCGGAAGGGCGCGTCGATCTCGCGGTGCTGAAGGCGAAACTCGCCGAGCACGGCGACACGGTGGCGGCGGTGATGATCACCAACCCGAACACATGCGGACTTTTTGAGCGCGAGTGCATCGAGATCGCCGCGGCGGTCCACGCGGCGGGCGCCTACTTCTACATGGACGGCGCCAACTTCAATGCCATCGTCGGCCGCCTGAAGATCGCCGACCTCGGCGTCGATGCCATGCACATCAACCTGCACAAGACCTTCTCGACGCCACACGGCGGCGGCGGCCCGGGCGCTGGTCCCACGGTTCTTTCCGCGAAACTCGCCCCGTTCGCGCCGGTGCCGATGGTGGTGAAGGCCGCTGAAGGCTATGCGGCGGAAGAGCACGCGGGCTTCGGCGCCGCCAAGCAGGCGCTGGGCCGCATGAAGGGGTACCACGGCCAGTTCGGCGTCTTCGTGCGCGCGCTGAGCTACATGATGAGCATGGGCGCCGACGGCTTACGCCAAGCCTCGGGCGATGCGGTGCTGAACGCGAATTACCTGATGGCGCGCCTCTCCAGCGAACTCACCCCGGCCTTCGCGGGTCCGTGCATGCATGAGTGCGTGTTCGACGACCGCTTCCTGAAGGGCACGGGCGTGACCACCCTCGACATCGCCAAGGCGCTGATCGACGAGGGCTTCCATCCGCCGACGATGTACTTTCCGCTGGTGGTGCACGGCGCGCTGCTGATCGAGCCCACGGAAACCGAAAGCAAGGCGGCGCTGGATCAGTTCGTGACCTCGCTGCTCTCCCTCGCGCGTAAAGCCAAAGAGGGGCGCGCGGCGGAATTCCAGGCCGCCCCGCAGCTCAGCCCGCGGAGACGCTTGGACGAGACCAAGGCCGCGCGCCGCCCAGTCCTGCGCTGGACGCCGCCGGCGAGCGACGGCGCGAAACAGGCGGCGGAGTAGGGGCGCGAGGATCCAGGGTTTTTCGTTTTATAAAAGAGAAGACAAAAAAGCCCGCTGTCGCCAGCGGGCTTTTTCGATTTCGTACTTCGAAGGCGTTTAGTGAAGCTTCCCCCCGAGGTCGCCGATGGCCTTGTCGGTGAGCGCGTCGCGCCTGGAGCCGTCGAGGCTCTTGGCGATGACGGCTTCCGCGGCGGCCAGGGCCGCGTCGACCGCCGTGTTGCGCACCTGCGCCAACGCCTGGGCTTCGCTTTGGGCAATGCGTTGCAAAGCCTGCTCCTTGCGGCGGGCGAGGGCGTGCTCGAGGTCCTGCTCGGCCTGCACCTTGAGACGCGCGGCTTCGGCTTTGGCGGAGGAGATGATCTTTTCCGCTTCGGCCATGGCGTCGCGCTGCTTGCGCTGGTACTCGGCGAGAAGCGCCTGGG
>JAYSFT010000282.1:0-3330 GCA_041913245.1 Rhodospirillaceae bacterium | reverse complement strand
CAGCCATCTCCCGCACAACCGTGAGAAAATAAGCTTTAAACGCGACGCGTTCCGGCGCTTCGCCCGCGCGAATGCGGCCTCGCGGAACGCCGCTCGTCGCTGGCGTTGGAGCATACGCGCAGCCCTTTGCGCACGCGATCAAGCGCGCCTCTATCGGCCTTGCTCGAATAGACCGCATGAACAGAGTATGAAAAAGGCGGCGCGCCTTTGACGAGGTTCAGCTTTCCATCGTCGATATATTGCTGGACCGCGCGCTGACGAAAGTATCCGGAGCCTCCGACGCTCAGGAGATACGAAAGCGCGAGGGGGCCGAGCGAAATCGTCATGTTGGGAAGGGCCAGTTCGGGGAACGCGCTCTCGATATTCGTCTTGAAGCTTGTCCCCCAATCGACATGGACATAGCTTTCAGCATCGAAGCGGCCGTCACGCGCGGTCGTGACCATGACAAGCTTCTCGTCGCTGAGGAGTTCCGAGACCAACTCGGGCCGGGACGGCGGCTTATAGACCACGGCGACGTCGAGCGATCCGTTCTGTATCCCGTCGAGAAGCCGCGCGGGCAGGTCGACGTCGACCCGCAGGGCGATATCCTTGCATTGCCGATGCATCCAGATCAGCCAGTTCGCCATGAACGGCGTCCATAAGCTCAACTCGGCGCCGACACCGACGATCTCCGAACGTCCCGCCGGCAAGGCAACCTGATGCCGTGCATGTTCCCACACCTGCACGAGGGTCATCGCGAATTTCCGGAATCGTTCGCCGGCCGGCGTCAACCGCGCGCCCGCCTTGTTCCGCACGAAAAGACGGCGGCCGAGCTGCGTCTCGAGCGACCTGATGCGCGAACTCACCGCCGTCTGCGTGACATGAAGACGTTCGCCGGCGACGACGAAGCTGCCGCTCGCCACGATTTCGAGAAATGTACGCGCCAGCGTGATATCCATTTTCCGCCTCCGAATTACATCAAATTTTGTTATTATAATTGGGATTAATATGAATTAGTCGTTTGCATACGCCGATGCCATAGTTGCCGCAAGAGCCCGATGCCACACACAGGAGGGCGTCATGTTATGGCAACTGTCGGCACTGAAAGCGTTTGATGTAAAGGCAACGGACGGACGTTGCGGTAAAGTCGCGGACTTCCTGATCGACGACACCACATGGCGCATTCAATGGATCGTCGGCGATCTCGGCAGCTGGCTGGATCCGCATAAAGTCCTGTTACCGCCCGCCGCGTTCGGCGCTCCTCACGAAAACGAGCATGCTTGCCCCATCGCGTGGCCCCGGCGGCGCGTCGCCGAAGCACGGGACGCGGCGGAGGCCCCGCCGGTCGCGCGGCAGATGGCCGCACACCAAGCCGCGCCGCACTTGGACATGGCCGAAGCCATCGCCGTCGCCGCCGGCGCCAATCTGCTGGCGCCGCATCAGGACGCGCCCCGCGCGCCCATAAAGCTCGACGCTCACCTGCGCAGCAGCGGCGAAATGACCGGTTATGCCGTCGCCGTGAACGACGGCGGGCTCGGCGAGGTCGAGGACTTCGTGCTCGACGATGCGGCGTGGGCCGTCACGCATCTAGTGGTGCGGTGGTCCTCCTGGTGGCGGCCCCATCACGTCATCGTCTCGACAGCGGCCGCGCGCAACATCGACTGGAGGAAAAAGCAGCTTCGCCTGGCGCTGTCCGCCGACGAGATCAGACACGCTTCGCCGTACGAGCAGATCGCGGTTCATGGCCGCGATACCGTTTCGCGGCGCACGGGATGGGAAAGCGTGATGTGACTTATCCCCAGCCGGTCACGCGCGCTCTCCCATTCCCGCTCTTCGCGGCGATCAGCCGCAAGCCGGCGGCCGCGGCTTTCCTGCCCAGGGCCTCCGATCCGCCGCGCTGATGTCTTGCCTGCAACGGGAGAAAGCGAAATGCTCATATCTCTGCTGTGCTTCGACAAGCCGAACCACGCGGACTTGCGCCGGCTCCTGCGCCCCGCCCACCTGGAGTGGATTGAAAATACGGGCGTAAAGCTCGCTTTCGCGGGACCGATGCTTTCTCCCGATACGGCGATCGCGCATGGGTCGATCATCATCGGCGAGCTCTTGGAGGGCAGAACCTAGACCGCACATCTTTTCGTTACCGCGAAGCTTTCCTGTCGGTTGTGTGACAGACGCGGGCTGGTCTGCAATCCGTTCCGCGCCGCGCGCCTTAATCGATATTCAGGCGCTTTTTCATCAGATCGATCATTTCCGCCTGGCGGCTCGCGATCGTTTCCAGGTGCTGGATTCTTAAGGCGTCGAGTTTCTCGTGGAGCGCCATGATCTCAAGTTCGGCCTTCAGGTTGACTTCATAGTCGCTGCGCGCCGCGATGCGGTCTTTCGCGGCCTGGCGATTCTGACTCATCATGATGATCGGCGCCTGAAGCGCGGCGATCATCGAAAGCATCAGATTGAGGAAGATGTAGGGATAGGGGTCGAACGCGAGGTCCCATTTCGCGAGGATGTCCGTATTGAACAACATCCATCCGACGAGCACGGCCAGAAACGCGAAAATGAATCCCCAGGAGCCGCCGACGGCCGCGACACGATCGGCAAGCCGGTCCCACTTGGTCGCGGTGTCGTCCGCTTCCGCGCCGGAATCCTTGCTGATCGGCCGCCGCTCCGAGATTTCGCGCAGGACGCGCCGTTCCTCCTCGTCGAGGTTTTCGATCGCCCTGCCGAGCAGGCGGCGGGCGAGATCGTCGGTCTTCGTCGTCATGGGGCCTCTTCACGGCTGGGGCGGACTCTTTGATTCTGCCAAGGACGCCTGCTCAAGGCCAGTCAAGAGCGCGAGCGGCGGGCTGGCCCGGAAATGCTGGCCTTGCACGGCGGATCGCAATACCCTTGGGTCCTGCGCCCGTTTCTTGACGGAGTTGAAATCATGCGGTCCATCGCCGCCGGAATGCTCATGCTTCTGATGTCGGCGCCGGGTTTCGCGCAGACCCGGACCGACCCGCACAAAGACATTCGCGCGAAATTCGAGGCCAGGCTCGGCGAGATCAACAAGGGTTTCGAGGGCGCGTTCGGCGCGGTTTTCATCGACCTCACCGACGGATCGAAGGTTGAAGTGAACCCCGGCATGGTGCTGGCCACCGCCAGCACGATCAAGGTCGCGATCCTGGTCGAGCTATTCCGCCGCGAGGAGGCGACGCCCGGATTCCTGAAGCAGCGGCACTCGTACGATGTCGCCGACGGCCTGGGACGCGGCGGCATGGCCAATCTGATCGGCAAGGAGTCGATGCTGTCGCTCGAAGACATCGCCAAGCTCATGATCAATCTGTCGGAGAACAACGCGACCAACATCCTCATCGA
>JAYSFT010000281.1:0-3337 GCA_041913245.1 Rhodospirillaceae bacterium | reverse complement strand
AGCGAAAGTACCAGCGGGTCTGCGTGTCGGCGTCCTGGATCAGCATGGTGGATGGGTTGAAGGCCAAACCTTCCTGCATCGCCATCACCGCGCGGCGGTCCTGTTCGAGGAATCTTTTGGCCAACGCGCGCACCACGGGGCGCAGCAACGCGCCGCCCGGCACGTCCCAATACATCACATGATGCACTTCCGTGCGATCCGCCGTGATCGGCGTGCAGGACGTCAGGCCGCAGTAATTGTAGGTCTTGGTTTGCGCGTGCTCGATGCGTGTCGCGGGGATCCTGTAACTGATGTCCGTCTCCGGCGCGCCGCCCAGGAAGATGCGGTAGGCGCGCGAATTGCGCGAGGCCGTGTGCCGGTCCATGCGCCAGCCCAGGCCTTCTTCTTCCGCCAGCGGCGAGAAGGCCTTCTGCTTTTCGTAGATGCTGTGTTCGCCCCTCCAAAAAGCGGACCGGTGCACGAACGGCCCGTGCGCCGGGTCCATCAGACCCGAGACCGCGACATCGATATTGCAGGCGAAGATCGAGGACTCGTGGAGTTGGAAGCGCGCGCCCACCGCCGGCACCGCGGGCACGGGCGGCAGATCGTCCTTCCGCGCGCCGATGTAGATCCAGATATTCCCGTCGCGCTCGGCCACGCGGAACGCCGGCGTGTGAATGTCGTGGGCCTGGGGTTTCTGATCGGCGAGCTGCGACGGGATCGCCGAGCACCGTCCGTCGGTGCGGAAGCGCCAGCCGTGATAGGGGCACTGAACCTCGCGGCCGTCGAAGGCGCCTTTCGACAGCAAGGTCCCCCGGTGCGGGCAGGTGTCTCGCAAGGCAAAAGCCTTCCCGTCCGCGTCGCGGCCCAGCAGCACGGGTTCGCCCATAATGGTGCGATGAACTGTCGCGCGCGTTTTCAAGGCATGCGAGGGCAGGGCGTAGTACCAGCACTCGCGCAAGAGCACGCCGTCGACGTTGCGGACCTGGTTGGTGTCATCCATGGCGTTAGATTAGGCCGGATGAGGCGAGCAGGTCATCCATTTGCTGCGACGGCAGCTCCAATATGAACGGTCCGTCGGTCCACAGCAGCAGACAGTGGACCGCATGTTTGGGGTAGATCGCCTGCAAGGCGCGGCGGTAGGCCGCCATCTGATAGACATAGGCCTTGTCGACATCTACCGCCTCGTGCGGCGGCGGACGGTTCGTCTTGTAGTCGACGATCCACACTTCATCGTCCGTCACCGCCAGCCGGTCCACCTGGCCCGACAGTGCGAAGCGGCCCAGAAGCCCCGTCACCGGCACCTCGGCGCGCGAGGTCTCCGGCGCGAACAGGGGCACGAAATCCGGCGTCTCCAGCACCGCCATCGTCTCGTTCACCAGCGCGGCGCGTTCGCCATCGTCCAATTGCCACGACGGCCGCGCCGCAAAGGCCTCGGCGGCCTTGCGCCGTTTTGAAGGTGGCAGGTCCGGCAGGCTCTGCAATAATCTGTGAATGATGATCCCGCGCTGGAACCGCGCCCGCGTGTCCTTCAGCGGCGCGTTCGCCGGCGGATCGTCCATGGCCGCGTGCGACGGAGCGAGCGGTCGCGGCGGGATCGCTTCCGGCGGCGCGTCCTTGCCGGCCCACGCCGGCAGAGATGAAGCGGCCGCCGCCGCGCGGGTTTTCACGGCCGGTCTCGGCGGCAGATCCTGACGCGACGAAAGGCGCAGGACCTCCGCGCTGCTCAGCGTGCCGTCGCTTTCCAGGAACTCATCCGTGACGGTCTCCGACATCGACGCGGCGAGGCCCGCCCTGATCAGCTCGTACCAGGTCGCCGCGCCGCCGCGCGGGCGCCGGTTCTGCCAGCCGCAGACATACAGGCGATCTTCCGCGCGGGTCATCGCCACATAGAGAAGGCGGCGGTACTCGCGGTCCTGCGCCTCGGCCAGGGACTGACGCACGGCCTTCGTGGCCGGATCGATCTCCGCCGCCGCCGCGCACCACAGCATCAGCGGCTTGTCGCCGTCCGTCCACAACAAGCGATCCTGGAAGGTCGGCGTCTGCATCGTATCGGGCAGGAACACGATCGGCGCCTGCAGGCCCTTCGCGCCGTGCACCGTGATCACGCGCACCGCGTCGCTGCCCGTGCTGTCCAGATCGCGTTTGATCTCGGCGTCGCCCGCCGACAGCCAATGCAGGAAACCTTGCAGCGACGGCGCGTGGTCGTCCTGGTAGGCCAGCGCGAGGGTCATGAATTCATCGATGGGGTCTTCGGCATCGAGGCCGAGCCGCGCGAGCAGCTTCTTGCGGCCCTCGCGGGCCACCAGCACATGACCATACAGTTCCACGGGCGTCAGATAATCGGTCTTCGCCAGAAGATCGGCGAGGGTCGCATGGGCTTCGCCGAACCGCGATGTGCTCCCCGCATGGTTCGAAAGCACGTCCCACAAATGCTTGTCGCCGCGCCCGTGCGCCAGGACGAACAATTCCTCTTCCGTGAGGCCCACCAGCGGGCCCTTCAGCACGCTCGCCAGAGTCAGATCGTCTTCCGGCAGCAGCAGGAATTCGCCCAGCGCCGTCAGGTCCATCACCGCCATCTGGTCGGTGAGCACCATGCGGTCCACACCGGCGACCGGCACCTTCAGCGTCTTCAGATGGCGCACCAGGTCTTCGACGAACCCGGTGCGCCGGCGCACCAGCACCATGATGTCGCCGGCGCGGACGGCGCGGCCGTGGGACTCAAGTTTCTCGCCCGAAGTCACCATCTTGTGGATGCGTTTGGCCACCAGGGCCGCCAAACGCGCCGGCGGCGAATCCCCGCGCTTGCGTTCCACCGGCGGCATCCACGGCTGCACCTCGTCGGTGGCCTCGGGCTCCACCGGCGCCCACAGTTCCACCAGCCCCGCGTTGCCTTCGCGCGCGGCCCGGTGCGTGATGTCCTCGCCCTCCACCGCCACGCCGTCGCGCGCGCCCGGCAGGCGGAATACGTGATCCACCGCGTCCAGCACCGCGCGGACCGAGCGGAACGACACGAACAGGTCCTCGTTGCCCCAGGCCTGGTTCGCGCTTGTCACGCGGCTTTCCAGCACCTTCTGCATCCGGTCGAACTCGTCCGGCGCCGCGCCCTGGAAACCGTAGATCGACTGCTTGCGGTCGCCCACCGCGAACACCGTGCGCGGGTTCGCCGAAATCTGCTCATGCGCGCCCTCGCCCGCGAAGAATTCGCGCGTCAGTGCGTCCACGATCGCCCACTGGTCCGGATTCGTATCCTGCGCCTCGTCGATCAGAATGTGGTCCAGCCCGCCGTCCAGCTTGTACAACACCCAGGCGGCCGCGCCGTCGCGTTCCACCAGGCGGCGCGCGGTCTGGATCAGGT
>JAYSFT010000280.1:0-3341 GCA_041913245.1 Rhodospirillaceae bacterium | reverse complement strand
GGATGTAGATGTCGATCGGAGTCGTGGTCAGCACGCCGTCAACGATCTTGCCCTTGGCGCTCTTGATGTAATCCTTGCCCCAGCGGTGATCGGCGCGCTGCGTGCCGCCGGGGATGAAGGTGCCGGCGGAATCCAGGAGCAGCGCATCAAGCCCGCGATAGATCGTCACCGTCACGTCGGGATCGTCGGTGAGACTGTCGACACCCGTCAGCTCCAGCAGGAAACGGTTGTACTTGTACTGCTGCATGTAGCTTTCGACGAAATGACGATAGGAGCCGTCGGGCCCCCGGTAGCTCGCGACGCAGCCGAACGCGCGATAGATCTGATTGTCGATGCCCGTGACCTTGCCGTCGGGGCTGGTGAAATCCTCGGCGCCGGTCTTGCCGTCGAGATTGAGGCCGATGCCGATCTTGCCCTGCGGCTCGTAGAACGGCAGGCCGTGAGTCTCCGCCGTCTTCTCGGGCACCCACACTTCGCCTTCCCGCTCCAGCTGCGTGCCGATGTAGGTGTGCTTCTTCTCGCGCGGATAAAGCTTGTCGAACTGTTCGCGCGGACCGTCGTTCAAGCCGTTCGGACATTCGGCCTTGCCGTCCGGGGTCTGATAGACGGCCCAGTTCTTGTTCGTCATGGCGTAGCCGATCTTGCCGTTGTGCAAGGCGTCGTCGGCCGATGCGGCGTCCGCGAAAGCCATCCCGGCGGCAAGCGCACAGGCCGTGACCAGCGTCCTCGACAACATCTTTCCCATCACGCTCTCCCTCGCCTTGCGCGCCTAACCGCGGCCGAACGCTTCGCGGACCCAGAAGGCTTTCCAACCGTTCCGCATACCGCTGAACTCTCCCCAGGCATCGCATTCATAGTCGCCCGGCGTCTTGTCGCGCGTGCAGACATAGACCGGACGATCCCGGTAAGCCCACACCCGCTGCGCGCCCGGCGCCGAGGGTTCTACCCAACGACCGGTGGACGCGTCGATATATTTGATGCTCCAGATGCCGCTCTCGCTCTTTTCCTCGGAGCCGGCCGCCAGATATTGGAAGGTCTTCTGGCAACGCCGCCAATCGCCTTTGCCGCAAATCGCCAGTCTGTAGGCCTGCGGCTGCGACGGATGCGAGCAGTCGAGCTGATCCTGCGCGTCGTCGTTGCAATTATAGAGATACAGCGTGCGGCCCTTGGCGTCGGCGAGCATCGACCCCGCCGTGCCTTCGGTTATCCGGAACCCCTTCGGGAACTGCGGCGGCAACTGGGTGAACACATTGTGCCACCCCGGCTCGTCGGAGCCTTCGAAGCTCGGGCGCTTCTGCTCCAGAATGTAACTGTAAACCGGACGGCCGCGGTACGCCCACTGTTTCACGCCCGGCGAGCGCTCGACGATCGTCCAATCGCCTTGCGGACGGATCCGCTCGGGCGCCTGCACCGGCTGGAATTTTTCGAGGCAAGCGCCGGTACAGCCGAATTTGCCGCCGGTGTCGCCGTCGAAGACATAGATCGAATAATTGTTCGCGAGGGTGAGCTGGCGTCCCGCGTGCGAGGCGTTGACCTTGAACTGCGAGGGCATGTTGCGTTCGGGACCCATGGGCTTGCGCAGCGCCCCTTCCCCGTCGCCGCCTTCAAGCGCGCTGGTCGCGCCGAGCACGTCGCCGGCTTTCCTGTCGAGGATCGAGGTATAAAGCGCCTGGCCGTCATAGGCCCACTGTTTACGTCCCCCCGGACCTTCGACAATCGTCCACTTTCCCACCGCTTTCGCATCCGCGGAAGCGAGCACCGGCGGCCACACCTGAACGCAGGACGGCCGCGTCTCGACTTCGGGAAGTTCGAGACCGCCCGGGTACGGGCTCTGCAAACCGACGTTCTCGCGATAATGCGTATCGTCGCAGGTCGGCTTGCCTTTGAGTTCGCCGGCATTGCCGTTGCGCAGCGGCGTCAGCGGCCAGCCGTACAGCGTTTTTCCGGTTGCGTCCGCGAACACGGGACCTTCCAGCGCGGCGACCACCACCTTGAATCCCGGCGGCATCTGTTCGCGCACATAGTCTTCCGTGAGCGCGTACTGCTGCTTCGTCCACGAATAATATTCGGCAGCCGAAGCGGCGCCGGCGGCAAGAGAAACCGCCAAGGTCAATCCGCTCAGAATATGCCGCACGTTTCTCATATTTCGTCCTTGGGTCTCGAATTATTGCCGCGCCGGCACGGAGGCGCCGGCCGCCGGAACGCCCGACGCCACCGCCTGCGGCGGGTGCACGATGAACACTTGCTTGAATTTCACTTCCCAGCCCGAGGAGATCGCGGTGTTGCGCCCGTTCGCATCCGGATAGGCGTCCGCGTTGCGGATCATCGCGCGGTATTCGGACGGCAGCGGCTCGCGACCGTAGCTGCGGTAATGCGAGGTCCAGTTCTGCGCGAGGTTGTTGTACAGCTTCTCGATATCGAGATAGCCGCCCATCAATCCCTCGGCGCCGTCCTCTGAAAGGCGGAGCTGCACGCGCCAGTCGCGGATCAGGAGATTGGCCGCGCCGCGCTTCAGGCTTTCCGGCATCATGATATCGATCGGGTCCGTGGTCAGAACGCCGTCGACCACACGGCCCTTGGTGCTCTTGATCAGGTCCTTGCCCCAGCGCATGTCGACGCGCTGCGTGCCGCCGGCGGCGAACGCGCCTTGCGAATCCAGCAGCAACGCATCGCGCCCGCGAAGGACCGTCACCGTCACATCCGGATCGTTCACCATGTCGTCGAGGTCGGCGACTTCGATCAGCATGCGGTTGTAATTGAACTTCTTCATGTATTCCTGAATGAAGAAGCGATATGAGCCGTCCGGGCCGCGGTAATTCCCCACGCAGCCGAACACGCGGTAAATCTGGTTGTCGATACCCGCGACCTTGCCGTCGGCGCTCGTGAAGTCGCTGGCGTCGGTCTTGCCGTCAAGGTTGAGGCCGATGCCGATCTTGCCCTGCGGCTCGTAGAACGGCAGGCCGCGGTCATCGCCCTTGCTGTCCGGCAGCCACACTTCGCCTTCGCGTTCGAGCTGCGAGGCGGCAAACTTATGATGCCCTTCGCGCGGATACAGTTTGTCGAACTGCTCGCGCGGGCCGTCGTTCAGGCCGTCCGGACATTCCGCCTTGCCGTCCGGAGTCTGATAGATCGCCCAGTTCTTGCCGACGATTGTGTAGCCGATCTTGCGGTCCTGGTAGGCCTCGTCGGCGAACGCCGCATTCGCCCCAAGGGCGCATCCGGCGATCAGGGCCGCGAAAACATGCTTTTTCATCGGCGCACCCGTCCTTAAATCGCGTTGTCGCCAAAGGCGTCGCGGATCCAGAAACCCATGTAGCCGTTTCTGATCCCGCTCCACTCGC
>JAYSFT010000279.1:0-3359 GCA_041913245.1 Rhodospirillaceae bacterium | reverse complement strand
ATGAATTCGTGACGGAAGCCAAGGGCGCCGAGCGCGGCGCCATCACCACGGCGCAGGACGGCGTGATGACGCGCGGCATCCTGGTCGACATTCCGCGTTTGAAAGGCGTGGACTATCTGGAGCCGGGCGTCCGCATCACGGTGGACGATCTCGAGGCCTGGGAGAAGATGGCCGGCGTGAAGATCGGCGCAGGCGATGCGATCTTCGTGCGCACGGGCCGCTGGACCCGCCGCGCAAAGACCGGCCCGTGGAACGTGAACGAACAGATGCCGGGCCTCGCGCCCGACGTGCTGCCGTGGCTCCGTGCGCGGGACATCGCCCTGATGGGCACGGAGTACGCGGTGGACGCGACGCCGATCCCGAAGACCATCACCAATCCGGACGATTACCTGCCGGTGCACAACTTCGTGCTGGTGATCCTGGGCATGCCGCTGATCGACAACACCAACCTCGACGCCCTGGCGGCGGCGGCGGCGCAACGCAAACGCTGGGAGTTCATGGTGACCATCGCGCCCTTGCGCATCGAGAACGGCACGGGTTCGCCGGTCAACCCCATCGCGACGTTCTAACTGTGGGACCGCGCGCATCGCTGGGGATCGTTCTGCTGGCGGGCGCGCTGGCCGCTCCCGCACATGCGGCGGATACTTTCCGCATCGAGGAAGCAACCATCGAAGGCATTCAAGGCGCGGTCCGGTCGGGCGCGACCACCTGCCAGGACGTGGTGAAGGCCTATATCGCGCGGGCGAAGGCCTACAACGGGGTCTGCACCAACCTCGTGACGGCGGACGGAAAGCCCGTGCGCCCAGGCGCGGGCGCCGTGCGCGGCGGCGCGCCGCTGAAGTTTCCGACGCAGACCAGAGCCGCGTCGAGCTTCCTGCCCAACCTTGATCAGTACCGGGGACCGCCGCTGGATTTCGGGCGCATGGAAGCGACCGTCTCCGATCCCGGCGTGCAACAGCAGTACGGCATGGTGGCGGGGCGGAAAGACGCCGGCGCCGTGAATGCGCTTGAGACCCTGAACATCCGGGGCGAGCGGTCGGTCACATGCAAGGCGGCGTGCGACACGCATCCCGGCAAAGGCGCGAACCCGGCGCATTGCCCCACGCAATGCGACGCGTTCCGCAAATATCCCGACGCGCTGGAGCGCGCCGCGGAACTCGACGCGCAATACGGGCGCAAACCCGATCTTGCGAAGCTGCCGCTCTACTGCACGGTCATGACCGTGAAGGACTGGTACGACGTCAAGGATATGCGTTCGACCGGCGGCAACGACGTCGCCTACGCCATGGACCCCGCGCCGCGCGATTCCACCGTCGTGCGCCAGGTGCGTGAAAAGGGCGCGATCATCTTCGGCGTCAGTATCGCCGCCGAGGTCACGCATATCGCAAGCGGACCGGAAACGCCGCGCCGGAGCTTCGTCGGCGGCGGCGGCAGCATCCGCAGCTCGTGGGCCGGGCATGTCTGCAACCCCTATGACACCGAACGCTCGGCGGGACCGTCGAGCGGCGGCGCGGGTGCGTCCGTGGCGGCCAACCTCGCCACCTGCTCGATCTGCGAGACCACGAGTGGTTCCTGCCGCGAACCAGCCGGACAGAACGCGGCGGTGAGCTTCGTGACCACCAAAGGACTTACGTCGGAAGACGGCACCGCGACGGCGCAGCACATCAATCACCGCTCGGGCGCGATCTGCCGCACGCTCGGCGACGCGGCGCGCGTCGTGGACGCGATGACG
Source organism: Rhodospirillaceae bacterium (assembly GCA_041913245.1). GTDB lineage: Bacteria > Pseudomonadota > Alphaproteobacteria > Rhodospirillales > Rhodospirillaceae > SHVO01. Next base: position 1,627 of record JAYSFT010000279.1, on the reverse strand, counting down.
GACGAAAGCTTCTACGATCCGCGCGATATGTTCACCGCCCTGCCCGCCGCGCTGCGGCCCACCGCGCCCTATGCGAGCTTCACGTCATCGACCGGCGCGAAGCCTCTCGCGGGCATGCGCATCGGCGTGGTGCGTGAATATATGGTCAAACACGCGGCCAACGACGGCGCGATCACGGACCTGATCGACGCGGAAATAAAGACCGTGCTGCGCGACAAGCTGGGCGCGGAGATCGTGGAGTCGATCGATCCGCAATGGCCGGATGACGCCGGCGTGCCCAACATGACGCCCGCCTTCCAGGACGCGCTGGCTGAAATCCTGCCGATCAACGCGCCCGAGTACTTCCATGAAATGGAGGGTGATGCCCCGGAGTTCGCGGTGCCCGGTCACGACGTGCGTACACGCGATTATCTCGCGGCTTTGTCGCTGCGCCGCGCGCCGCTGTCGCCGAAGCTGAATCTGCGCCGGCTGACGGCCGGCCTCGACAATACCGAGCGCGACGCCTTGATGATGGCGCGCTACCTGGCCGAACGCGGCGACGCCAAGATCAAGACCTGGGCGGACTATGCCGCGAACGCGAAGTGGCGGTCGGAAGACATCGCCGCCGGGTCGCGCAACGCCGCCGCGCGCAACGTGCAGGACCTGCGCGCGACGCAGGGCATCGACCGCATGAAGATGCAGACCATAATCCGTATGGTGATCGGCAAGGTGATGCGCGAGAACAGGCTCGATGTCCTGGTGCATCCCAACATGGGGGTGCCGCAGTGGAAAATCGGTACCGACCGCGAGCCCGTGATCGATGGACGCACCGCGGCGGGACCGTGGCTGACCGATACCATGGGCGGGCCGGAGATCGCGGTGCCGGCGGGCTACAACCAGGTCGTCTATGACGCGCGCTATGTGCTGAACGCGGACAAGAAGAGCTATCGCCTTGTCACGGGCACCGAGAAGGGCCTGCTCAACCACCCGATGCCGGTGAGCCTTCTTTTTTGGGCCGGGCCCGGCGAAGAACCCGCCGTGCTGAAGGCGGCCGGCGCCTACGAGGCCGCGACCCGCCACCGCGCGCCTCCATCGCAGTTTGGCGCCGTGAAATAGCGCCTTTCACAATCTCTTGCTTTTAGAGCGGGGCGACTTGGGGTATCACCCTCGCCCCTTCGCGCGTTATGGCCACAATGACGTCTCCCGCTCCCTCTCGTCCGCTCGTCGGTCCGGCACTCGGCTTCCGCGAGTTCGTGGCGCTGATCGCCGCCCTGATGGGCGCGAATGCGCTGGCGATCGACATCATGCTGCCGGCGTTGCCGGCCATCGGCGACGCGGTCGGGATCCCGACCGAGAACGACCGACAGTGGATCATCACCGCTTTCATGCTGAGCTTCGGGGTCGGCCAGATTTTATATGGCCCGCTTTCGGACCGGTTCGGGCGCAAGCCGATCCTGTTGGTCGGACTCGCGATCTACACCCTGTTCGGCATTCTCGCGACGTTCGCCTATTCGTTCGAAACCCTGATCATCGCGCGCATGGGACAGGGCTTGGGCGCCGGCGCCACGCGCGTGCTGGCGGTGTCCATCGTGCGCGACCGGTTCGCGGGCCGCCAAATGGCGCGCGTGATGTCGCTGGTGTTCATCGT
>JAYSFT010000278.1:0-3392 GCA_041913245.1 Rhodospirillaceae bacterium | reverse complement strand
GATTGGGCGGTGGCCATGCGCCCGCTCGGCGACGGCTTCATCAAGCTGGTGAAGATGATCATTCCCCTGGTCATCTTCTGTACCGTGGTCTCCGGCATCGCGGGCATGAACGATACCAAGAAGGTCGGCCGCGTCGGCGGCAAGGCCATTCTCTATTTCGAGGTGGTCTCCACCTTCGCCCTTATCATCGGCCTCATCGTCGCCAACACCCTGCGTCCGGGCGCGGGATTCGAGACGGATCTATCCCATGTGAACACCAAGGAAATCGCCGGCTACTCCGCCCGCGCGCACGACCAGTCCATCATGGACTTCATCCTCAACATCATCCCGACCACGGTGCTCGACGCCTTTGCGAAGGGCGATATCCTGCAGGTCCTGTTCTTCGCGATTTTGTTCGGCTTCGCGCTGTCGGCGCTGGGAGAACGGGGCGCGGGCGTGCGCGACGGCATCGATTCCGTCTCCGCCGTGATCTTCCGCATCCTCAACTTCATCATGCGCGTCGCGCCCGTCGGCGCGTTCGGCGCCATGGCCTTCACCATCGGCCGGTACGGCCTCGACGCCCTCCTGCCGCTGATGAAGCTGATCGGCTCCTTCTACCTGACCGCCTTCCTGTTCGTGGCGGTCGTGCTCGGCATCATCGCGCGCCTCGTGGGCTTCAGCATTTTCAGGTTCGTGAACTACATCAAGGAAGAACTCCTGATCGTGCTCGGCACCAGTTCCTCGGAAAGCGCGCTGCCCTCGCTCATGGACAAGCTCGAACGGCTCGGCTGCTCGAAGTCGGTGGTGGGGCTCGTGGTCCCGGCGGGTTATTCCTTCAATCTTGACGGCACCAACATCTACATCACCATGGCGGCGCTGTTCATCGCCCAGGCGACGAACACCGACCTGACCCTGACCCAGGAACTGACTCTGCTCGGCGTCGCGATGATCACGTCAAAAGGCGCCACGGGAGTCACCGGCTCGGGCTTCGTGACCCTGGCCGCCACCATCGCCGTGGTGCCCACGATCCCCATCGAAGGCATGGCGCTGATCCTGGGCATCGACCGCTTCATGAGCGAGTGCCGCGCGCTCACCAACTTCATCGGCAACGGCGTCGCGACGGTGGTGGTTTCGCACTGGGAGAAGGAACTCGACCGCGATCAGCTGCGCGCACGGCTCAAGGGCGGCGAAGCGGCGCCGGTCACCCCGGCCTAAGCGAAAGCCTTGGTCGCGAACAGCTGGTAGACCGGCGCGCCGCGCACCACGAACATCTTGCGCTGGAAGATGTTGAGGAAGGCGTCGATGGCGGGCTTGGGCATGTTGAAGGAGTCCTGCTTGCCCAGATCTTCCATGCTCCAGAGATAGTCGTCGAAAATCATCAGGCCGCCGACGCGCAGCAGCTGAAACGCCATGACGGCGTCGGTCAACACGTCCGGGGCCTGGTGCGAGCCGTCGATATAGATGACGTCGAACACCGGGAGGGGATGGACCACGATCAGCTTGGCCAACGCCGGGTGCGACAGGCTCTTGTGCTTGATCAGCTTCACCGGGTGAGTGGCGCGGCGCTGCGCGAGCGCGACGTTGTAATCGAACCGCTTCTCGACCGCCGACATGGCTTTCGCGTTGTGTTCGACGCCGCCCTGCCAACTGTCGACGCAATGCAGCTCGATGGGATTCTGGGCGGCGAATTTCTCGATGAAATAGCAGGCCGAGCGGCCCTCGTAGGAGCCGATTTCAAGGATCCGCTGCGGCTTATGGCGCGGGACCAGCTTGTCCCAGATCACGACATTCTGGGCGAACCAGTCCTGCGTGAACTGGAAGGTCGGAGCCGTCTCGGTCATGACGCCACCGGCCAAAATCTGTTGTCGTCGCACAGGTGATAGAAATCCGCCTTGTGCACCAGCTTCTCCCGATAGAGTCCCTCGAAGTCCGGAACACCGAGCATCTCGACGTCGTCCCGGTCGAGTTCGATGCCGATGTCGTTGTAGATCTCGAGGTTGGCGAGGTTCGGTTTCGGCAGGCGGCCGGCCATGTAGTCCGCCCACATTTCGCGATAGAGCTCCTCGAATTTCGCGGCCAGAAGGGGCGTGTTGAACAGCACGCAGCTGTCCCGGCTCGCGGCGAGTTTCGCGCGCACCGCCGCGAGTTTGGCCTTGTCGGCGGCGAGTTCCACGGCGCGGGCGACAAATTCATCCGGCCCCGCGCACACCAGCTCCGGCACGCCGGCGGCGGTCACGAGGCTGCCGCAGACGCGCGAGGCGAAACTGCGCCCTGGGAACGTGAGCACCGGCACGCCCATCCACAACGCGTCGGAAGAGGTCGTATGCGCGCCGTAAGGCGACGTGTCGAGGAACAGGTCCGCCAGCGGATAACGCGCGAGGTGATCCGGATTGTGCTTCTTTTTCGCGAACAGGATGCGGTCCGCCGCGACGCCGTGATCGGCCGCCAGTTCCTGGAGACGGGCGTTGGTGGGCGGCATGCCGTCCAGCAGCCACAGCACGCTGTTCGGAACCGCCTTCAGGATGTCCATCCAGCGGCGCCAGGTGAACGGCGTGATTTTGTGGATGCCGTTGAAACAGCAGAACACGAACGCATCTTCGGGAAGCCCCGCCTCGGCGCGCGCCGGCTTGTGATCGGAGATAACCCGCTTGCGGTCGTTCGGCTGATAACACGGCAGGCGCAGGACCTTTTCCGTGTAATAGCGCTCGGAGCCTTTCGGGATGATGTACGCGTCCGACACGATGTAGTGGTGATAGGGGCTTCCCATGGTTCCCGGGAAACCCAGCCAGTTCACCAGCACCGGCGCGGGGCGCATGGCGAGCACCTTGGTGCGCGCGCTGTTGGTGTAGCCGTTGACGTCGACGAGGATCTGGATCTTGTCGTCGGCGATCCGGCGCGCGGCCTGCTCGTCGTTCATGCCCGTGAGATCGATCCAGTGGTCCACCCCGGCCTTGATGCGGTCCATGGTGCTGTCGGTCAGCGCGGGACCGCAGTAGTAGGCGAACACCTCGACCTTCTTGCGGTCGTGCAGGGCGTACATCTCGGCCGTCAGGAATCCGATGGCGTGCTCGCGCAGGTCCGAGGACAGGTACCCGATGCGCAAAGGACCTTTTTCATCCTTCAGCGCCGCATGACGGTCGGTGAAGGAGACCTTGGCCTGGCCGATTTGCGTCTTGCAGTACCGGAAGGCGTTTCCGAGCTGCAGCAGCGGATCGTCCGTCTGCGCGGCCAGGGACAAGGCTGAGATGCCGTTGAGCAGCTGCGCGCGCGTCACGTTGGCCCAGGGCTTGATCACCGGCCAGCGGCACTGGCGTTGGCGCAAGCTGACATAATGCTGCAGCGCGTCGTTCTGGTTGGCGTTGAGCGAGAGGCTCATGTGCAGCGCCTCTTCGGCCTTCGGATCGACCTGATAG
>JAYSFT010000277.1:0-3419 GCA_041913245.1 Rhodospirillaceae bacterium | reverse complement strand
TGCCGATCAGGATCGACAGGCGGCCGTCCTCGCCGAAGAAAAGCTGCGGCGTTTCACCGTTTCCGCCCGCGCAGGCTTCGACATAGTAACTGACACCGAGGCCGCGCAGCTTGCCGGCTTTCCCGGCGGCGGCCTTGCGCGCGGCGAGGCCGTCGAGGTCGGCGCGCAGGAGCGCGGCGTCCAGCAGTTCGCCGTAGCGCCCGGAATCATACTTGGGGCCCAGCGCCGTCTGGTACGGGAACTCGTCGGGGCGGATCAGATTGCGCCGGCGCAGCTGGATCGACGAGACGCCGAGCTCCCGCGCGGCCTTTTCGACAAGGCGTTCGATCAGATAGGCCGCTTCGGGCCGGCCGGCGCCGCGGTAGGCGTCGAGCGGCGCGGTGTTGGTCATGACGACCTTCGCGTCGACCGTCGCGGCTGGAATGCGGTAAGCGCCGCAGTACATCGCCCCGCCCGCCGCGGTTTGAACGTAAGCGCCGTATTGCGAAAGATAGGCGCCGACGTTGCCGAGATAAGAGACGCGAAGGCCGAGAAAGCCGCCGTCCTTGCCGAGCGCGAGTTCGCCGTGCGTGACCTGATCGCGCCCATGGCAGTCGTTCAGGCAGCTCTCGGCGCGGTCGCCCATCCATCTGACCACGCGGCCGAACGCGCGCGCGGCGGCGAGGCAGAGCAGCGGCTCGTTGAACAGGAAGTTCTTCATGCCGAAGCCGCCGCCCACATCCGGGGTGATGACGCGGAAACTCTCGGGCGGCACGCCGAACGCCTGCGCGCACCAGGCCTTCAGCGCATGCACGCCTTGCGAGCCTTGCGTAAGGGTGAAGCGCCGGGTCTTCGCGTCATATTCGGCGATGGCGCCGCGCGGCTCGAGCGCCGTGGGAAGGATGCGGCTGTTGCGGATGTCGATGGCGACGACGCGGTCGGCGCTTGCGAAGGCCGCGTCGGTCTTGGCGGTGTCGCCGGCATGCCAGTGAAGCAGCACGTTGCCCGGCGCCTCGGCGTGAATTGTCTCCGCGTTCGGGGCATCGGCAAGAGACACGACGGCGGGCAGGTCGCCGTAGTCGACTTGAATGAGGTCGGCCGCGTCCTTGGCTTGCGCGAGGGTCTCGGCGATCACGGCCGCGACCGGCTCGCCGACGTAGCGCACGCGGTCCGCGGCCAGCACCGGGCGCGGCGGCGGCGCCGCGGTCTTTCCGTCGGACCCCCGCGGAACGGCGCCCACGGGAATAGGGCCGAGCTTCATCGCCGCGAGATCGGCGGCGGTCAGCACGCCGACGACGCCCGCGGCGGCGCGCGCGTCGGCCGCGTCGAGGGAGGTGATGACGGCGTGGGCGTGCGGCGAACGCAGGACAAAAAGGAAAGCCTGGCCCTTCACGGCGATATCGTCCGTATAGCGGCCGGCGCCCGTCAGGAACCTCTCGTCCTCGACCCGTCTGATGGCTTGGCCGACGCCGAACCGTCCCATTGTCCGCCCTTCAAAAGCGCCGAAACGCGCATGTGCTATGGCTTCAACCTATGACGCGGACGACGGCCAATGTCCATTGCGTGCAGATCGCGTGAGGTTGATTCGCCCATCCGACCTGCCTAGGTTAACGCACACGCCTGCCTTTTCCTTCTCCAGCCGCGAGTGCTCTCATGAAAATCGCATTTTCGAAGATCGCCATGCCCGCCCAGGGTGCCGTCATCCTTCCCGTGGGCGACGGCGGGCGCCTGGGCCCCGCGGCCGCCGCGCTCGACAAGCGCACCGGCGGCGCGCTGACCCGCGCCATGAAGGTCGCCGAGTTCCGCGGCAAGCGTGAGAAGTCCCTCACCATCGTCGTGCCGGCCGGCACGAAATTGTCGCGCGTCGTGCTCGTGGGCGTCGGCGACGCGAAAGCCGTCGACGGCATGGCCGCCGAGCGCCTGGGCGCGGTGATGTTCGACGCCGCCGCCGGTGACGGCGCCGCCGCCGTCGTGCTGGACCTCTTCGACGGCGTCGCCGCGGGCTCCGTCGCCGCGCATGTCGCCGGCGGCCTTCTGCAAAAGTCCTACCGCTTCGCCAAGTACCGCACCAAGGAAGACGAGAACGGCAAACCCAAGCTGAAGGCCGTCGACATTCAAACCGGCGCGGCGGCCGAAGCCAGACGCGTGTTCGCCGCCGTGTCGGCGGTTGTCGACGGCATCTTCTTCACCCGGGATCTCGTCAGCGAACCGGCCAACATCATCTATCCCGCATCCTTCGCCGCGCGCGCGCGCGAACTCGCCAAGGACGGCATCAAGGTCGAAATTCTCGGCGAAGCGCAGATGAAGAAGCTCGGCATGGGCTCTCTGCTCGGCGTCGGGCAGGGATCGGAACGCGAATCCCAGCTTCTCGTCATGCGCTGGGACGGCGCGGGCAAGAGCGGCGCCGCGCCGCTCGCCGTGGTCGGCAAGGGCGTATGCTTCGACACCGGCGGCATCAGCCTGAAGACGCCGCCGGGCATGTGGGACATGAAGTGGGACATGGCGGGCGCCGGCATCGTCGCGGGGCTGATGCGCACGCTCGCGCGCCGCAAGGCGAAGGTGAACGTCGTCGGGCTCTGCGGCCTAGTCGAAAACATGCCCGACGGACGCGCGCAGCGCCCCGGCGACGTGGTGACCTCCATGTCGGGCCAGACCATCGAAGTGCAGAACACCGACGCCGAAGGCCGCCTCGTGCTCGCCGACGTGGTCTGGTACGCCCAGGAACGCTTCAAGCCCTCGGCGGTCGTCGACCTCGCCACGCTCACCGGCGCCATCATCCAGACCTTCAACGATCACTATGCGGGGCTGTTCGCGAACGACGACGAACTCGCGCAGCGCCTGGCCGGCGCCGGCAAGACGGTGGGTGAGCGCCTGTGGCGCATGCCCATGGGCGAGGAGTACGACCGCGAACTGAAGTCGCTCATCGCGGACATGAAGAATATCGGCAGCGGCAAGGGCGGCAGCATCACCGCCGCGCAGTTCATCCAGCGCTTCGTCAAGAAGGGCACCGCCTGGGCCCATCTCGATATCGCCGGCGTGGTGTGGAACGAGAAGGGCACGGTGCTGTCGGCGCCGGGCGCCACCGGATTCGGCGTGCGCCTGCTCAACCAGTTCGTGGCCGACAATTACGAGAAATAAACGCCGCCGCTAAGGCTTGGTATGGCTGGCCCGCTTGTAGGCGTAGACGAATTCGGCGTCGCGCGTCGGCGTCGCGTTGCCCTTGGCGCCAAGGCCGGTGAAGAACTCCGCGACCTCGGCGGCCTGCAGTTCCGAAAGCGCCTGGCGGAAGAGCCCCTTGTCACCGTTCTTGAACTTGTGGGCGCCGAACATCTGCTGCTTCGGGTCCGCCGACGTGCCGACGTACCATTCGCGATAGTTCGATCCATGACGGCCCATGAATTCCTGGAAGTCGTTCAGGATTTCGGATTTGCTTTTGGCCA
>JAYSFT010000276.1:0-3423 GCA_041913245.1 Rhodospirillaceae bacterium | reverse complement strand
CTTGTGCGGATCGAAGCGCAGCATGTCACGGTCCTTGCAGGTGCCCGGCTCGCCTTCGTCGGCGTTGACGACGAGGTAATGCGGACGCTCGCTTTCGGTCTTGGGCATGAACGACCACTTGAGGCCGGTCGGGAAACCCGCGCCGCCGCGGCCGCGCAGACCCGAGCGCTTCATCTCGTCGATGATCCACTCCGGCCCCATGTCGAGGATCTCCTTGGTACCGTCCCAGTCGCCGCGGGCGCGCGCGCCCTTGAGGCGCCAATCGTGGCGGCCGTAGAGGTTCGTGAAGATACGATCTTTGTCAGCGAGCATGTGCCTGACCTATGCCTTTGGCGCGGCGGCTTTCGCCGCGGCTTCCGCTTTCGCTTTCTCGAACGCCGCCTTGGCGGCGGCGAAGTCCTGCTTCGGGACCGGCTTCGTCGGATCGTCGGCGAGCGAGGTCTTGTCACCCGCCGGCGCCGCGTTGTCGCGGCCCGTCATCGAGCCGTGCGGAGGCAGTTTCTCGCCGCGCTTCAGCGCGTCGATGATCTTGCCCGTCGAGGCGTAGTCCATGTCTTCGTAGTAGTCGTCGCCGACCGCGATCACCGGCGCGTTCACGCAGGCGCCCGCGCATTCGACTTCCTCAAGGCTGAACGAACCGTCCGCGGCGACTTCGCCGAGGCCGAGGCCGAGCTTGTCCTTGCACGACTTGACCACGTCATTGGACCCGCGCAGCCAGCACGAAAGGCTGGTGCAGACCTGGATGTGGTTCCGGCCGACCGGGGCCAGCTTGAACATGGTGTAGAAGGTCGCCACTTCCATGACGCGGATCGGCGCCATTTCGAGCATGACGGCGATCTGCTCCATGGCCGGGCGCGATACCCACCCTTCCTGACGCTGCGCGAGATCGAGCAGCGGGATCACCGCGCTGGCCTGGCGGCCCGCGGGATATTTGGCGATGATCTTCTTCGCCCGCTCCTGCATCTCGGCATTGAAGGCGAAGCCGGCGGGTTGATTTTCCGCCATCACGCGCGCGCTCATCGGTCAACCTCGCCGAACACGATATCGATAGAGCCCAGCACCGCCGGCACGTCGGCCAGCATGTGACCGCGCAGCATCGCGTCCATGGCTTCGAGGTGCATGAATCCGGGAGCGCGGATGCGGCAGCGGTAGGGCTTGTTGGTGCCGTCGGAGACAAGGAACACGCCGAACTCGCCTTTCGGCGCCTCGGTGCCGACGTAGGTTTCGCCGGCCGGAACCTTGTAGCCTTCGGTGTAAAGCTTGAAGTGATGGATGAGAGCTTCCATCGAGGTCTTCATTTCGGAACGCGGCGGAGCAAGCACCTTGCGATCGTTCACGCGCACCGGACCCGAGGGCATCTTTTCCAGGCACTGCTTGATGATCTTCAAGGACTGGCGCATTTCCTCGACGCGCACGAGATAGCGGTCGTAGCAGTCGCCGTTCTTGCCGATCGGAATGTCGAAATCCATCTCCTCGTAGCCGTCGTAGGGCTGCGACTTGCGCAAGTCCCACGGCACGCCCGAGGCCCTGAGGTTCGGACCGGTGAAGCCCCAGGCCAGCGCCTGTTCCTTCGACACGACGCCGATGTCGACCACGCGCTGCTTGAAGATGCGGTTCTCGGTGAGCAGGCCTTCCATGTCGTCGAGGACCTTGGAATATCCATTCGCCCACTCGTGCATGCGCTCGACGAGGCCGGCGGGCAGATCCTGCGAGACGCCGCCCGGACGGACGTAGTTGGCGTGCATGCGCGCGCCGCAAACGTCGTCGTAGAAGCCCATGATCTTTTCGCGCTCTTCGAACGTCCACAGGAACGGCGTCATGGCGCCGACGTCCATGGCGTAAGAGGCGATGTTCATGATGTGGTTGAGGATGCGCGTCAGCTCGGCGAACAGCATGCGGATGTATTTCGCGCGCCTGGGCACTTCGATGCCGAGCAGTTTCTCGACCGCGAGGGAGTAAGCCTGCTCCTGGTTCATCGGCGAGACGTAGTCGAGGCGGTCGAAGTACGGGACCGCCTGGAGATAGGTCTTGTACTCGATCAGCTTCTCGGTGCCGCGATGCAGGAGGCCGATGTGCGCATCGACGCGGTCGATGACTTCACCGTCCATCTCCAGCACCAGACGCAGAACGCCGTGCGCCGCGGGATGCTGCGGCCCGAAGTTCAGCGTGTAATTCTCGATTTCGGCTTCGGCGGTATGGGACATGCTTTACGCTCCGCCCTGCTTGGCCGGCGCTGCTTGCGCCTTTTCGTCGCCCGGCAGCAGCTTCTGGATGCCTTCCCAAGGCGAGAGGAAGTCGAACGAACGGAAGTCCTGCGCGAGCTTCACGGGCTCGTAGATCACGCGCTTCTGCTCGACGTCGTAACGCACCTCGACGTAACCGGTGAGCGGGAAGTCCTTGCGCAGCGGATGGCCTTCGAAGCCGTAGTCGGTGAGGATGCGGCGCAGATCCGGGTGATCGGCGAAGAACACGCCGTACATGTCCCACACTTCGCGCTCGCACCAGTCGGCGCAGGGGAACAGGGACGCGATGCTCGGCACCGTCGTTTCCTCGCCCACCGTCAATTTGACGCGGATGCGCTGGTTGAGGCTCATGGAAAGCATCAGATAGACGACCTCGAAACGCTCGGGGCGCTGCGGATAGTCGACGGCGGTGACGTCGATGACTTGCGTGAACGCAAGCTTCGGATCGTCGCGCAGGGTCGTCACAACCTTGACGATGGACTCGCGCTTGACGAATACGGTGAGTTCGCCGCGCTGGATGTCGGCGGAAATGAAATCGCCGCCGAGCACCTGCGGGAGGCGGGTGGAGATTTCGCGAAGGCCTTCAATTCCGATGGTCATGCGCTTTAGGCCCGATCGATCGTGCCGACGCGGCGGATCTTCTTGTGCAGCTGAAGAATGCCGTACAGAAGCGCCTCGGCGGTGGGCGGGCAGCCCGGGACATAGATGTCGACGGGCACGATGCGGTCGCAGCCGCGCACGACGGAATAGGAATAGTGGTAGTAGCCGCCGCCGTTGGCGCAGGAGCCCATCGAGATGACCCAGCGCGGTTCCGGCATCTGGTCGTAAACCTTGCGGAGCGCGGGCGCCATTTTGTTGGTGAGCGTACCGGCCACGATCATGCAGTCGGACTGGCGCGGGCTCGGGCGGAAGAACATGCCGAAGCGGTCCATGTCGTAACGCGCCATGGCGACGTGCATCATTTCCACGGCGCAGCACGCGAGGCCGAACGTCATCGGCCACAGGGAGCCGGTCCGGCCCCAGTTCACAAGCTGATCGAGCGAGGTGAGCAGAAAGCCCTTGTTCTGCAGTTCCTCGGAGACGCGCGCCATGACTTGCGCGTCGTGGGGCGTCGTCGCGCGAATAATGTCGGTTTTCGGCGCGGCCGGAACGGTTACTCCCATTCCAGTGCTCCTTTCTT
>JAYSFT010000275.1:0-3450 GCA_041913245.1 Rhodospirillaceae bacterium | reverse complement strand
GGCGTGGGCGCGCAGATCCTCACCGACATCGGCGTGCGCGACATGATCCTTCTCACCAACACCTCGAAAGTCGTGGTGGGTCTCGAAGGCTACGGTCTGCGCATCGTCGAACAGCGCAGCATCAAAGTGAAATAAAAGATGGCCACGCCTCATATCCTCGTCATCGAAGCGCGCTTCTACGACGAGAACGCCGATCTGTTGCTCGCCGGCACCATGACGGAACTGAAGAAATCCAAGGCGAAAGCGGACGTGATCACCGTTCCCGGCATCCTCGAATTGCCCGCAACGCTCGCCTACGCGTTTTCCCGGGGCCGGAAGGGCGCGAAGACGCCGCGTTATGCCGGCGCCGTGGTTCTCGGCTGCGCCGTCAAGGGCGAGACCGACCACTATGAACATGTGTGCCGCGAGTCCATGAACGGCGTGCAGCAGGTCGCACTCGCGCTGAAAGTCCCTCTCGGCAATGGGATTTTGACCTGCCCGACCTGGGACCTGGCGCAAAACCGCGCCGATCCGGCGGAAGGCGACGCCGGCGGGCGCGCCGCGCGCGCGTGTTTGCGTCTTGTTGAGCTGAAGCGGCGCTTCGGGCTATAAGCTCACGCGCCGGTTCATGAGTGCGGCGTCTTTCTTTTTAATGTTAGGTTTTGAATCGAATGTCAGCGAACGCTGATACGCCGGAACGCGCTCCCCTCGACCCGCAAGGCCGCAGCTCCGCCCGCCTCGCGGCCGTGCAGGCGCTTTATCAGGTCGAAGTCACCCAGGACCCGTCGGACCGGATCATCAAGGACTTCCTGACCGCGAAGGTCGGCGGCCTTGCCGTCGCCCAGGATCGGGACACCGAGCAGGAATCCATCGTCGCGCTCGCCGAGATCGAGGGCGAGCTGTTCATCAATCTCGTGCGCGCGGTCGAAACGCGCGGCGCCGAAATCGACGACATGATCAAGGGCTCCATCTCCGCCGACTGGCCGTGGGAGCGCCTCGAGATCACGCTCCGTTCCATCCTGCGCGCGGGCGTGGCCGAACTGCTGACGCGCACGGATATTCCCGCGAACGTCACCATCGCCGAGTTCGTCGACGTGGCGAAGGCCTTCTATGCCGGACCTGAATCCGGCATGGCCAACGCCGTGCTCGACCGCGTCGCCCGGGCGCTGGGCCGCACCGGCGGCGTGCGCGTGCGCGCCGGAAAGTAATGAGCCGCGCGCGCAGCGAGTTCGATGTCATCGCGGCGCTGTTCGCGCCGCTGTCGAAAAACGCGCCGGGCGCCTTCAATCTCAAGGACGACGCGGCGGCCTTCGACGTGGGCGCCGGTCATGAGGCCGTGATCACGGTCGATACCGTGATCGAGAGCGTCCATTTCCTGCCCGACGATCCGCCGGATCTCGTCGCGCGCAAGGCGCTGCGCGTCAATCTGTCGGACCTCGCGGCCAAGGGCGCGAAACCTGTCGGTTTCCTCCAGGCGCTGTCGGTGAACAGCGCCGTCACCGACGCTTATCTTGAGCAATACGCCCGGGGGCTCGCGGCGGATGTGGAAGAATTCAACATCCCGCTGCTCGGCGGCGATACGACCTCCGGTCCTGGCCCGCTCACGATTTCGATCACCGCCGTCGGCGCGGTCGCGAAAGGAAAGATGATCCCGCGCGGCGGCGCGCGTGCCGGCGATCTCCTGTGCGTGACCGGCACGATCGGCGACGCGGCGCTCGGCCTCGATTTCTTGCGCGGCAAGGTGAAGGTCGCGAGCCGTGAGAACGCGCGTTTTCTCGCGGCGCGCTACAGGTTGCCGGAACCGCGGCTGGGAGCGGGCGCCGCGCTCGCGGGCCGGGCCGGAGCCTGTCTCGACATCTCCGACGGCCTTGTGGCCGACGTGGGACATATCTGCGCGGCCTCCGCTGTCGCGGCGATCATCGAACGCGACAAGATCCCTTTATCCAAGGCCGCCCGCGCGGCCGTGGCGCTCGAACCCGAACGCTGGCCGCGGATTTTCGGAGGCGGCGACGACTACGAGCTCGCGTTCACCTTGCCGGACACGCACGCCGCGGGCCTGCAACGCCTGGCGGACGCGGCGAAAGTCCCCATGACAGTGATCGGTCGCATTGTCGGCGCCGAAGATGCTAAGCTCGCGGCCGTGACTGTCCTTGACGGGGCAGGGAGGCCGGTCGACGTGCCCGTGGGGGGCTATCGGCACCGGTAGCGCGGGGACACGGCGGACCGATGAAACGCGTCATCGTCATTATTCTTGTCATTCTTCTCGTCGCCGGCGGAGGCGCAGGCGGCCTCATGATGATGGGGCTCATCCCCAATCCCTTCAATCCGACGCCCCAGGGCGGCGCGATGAGCGGCGCCGAGAAAGCCGCGGCCGAACTCGCCGCGAAGAACAAGTTTCAGCCGCCCGCCGCGGGGCTCGATCTCGTCAAGCTCGACGACATGATCGTGCCGGTGATCATCGACGGGCAGGTGAACCGGCGCGTGTTCATCATCGCGCGCCTGAGGGTGAATACCCCGGCCAACGTGACGGCGGTCGAAGCGAATCTGCGGCTGTTTCAAAGCGCGGTCCTCAGCGACCTCATTCCCTTCTTTCAAAAGTACTATGTCGGCCACGACGCCGTGGACGCCGTCATGGTGAAAGAGCGTTTGACCGCAACCGCGAAGAAAACCTTCGGCGAGATGGTCCCGGAAGTGCTGCTGATCAACGTGTTCGAGCAGGTCAGCCCGCGCCAGCGCTAGGCCTTGAATCGGGCCCTAAACCCACATTTAGTCTGGCTGTTGCTTACGAGGGGGTCTTTCTGGCACTCTCGCGCAGCGCATGGGGGGAATAGCGCCGATAAATCATACCGGTATTTACATCATAACATAACCAGGCCGTTCGAACGCCTGGCCGTTCCCACGACTCTAACGGAGTGAACATGACACCAGGTTCTTTACAAGTCCTCGTGATCGCGTGCGGGGTGTTAGCTGTGTTGTACGGCATCTTTGGGGTAACGCGCGTGCTGGCCAAGCCAGCCGGCAATACCCGAATGCAGGAGATCGCAAGCGCGGTGCAGGAGGGGGCGGCCGCGTATCTTAATCGCCAATATCTGACCATCGGCATCGTCGGCGTCTTCGTCGTCGTCATCCTCGGTGTCGCGCTCGGCGGTGTCGTCGCCGTCGGCTTCCTGATCGGCGCGGTGCTTTCGGGCATCGCCGGTTATGTGGGCATGAACGTGTCGGTGCGCGCCAACGTGCGCACGGCCGCCGCCGCCATGAACGGCGGCCTTGCGCCGGCCCACGCGGTGGCCTTCCAGGCCGGCGCCGTCACCGGCATGCTGGTGGTGGGCCTCGGCCTCCTGGGCGTCGCGGGCTACTACTTCATGCTCAGCGCGCAGGGGCGTGAACTGCGCGACATCGTATGGGGCCTGATCGCGCTCAGCTTCGGCGCCTCGCTGATCTCGATCTTCGCCCGTCTCGGCGGCGGCATCT
>JAYSFT010000274.1:0-3466 GCA_041913245.1 Rhodospirillaceae bacterium | reverse complement strand
CGCCAAGACGGACAACCTCGCGGCCGGAAGTGGGAAGAAGTAATGAAAGTCTCGTTCAAGCGAATCGCGCATGTAAAGTTCTGCCTCGTATTGGCGGCCTCTTTCGCCTTGCAGAGCTGCGCGCCGAAGCCCATGCCGATCACCGAGCCGCTGGGCATTCCCAAAGCCGCGGATCGCGCTGAATCGATCGCCCTGGCGAACACCGGGCCGGCGACCCGCCGCGACAAGCTGAGCGCCGTCGCCGGACCCGGCGTTCCGGAAGGACGCGGCCGCGCCGAGCCGATCCTGTCCTCGACCCCGCCCCGGCTGACGGGCGATCCGATCAGCATCAATTTCGAAGGCATCCGGCTGCCCGCCTTCGTCAACACGGTTTTCGGCGAACTGTTGAAGGTGACCTTTGAAATCGACAACACCGTCGCGCAGCGCGATCAGATGGTCACCCTGCGGACGGCCGGCCCGCTCGGCCCCAACGAGTTCTTCACCCTCGTCACCGAAGTGCTGAGCAATTACGGCATCAGCGTCGTCTATTCGAATAATGTCTATCGCATCGTCGAAGCCGCCAACGTCAAGAAACCCATCCCGCGCATCATCCGCTCGCGGACCGCCGGATCGGTGCCGTCCGATATCCGCCCGCTGTTCTACTTCCATCCGCTCGACAGCGTTCCGCAAGCGAGCATGACGATCTGGTTGAACCTCATCATGGGCGACCGCATTCAAGCCATCGCCCTGCCTTCGGCCAACGGGCTCGTGCTCCTCGGCAGCGACGAGGACGTGCGTTCCGCGGTCGAGATCATCGAGACGCTCGATCAGCCTTACATGTCGGGCAACCAAAGCCTCAAGATCTCGCCCGCCTTCTGGAGCTCGGCGAAGCTGGCGCAGCAGCTGACCGAGATTCTGACGGCGGAAGGCTACAGCATCGGCACCAGCAGCAGCGCCGCGGCCGCCATCAAACTCATCCCGGTCGAGGCGCTCAACGTCATCATCGCCTTCTCGACCAGCGAAGCGGGGCTGCAGCATGTCCTGCAATGGGCGTCGGAACTGGACCAGCCGTCCCAAACGGTGAGCAGCCAGGGCGCCTTCTATCATCAGGTCTATAACGCGCAGGCCAAGGATATCGCCGCGGTCATCGAAGGCCTGACCAGCAGCGGCTCCGGGACGATGACCGTGAACACGGCCGCCCCGACCGCCGCCGCGGCCTCCGGCGTGTCGCAACCCTCGTCCCTCACCCGCCAGCGCATCATGGTGGATGAGCAGCGCAATGCGCTGATCTTCGTCGGCACCGCCGAGGAATACGCGCAGTTCCGCACCCTGGTGCAGCAGATGGACCGCGCGCCGCTCGAGGTCATGATCGAAGCCACCATCGCCGAAGTGACCCTGCGCGACAGCGAGAACCTCGGCATCATCATGGATTACGACAGCGACCGGGCGGTCGCGCAGAACCAGACCGTGGTGAGATCCGACACCGGCGGACTGTTCTTCAACCTGATCCGCAGCCGCGCGCAGATCATGGCCCGGGTCAATGCCCTGGCCAGCAACAACCGCCTTCAGGTCCTTTCGAGCCCGCGCCTCGTGACGTCGAGCGGCAAGGCCGCTGCGATCAGCGTCGGCACCCAGGTGCCGATCATCACCGCCCAGGAAACCGCGGCCGGCCAGGTGCAGGGCAACACGTCGATCCTGCAGTCGATCCAGTACCGCGATACCGGCGTCATTCTCAACGTCCAGCCGGTGATCAATTCCAACCGGCGCGTGGAACTGACCGTCTCGCAGCAAGTCAGCTCGGCGCAGGCGAACGATCTGTCCGGCGTTCAGAGCCCGCTGATCATCAACCGCTCGCTTCAGACGACGCTGTCGCTGAATGACGGCGAGACGGTGCTGCTCGGCGGCATGATCCAGGAGAATTTCAGCAAGGGAAATTCGGGCATTCCCTACCTCAAGGACATTCCGCTGGTGGGCAACCTGTTCAAGAGCGGTTCGCATTCGGTCGACCGCACCGAGCTGATCGTGCTGATCACGCCCTATATCATCGACGGCCCTGAAACCGCGCAACGCGTCCGTGACGCGTTCCGGGCGAAGCTGGGTGAATGGGCCCGCCCGCCCGCCGACGAGGCGGCGCCGCAAAGCGTCTCCCAACCGCAACCCTAAAGAGATCCATCGTCCAATGCCGTTCAAGTTCATCCCGCTTTTCGCCGCTCTTGCCGCCCTTTCTCTTTCACCGGCCCGCGCCGCAGAACCCGTGGAGTCCGCTCTTTCGACGGCCGAGAGACAACAGCTTCCGTCGCTCGACAAGCTGACCATCCCGGAGCTTGAGAGCCGCACGGCGCAGGGCGACCTGCGCGCCCAGGCGGAACTCGGCGCCCGTTACGGGCGCGGCCAGGATGTCCAGGCCGACGTCGCCAAGGCGATTGCGCTCTTGAAGGACGCCGCCGGCAAGAACAACGCGGAAGCCCAGCATTGGCTGGCGACGGCTTATTCGAACGGCGTCGGCGTGGAGAAAAACGAGGCCCAGGCCGCCATGCTGTACGAGAAGGCCGCCGCGCAGGGGCATCGGGAAGCGCAATACATGATGGGCGTCCTGATCTCGAACGGCCAGGCGGGCTTCTCCTCCAGCTGGTCCGGCGCATTCCCCTTCTTCTGGAAGTCCGCCGATCAGGGTCTGGCCGTTGCGGAATTCATGATCGGATATATCTATCAGGAGGGGAAGATCGGCGACGTGAACCCGCAGGTGGCCGCTTACTGGTACCGGCGCGCGCTGAGCCGCGGGCCGAATCAGAAGGCGGCCTTCAATCTGGCCCTGATGGTCGGCGAAGGTAAGATCACATGGCAGCCCGGCGATCCGTTCGAGAAGCCCCCCGCAAAAGCGACGGAAACGCCGAAAGATAGCGCGCCGACCCAGCCTGTTTCATAAGGAAGACCCATGAGCAGATATCTTCTTTGCGGCGTAGCCGCCGCTTACTTTCTCAGCCTGGGCGCGGCGAACGCCGCGTCCTTCCGCGTCGAAACGCACGCGCGGGGCTACAAAGTCTTCAGCACGTTCGAGAAGCCCGAGCAATGCGAGGTGAACCTGCACTTCACCTTCATGCGCGAAGGCGTGCGTGAAAAAGGCGAGTCGCTTTGCTCCTTTAAAACCGTGCCGCAGGGCAAGGACATGGCGTTCTGCGAGTTCTCACACGAGCGCATGGTCGATCCGATCATGTCCGAGCCCTTGAAACCCACCTGTAAGCCGCTGGAATAGCCGCGGCGCCGCCCCCGAAAAACCAGGACACCAAGACGATGACGACACCGATTGCTTCCGCTTGCGCTCAACCCAGGCAAACGGCCTGACCGCGATGACCGACCAACTCTGGATGACCGTGGCGATCCTGGTGGCCGAGGTCGCGCTGTTCCTGGTCTGCCTGGTTCAGGTCCGCAAGCCGATCGACCCGCTGAAGCCGCGCATGCTGCCCTACAATATTATTATGATCTTCCT
>JAYSFT010000273.1:0-3473 GCA_041913245.1 Rhodospirillaceae bacterium | reverse complement strand
ATCACTTCCCGGAAAAGCTCATTCCGCTCACGATCCTCAATTGCCTCGACGGCAAGCCGCTGCCGGTTTACGGCACGGGCGCGAATGTCCGCGACTGGTTGTTCGTCGAAGACCACGCGCGCGCGCTGTGGACGGTGGTGAAAACCGGCCGTGTGGGCGAGGTGTACAACGTCGGCGGTGAGGCCGAACGCAAGAACATCGACGTCGTCCGGGCGATCTGCGATCTGGTGGACGAACTCGCGCCGGGTTCCAAGCCGTCGCGCGAGCTGATCACCTTCGTCACCGACCGCCCCGGTCACGACGCACGCTATGCCATGGACATCGCCAAGATCGGCCGCGAGTTGAACTGGCGCCCGCGCGAAAATTTCGAGACCGGTTTACGAAAAACGGTGGAATGGTATCTCGCCAACCGTCCCTGGTGGACCAAGATCCGCTCCGGCAACTACAGCGGCCAGCGTCTCGGCCTTTCGGCGAGAAAAACCGCGTGAGCTGCGACGTTCTGGTCACGGGCGCCGGCGGACAGGTGGCGTGGGAGCTCGCGCGCCGCGCCGCGGTCGCGAAGCTGTCCATCAAAGCGCTGGGGATCGGCGAACTCGATATCACCGATACCAAGGCAGTGCACGCGGCGGTGACCGCCGCGGCGCCGAAGGTCGTCATCAACGGCGCCGCTTATACGGCGGTCGACAAGGCCGAGAGTGAGAAAGAGTTGGCCTTCGCCGTCAACCGCGACGGCGCCGGTCATCTCGCGGCGGCCTGTTCGGCGCGCGATATCCCGCTGGTGCATATCTCCACCGATTATGTGTTCGACGGCGGCAGCACGGTTCCCTATCTCGAAAACGACGCCACGGGTCCGCTCGGGGTTTACGGCGAAAGCAAGCTGGCCGGCGAAGCCGCGGTGCGCGCGTCCCTCGACCGTCATCTCATCATCCGCACGGCCTGGGTCTACGGCGTGCACGGGCACAATTTCGTCAAGACCATGCTGCGCCTCGGCGCCGAGCGCGACATCCTGAGGGTGGTTGCCGATCAGCGCGGCGCGCCGACGTTCGCGGGCGATCTCGCCGACGCGCTGCTCGTGCTGTCGCGCCGGTTGATAAATGACGACCTGCCCGCGCAGGCCTACGGCACGTTCCATTATACCGGCGGCGGCACGGTGACCTGGCACGGCTTCGCCGAGCGGATCTTCGACATCGCCGCGCCGAAGCTCGGCCGCCGGCCCAAAGTGGACGCGATCACCACGGCGGAATATCCGACGCCCGCGAAACGCCCCGCCAATTCCGTCCTGGACTGTGGCAAGATCGCCCGCGTTCACGGCATTATACAGCGGCCCTGGGAATCGGCCCTGCAAGACATGCTGGCGGAAACTCTCGCGGCCCATTGACGATCCGACTTAGGAAGACACGATGAAGGGAATCATCCTCGCCGGAGGCTCCGGAACGCGCCTGCACCCGATCACTTATTCGGTGTCCAAGCAGCTCCTGCCGGTCTACGACAAGCCGATGATCTATTATCCCCTCAGCACTTTGATGCTCGCGGGGATCAGAGACGTTCTCATCATCACCACGCCGCATGACGCCGCGGGCTTTCAGCATCTTCTGGGGGACGGCGCGCGCTGGGGGATGAACCTCACCTATGCGCAACAGCCGAGCCCCGACGGCCTCGCGCAGGCTTTCATCATCGGAAAATCCTTCGTCGGCAATGCGAGCTGCGCGCTCGTTCTCGGCGACAATATCTTCTACGGCCACGGCCTGACCGAGAAACTAAGAGCCGCGTCGGCGCGCGGCAAGGGCGCGACGGTGTTCGGCTATCATGTGCGCGATCCCGAGAGATATGGGATTGTCGCGTTCGATGCCGAGGGGCGCGCCAACTCCATCGAAGAAAAGCCCAAGGCTCCCAAGTCCACCTGGGCGGTCACCGGCCTTTATTTCTATGACAACGACGTGGTGGATATCGCGGCGAGCCTGAAACCGTCCCCCCGCGGCGAACTCGAGATCACGGATGTGAACCGCGTTTACCTCGAACGCGGCGGCCTCAACGTCGAACGTTTGGGGCGCGGCTTCGCCTGGTTCGACACCGGCACCTACGACAGCCTGGTGGAAGCGTCGAGCTTCGTGCAGACCATCGAGAAGCGTCAGGGCCAGCGGATCTGCGTGCCCGAGGAAATCGCCTTCGCCAACGGATGGATCGACAAGGCGCAGATGCTCACGCTCGCCGAGAATCTCAGGAAAAGCGGTTACGGCGAATATTTGATTCAGGTTGTCGAGAACCCGAATCCCTGACATGCAGCCGCGCGTTACGATCGCGATCATAAGTTATAATTCCAGCGCGACCCTCGCGCGCTGCTTCGCCGCTCTCGCGGTCCAGACCGAGAAGAATTTCCGCGTCCTCCTGATCGACAACGCCTCGCGCGAACGGCCCGCCGCGCTGGTGAAAGGCCTGCCTTTCCCCCTCGACTACCGCGAGATGGAGGATAATCTGGGTTTCGCCGGCGGCATGAACGCCGCGCTCGCGGCCTGTGAAACGCCGCTCCTCGCGGCCCTCAATCCCGACGCCTTCCCCGAACCCGACTGGCTGGCGACGCTGCTTCGCGCTGAAAGCTGCTACCCGAACGTCGCGGCCTTTGGCTCGCTTCAACTGAGCGCCGGCGACCGCGCTCACGTCGATGGCTTTGGCGATCACTATCTCATCACGGGTCAGGCCTGGCGCGGCGTGACGCGTCCGCCGGTGGCGGGTGAGTTGGCCTACAGTTTTGGCGTCTGCGCCGCAGCCGCGCTGTACCGTACGGATATCCTGCGCCGCATCGGCGGTTTCGATGCGCGATTTTTCTGTTTTTACGAAGACGTGGATGTGGCCTTCCGCCTGCGGCTCGCGGGCGCGGAGTGCGCAGTCGTCCCCACGGCGGTGGTGGCGCATGTGGGGGGCGCCAGTTTCGAGGGCCTTTCGGATTTCGCCTCGTTCCTGATCGCGCGAAATCAGTGGTGGGTGCTGGTGAAGAACATGCCCTTCACCCTCATGTGCTTCGCGTTGCCGGGTTTTGCCCTGCTGCAAGTCCTTGGCGCCTTGCGGCATCCCGGATCGGCGCGCATGAAAGGACTGTGGGAAGGAATGTCGCGCACGGGCGAATTCCTGCGGTCGCGGCGCGAGATCCGCGCGGGACGTTCGCCCGCCGCAAACGCGGGCCGTTGGATCAGTTGGAATCCGCTGGCGTTCCTGAGGAGAACGTCATTGGTGCGCGGATAGCTACTCCGGCGGATTGCGATCGGCCAGCACGCGGCGCAGCTGCACGCCGACCATGGCGAGGCGCGCCGAGCTCGACAGCACCTCGAAGATCACCGCATCGTGGATCCAATGGCGCTGGATATGGTTTTCCATGGTGCCGTCCGCGAAGCCCACCGTCAGCGTGTAAGTGCCGCGCGCGAGGGCCGGCCAGCGGAAGCGGAAGCGGAAGGCCAGGCGCTCACCCGCCGGGATCGGCG
>JAYSFT010000272.1:0-3486 GCA_041913245.1 Rhodospirillaceae bacterium | reverse complement strand
GCACGAAGGCGGCAGCATCAAACACGACGTCGCCGTGCCGGTGTCGCTGGTGCCGTCCTTCATCGCGCAAGGCATGGACCTGATCGCCAAACACTTCCCCGGCGCGCGTCCCGTGCCGTTCGGCCATCTCGGCGACGGCAATATCCACTTCAATATCTCGCAGCCGCCGGGCGCCGATAAGGCGACGTATCTCGCCCAATGGGCCGAGATGAACCGCATCGTCCATGACCTCGTGGTTAGCATGAACGGTTCGATCTCCGCCGAGCACGGCATCGGCCGTCTCAAGGTCGACGAGATGAAGCGCTATAAGGACCCGGTGGAACTCGACCTGATGCGCCGGCTGAAACACGCCATCGATCCGCAGAACCTGATGAATCCGGGCAAAGTGGTCGAGTAACGCAGGCATCTTGGGACCCGCACGCACCTCCTTTAACCGAAAAAACACCAAAACGGGGCGATAAGGTTTGCTTATCGTCATAGTTGTGTTCGCGTGTGATGTTTTCTGGCCCTTACGGGCCTACAAGGAGCCGTGATGAAAAAGACTATTCTCGCCCTGGGCCTCGGGCTTGCGGTCGCGGGTAATGCCCATGCCGCCGAAAACGGCCCCTACGCCGGTATCGGCGCCGGGCTGCACATGGCCACGAAGTCCGCCTTCGACTACGAAGCCCCTCCCGGAACATGGGCGGGCGAAAGCGACGTTAATTTCCGTCTCGGTTATGCCGTCGCGGCATCGGCCGGCTATCGCTGGAACGATTCCATACGCACTGAGATCGAAGTCTCTCACCGGAGCGCTAGCCTCGATAACGTAGCCGTTGAAGATGCAGAGGGACGGCAGTCGTCCCTGGCTTTGATGGCGAATTTGCTGTTCGACGTTGGCATGGGCACAAACTTCTATCCATACATCGGCGGCGGGATCGGTCTTTCGAACAACAGGTGGCACAGCGTCAAGACACCGACCTCTCCGGTTTACAGCGATTCGGCCAAGAAGCTTCAGTGGCAGGCCATTGTCGGCTTCGAGATGCCGATTAATGCGCAGACCAACTGGTTTGTGGACTATCGCTTCATCGGCTCCAACGATAACGAATTCAACACCATTCCTGCGCAAGCGCGCGTCGTAGGCGTGGATATGCAAAGTCACAACCTCATGGTCGGGGTGCGCTACGCTTTCGGAGCGCCATAACGGCTTTACGCATATCTCGCTTCTGAAAAGAAAAACGCCGACGCCGTCAGGCTGGCGTTTTTTATTTCAACGCGCGAAAATCAGTCGACCGTGTAGGCCGGCATTTCAACGGCGGCCTTCACGACGGCGCCTGCTTCGGGGATCGCCGGACGCGGCGGCGGTGCGGCGCATAGCGCCGGCGCCCCCGCATCCTTCATCAGGTGCGCGACGGCCTGGGCTTCGAGTGCGGACGGCTCTTCGTCGAGAAGCAGGAACATGCTCCAGGTCTCTTCGCAGAACGCCTGCGGATCGGAGGCGCGCTGCAGGCCCGCGACATTCGCGAGCTCGGTGACATGGCGGTTCAAGGCGGTCTGGCCGCCGCCGGTGCGCTGGAAGTAGCCGATGAAGTCGGCGCCCGCGTCGGCGAGCGGCGGACGAAATTCCTCGACAAAATTATTGTAGGCGTCGCGCTGATTGCAGGCGAGGCCCGCGACCATGAGGCGGCTTTGCAGATGCCTTAGGCTGAAGGCCCGGGCTTCCTGCGCGGTCATGCAGGCCGACAGGTCGCCGGCCCGGACCGGAAGCGCCGCGCCGGCGGCTCCGCAGACGGCGGCCATGCCGATGACGGCGCGCATCAATCCGATTTTCGTGCCGATTTTCACGCCGATTTTCATGTGCAGCCTCCCCCTCCCGCCCAACCCAGGCGCATAAAGGCATTTTAATGATAGACGCTTCGCGCGGCAAAACGTTTCGTTGTCACGCGATATTTTTTGGGACCTCGCGCGGCGCCGAGACTGCGCTGGTTCCCGCGTAAGGTGCAGGGGTATAGTCGCCGGCGAAACGGCGAGGCGCGATGTCCGGCATCACCTGGTACATTTTCCGGCAATTGATCGTTGGCACCAGCTTTGTCAGCGTGGCGCTCGCGTTTCTCGTGTGGCTGACGCAGTCGCTGCAATTCCTGCAATTCATCGTCAACAAGGGCCTGGCGCTCGGCGCCTGGCTGAAGCTGACGGTTCTGCTGTTGCCGTGGTTCCTGTCGGTCATCCTGCCCGCCGCGCTGTTCTTCGTCGTGCTGTTTGTTTACAGCAAGCTGTCGCTCGACCGTGAACTGGTGGTCGCGCAAGCCGCCGGCATGAGCCGCATGCGCATCGCGGCGCCCGCGCTGCTGTGCGCGGCGGCGGCGCTTGTCATGGGACTGTTCTTCACGCTGTACCTGGTTCCCGAGACCATGCGCTCCTTCAAGGAGCTGCAATGGACCATCCGCAGCGACGTGTCCCAAGTGCTGCTGCGTGACGGCACGTTCAATCAAATCAGCGAGAGCTTGACCGTGTATGTGCGCGGCCGCGACAAGAACGGCGACCTGATCGGGGTCATGGTGCACGATACGCGCGATCCCGAGCGTTCGACGACCTTGATGGCCGAACGCGGCGCGCTCGGCGGCGCCGAAGGATCCAGCGTCGTGCTCTACAACGGCAGCCGCCAGGAGCTGCGCCGCGGCACGGGCAATCTCTCGGTGCTTTATTTCGACAGCTATACCCTCGACTTCCGCGGTGTGGGCGGGGGCGGCGACGACCGTTATGCCGACATCCGCGAACGTCCGACCCGCGAACTTTTCAGCCTCACCGAAGCCGACGGCATCTCGCCGGCCAATGTCGTGCGCATGCGCGCCGAAGGCCACCAGCGCGTCGTCGGGCCGACCGGGGCCGTCGCCTTCACATTGATCGGCCTTGTCTTCCTGCTCACGGGTCCTTTCGACCGCAAGGGGCAGAGCCTGCGCATGGTCGGGGCCGTCGCGGTGGTCGTGGCCTTGCAGGCCGCGGCCCTCGGGGTCATGAGCCTTGCGTCGAAGGATATTGCCTACATACCGGCCATGTATGCTGTAGCGTTGCTCCCGATACCGGTGGCCCTGTATATCCTTCTGGCGCCGCAGTGGCGGCGGCCCGCTTCGTTCCGTACCAGGACCGCTTAACGCCGTATGACGATCCCCCTGCCTTCCCTCCGCCGGCTGCGCGGCGCCCTGCATGTCGTGACGGCGATGGGCCTGGCCTTCGGCCTTCTGTCGGCGCGCAACGTCCGCGCGGCGGAGCTCGACGGCACGGAACCGAGTGCGGCGAGTGAGGACAGCACCCTGCTGCTCGCCGACGAACTCGTGACCGACGAGACCGGCAACCTCGTCACCGCCACCGGCGCGGTCGAGATCCAGCGCGGCAGCCTGCTCATGCTCGCCGACAAGATCGTCTACGACCGGCGCGCCGACATCGCCACCGCCACGGGACATGTCGCGATCCTGGAAAGCAACGGCTCGGTCTTTTTCTTCGAGAGCATTC
>JAYSFT010000271.1:0-3511 GCA_041913245.1 Rhodospirillaceae bacterium | reverse complement strand
CCGCGAAGGCGTCGGGTTATACCGCCGACGTGATCGATCTGCGCACGCTGATGCCGTGGGACAAGGACGCGGTGCTCGAGTCCGTGCGCAAGACCAGGCGCTGCCTGGTCGTGCACGAAGACAACGCCACCGCCGGTTTCGGCGCGGAAATCCTTGCGGTCGTCAGCCGCGAATGTTTCCTCGATCTCGACGCGCCGCCCGAGCGGCTCACCATGCCCGATATCCCGAGCCCCTATAATCCGGTGCTGCTGCAAGCCGCCGTTCCGGGCGTCGAGACGATCCGCGACGCCATCGTCGATCTCGTGACGTTCTAGGGGAGGGCGCCATGACCGATATCATCGTTCCTTCCGAACAGACCGAAGGCACGCGCTTCAAGTTCAAGGGCTGGCTCAAGGCCGCCGGTGCGCAGGTGAAGGCGGACGAGCCGGTGGCGGAACTCGAGACCGACAAGGTCACGATGGAAATCGTCGCCCCGGTTGCCGGCGCGCTCGAACATCTGCCCATCGCGGTCGGGTCCGACGTCAGTCCCGGCGCGCTGATCGGACGCATTTCGTCCGGCGCGCCCAAGGCCGCCGCCGCGCCGGCGCCCGCGGCTGCCGCCGTCTCTGGCGCCAAGTCTCCGCCGGCGCCGCTCGCGCCGCGTGACCGCGCTCCCAGCGGCGAGACCGGTCCCGCGCTCGGCCTGTCGCCGACCGTCCGCCGCCTGATCGCCGAGCACAATGTCGATCCGAAGGACATCCAGGGCACCGGTCGCGGCGGCCGTGTCACCCACACCGATGTGCTCGCTTATGTGCAAAGCGGCGCCGCCAAGGCCGCGCCGGCGCGCGTGGCCGCGTCCGCCGCCAAGCCGCAAGGCACGCCGACCGCCGGCGGCCGCCTGATCCCGCACACCAACATCCGCCGCGCCATCGCCGAGCATATGGCCCACAGCGTCGCGACCGCGCCGCATGTCACGGCCGTGTTCGAAGTCGATTTCAGCGCCATCATCGCGGACCGCAAGAAGAAGAAGGCCAAGGGCGGCGCGGACTACGCGAACCTCACCTACACCGCCTACGTCGTCGCGGCTTGCGTCGCGGCCTTGCAGGCCGTGCCGGTCATCAACAGCCGCTGGCATGCGGATGCCGTCGAGGTCTTCGACGACATCAACATCGGTGTCGGCACGGCGCTCGGTGACGAAGGCCTGGTCGTACCGGTGATCCACAAGGCGCAGACGCTGTCCTTGAACGGCATCTCGCGTCAGCTCGCCGACCTCACCGCCCGCGCGCGCGCCGGCAAGTTGCAGCGCGCCGACGTTTCCGGCGGCACCTTCACCATCTCCAACCACGGGGTGTCGGGCAGCCTTCTGGCCGCCCCGATCATCATCAACCAGCCGCAGTCGGCCATCCTCGGCATCGGCAAGCTGGAGAAGCGGGTGGTGGTGCGCGAGGTCGACGGACAGGATACAATCCAGATCCGCCCGATGGCCTACGTCTCGCTGACCATCGACCACCGCGTGATCGACGGCCATCAGACCAACACCTTCCTCAAGAAGTGGGTGGACGTCATCGAGGGCTGGAGCAGCGCCGACTAGTTCAGGTTTCTCATGCCGATCTATGCGTTCGAGAACTTCACGCCTGTCGTCGATCCGGCGGCCTTCGTTCATCCGACGGCCGTTCTGATCGGCGACGTGATCGTCGGTGCGGGTGTCTACGTCGGCCCCGGAGCCTCCTTGCGCGGCGATTTCGGCACCGTGACCCTCGAAGAAGGCTCGAACATCCAGGATAATTGCGTGATGCATTCCTTCCCAGGCGCCGAAGCGCGCGTGGAGGTGAACGGCCATATCGGCCACGGCGCGATCCTGCACGGATGCCTGGTGAAACGGAACGCGCTGGTGGGCATGAACGCCGTGGTGATGGACCGCGCGGTCGTCGGCGAGGAGGCTTTCGTCGCCGCCGCCAGTTTCGTGAAGGCCAGCTTCGAGATTCCTGCGCGCATGCTCGCGGCTGGAATTCCCGCAAAGATCATCCGCCCGCTCACGCCTCAGGAGATCGCCTGGAAGGCCCAGGGGACGGTCGAATACCAAACCCTCGCCAAGCAGAGCCGCGCCACCATGCGCGAAGTCGCACCCCTTGCCGCGGTTGAACCGGACCGCCCCCGGCGTTCCGCCGGCTATGTTCCGCTCACGGACTTGAAGCGGTCCTCGTAACTTTCTTTCCCAGGGTTGAACCCTCGGGTCAGATAGCCTACGAATCCCCGCCAGGGGGCTTCTTGAGATGGCACGTACGCAGGCGTCAGATTTCAATGACCGGCGCGAGTTCATTATTGAACGCGCCCTCCAGCTCTATGCGGAAAAGGGCTTTCTGGGCGCCTCGGTGGCCGATCTCGCCAGCGCCTGCAAGACTTCGAAGTCGCTCATCTATCACTACTTCCCTTCGAAGGAGGACATCCTCTTCGAAGCCATGGACTCGCATATCAAGACCCTGAGCAACGCCGCCTCGGGCATCGCGGCCATGGACGGCGCCGGCGCCTCGGACAAGCTCAACGCGCTGATCCACGCCTTCATGCATCTGTATGTCGGCGCCGCGGCGCGGCACAAGGTGCTGATCAACGAGCTTTATCACCTGCCGCCCAACCGCCGCGACATCATCGTCGGGCGTCAGCGCCGCCTGATCCAGCTGGTGGTCGATCTGGTCGCGGAGATACAGCCTCAGCTCAAGGCGCGGCCGGAACTGCTGCGCCCCGCGGCGATGCTGTTCTACGGCATGCTCAATTGGACCCACACCTGGTTCGATCCCAAGGGGCCGGCCTCGGTGGATTCCATTTCCGAGCTGATGAGCGATCTGATGATCGGCGGGCTCAAGACCCTGCCGGTGCCGTCCAAGAAGACGCGCCGCTAAGCGCGTGGCCCGAAAAAGTGGTCTTCCGATTTTCCGAGAAGGCCACGCGCCAAAAGATTAGACGTCGTAGTCCAGCACGACCTTATCGGACACCGGGAACGCCTGGCAGGTGAGCACGAAGCCCTGCGCGAGGTCTTCGGGCGCGAGACCGTAGTTGGTCTTCATCCGCACTTCGCCTTCGACCACCTTCGCCTTGCAGGTCGCGCACACGCCGGCCTTGCAGGC
The DNA here is from genome assembly GCA_041913245.1 of Rhodospirillaceae bacterium. GTDB lineage: Bacteria > Pseudomonadota > Alphaproteobacteria > Rhodospirillales > Rhodospirillaceae > SHVO01. The sequence continues at coordinate 410 of JAYSFT010000271.1, read as the reverse complement.
GAAGGGTGCCGGCAAACCCGCCGCGCGCGCGTTTTCGAGGATGCTGCCCTTGGCGGCGTCGTACGCCAGCGTGCGCAGACGGCCGTCGATGCGCACCTGTACCTTCGAGCCTTGCGCCTTTTTCTGCAGCGCCGCGACGGACGGATCCTGCGCGGGCGCCGGCAGGCCGTCGGTGGTGAAGCGCTCGATCATGATTTTCTCGGGCGCGATGCCGTGTTTCTTCACGGCTTCCTCGGCGGCGGTCATCATCGGACCGGGACCGCAGATGAACACCGCGTCGATGGCGCGGCCGCCGACGAGAAGGGTCAAAGCCTCGGTCGCCTTGGCAAGATCGAGGCGGCCGTTGAACAGCTCGACTTCGCCTTCTTCCTCGTCGAGGAAGTGGTACAGCTCGAACCGGGACATGTAGC
>JAYSFT010000270.1:3259-3528 GCA_041913245.1 Rhodospirillaceae bacterium | reverse complement strand
CGACTTCCTTCAGCGGGGCTTCCGCCTCGCCGTGCTTGAAGCGCATGAAATACTCCTTGCCGCCGCGCCAGACGCGCAGATCGAGGCGCGAGGACAGCGCGTTCACGACCGAGACGCCGACGCCGTGCAAACCGCCGGAAACCTTGTAAGAGTTCTGGTCGAATTTTCCGCCGGCATGGAGCTGGGTCATGATGACCTCTGCCGCCGAGACGCCCTCTTCCTTGTGGATGTCGACGGGGATGCCGCGGCCGTTGTCGCGCACCGTGCAG
>JAYSFT010000270.1:0-3249 GCA_041913245.1 Rhodospirillaceae bacterium | reverse complement strand
TGATTCGTCGATGGCGTTGTCGACGACTTCATAAACCATGTGGTGCAAACCCGAGCCGTCATCGGTGTCGCCGATGTACATGCCGGGGCGCTTGCGCACGGCGTCGAGGCCTTTCAGGACCTTAATGGACTCAGAGTCGTATGCCTTCTCGACGACGGCGGTGCCGTCGTCTTTGAGGGCCTTTTCTGGACTGCCGGGCGGAGGATTCATGAGGACTCTGATGAGGTTTTTTTGGGTCGTTTTTTGATGGACTGAATATAGGGAATCGCGGACCGAAATGCACCCTTACTGACGCACCTTCGAGACCGTAACCGCGCCATGATCGACATTGAAAAACTGGGCTGATTCGCCCACCTCCGCGAACAATGCGCCGTCGGTGCCGGTCATCCAGGCCTGGGCGCCCAAGGACCCCAATTCGGCGAACAGCGCCGCCCGGCGCCCGGCGTCCAGATGGGCGGCGATTTCATCGAGCAGCAGCACCGGCGCGCAGCCGCGTTTTTCGCGCTGAAGACGCGCATGGGCAAGCACGATGGAGATCAAAAGGGCCTTCTGCTCGCCGGTCGAACACAGGGCGGCCGGCTGGCCATGGGACGGATGGCCGGTTGCGATCATCGCGACGCCGAGGTCCGAGCGGTGCGGGCCGGCGCCGGCCCCGAGGATGCCGCGACGCTCGTCCCACAGGCTCGCGCGCATCTTGTCCTCGGCATCCACGGCGGGCATTTCGGCCAGCCAGCCGTCCACCGCGCCGACGAGTTTGAGGCTCGCGGCCGGGAACGGCCCTGCGGATGCGGCCAAAGCCCGCGACAGACGCGCGACCAGATCGGCGCGCGCGGCGGCTAACGCGACCCCATGGCGGGCCATGGTGTCCTCGAGCGCGGCGAACCAGGCGGCGTCGCCGCCCTCTTCGCGCAGCAAACGGGAGCGTTGGCGATGGGCGTGATCGTAGGCGGCGATGCGCCCGGCCTGGTCGGCATCGAACGCCGTGACGAGGCGGTCGAGGAACTTGCGGCGCGAAGCCGGCCCGTCGAGAAACAGCCGGTCCATCGCGGGCGTGAGCCAGACCACGCCGACCTGGCGAGCGATGGCAGCCCCGCCCTTGGCCGGATGGCCGTTGATCTGCACGGCCCGGCGCTCCGGGGCGGCCGCGGTCAGGCCGGTGCCGATTTCCGTGAGGCCGTCCGGGCCGCTGAGGACCGCGTTCACGCCCCAGCTTCCCGTCTGACCTTGGCGGCCGACCTGGGACAGCCTGGCGCCGCGCAGGCCCCGGCCGGGGGCGAGGAAGGAGATGGCTTCAAGAAGGTTGGTTTTACCGGCACCGTTGGTGCCGGTGAGCACCACGGAACCCGCCCCGACCTCCAGCCGCAACCGGGCGTAATTGCGAAAATCCGTAAGGGTCAGACGCGAAATGAAAACCTGATGCATGGTCCCCGGCGCCAAAACATGCGCGGAAGACACCGGGACCGCCGGCGCAGCTGGAAATTGCGTCGCTAAAGCTCTCACACCCGCATCGGCATGAGCACGTACATGGCCGAGCCGTCGGCCACGTCGCGAATCAGGGTCGGCGAAGCCGCGTCCGCCATGGTGAAGCGCGCGGCGTCGCCTTCGATCTGACCGAGGATTTCCAGGAGATACCGCGAGTTGAAGCCGATCTCGAGATGACCGGCCGCGTAGGTGGCTTCGACTTCTTCCACCGCGCTGCCCGCTTCGGGGCTGGAGGCGGACAGGGTGATGAGCCCCTTCTCGCACTGCATTTTGATCGAGCGGGATTTTTCCGAGCTGATCGCCGAGACGCGGTCGACGGCGTCGAACAGCGGCTTGCGCTCGGCTTCGAGCACCTTGTCGTTGCCGGTGGGGATCACACGCTCGTAATCGGGGAAGGTCCCGTCGATGAGCTTCGAGGTCAACGACACATTGTCGAAGGCGAAACGGATCTTGGAATCGGAGAGGGAAATCGTGATCTCGCTTTCCGTCTCGTCGATCAGCTTGCGCACTTCGATGACGGCCTTGCGCGGCACGATGATGCCCGGCATGCCGGCCGCGCCCTGCGGCAGCGGCAGCTCGACGCGCGCGAGGCGGTGGCCGTCGGTGGCCACGGCGCGCAGCACGGCGACGCCGTCGCTTTTGGCGGCGTGCAGGTAGATCCCGTTCAGGTAGTAGCGCGTTTCTTCCGTCGAGATGGCAAAGCGCGTGCGGTCGACCAGGCTGCGCAGGTCGGCGGCGGCGAGGCTGAAGGTGTGGCTGAAATCACCGCCGGTAAGCGCGGGAAAATCCTCGACCGGCAGGCAGGCGAGGTTGAAGCGCGAGCGGCCCGCGGACAGGGCGATCTGGCCGCCGTCGCCGGTGGTCGCGATTTCGATCTGCGCGCCCTCGGGCAGCTTACGGACGATGTCGTACAGCGTGTGCGCGGGCGCGGTGGTGGCGCCGGGCTTGCCCACTTCGGCGGCCGTGGCTTCCACGATCTCGATGTCCATGTCGGTGGCGTTCAGGGCCAGCTGCCCCTTGCCGGCGTCGATCCGGACATTCGAGAGAATGGGGATGGTGTTGCGCCGCTCGACAACGCTTTGGACGTGACCCAGCGACTTCAAGAGAGCCGCACGCTCGATGATGAGTTTCATGTTCGTAAAATCGTTCTTTTTTGAAGTCCGGACCGCCCGGAATCCCCGGTCCTACTAAACGCAGGACCGACATATTAGACATACTAGGGAAGGTGATGCGATAGCTTTTCGGGGTGCAGGAGGCACCCCGAAAAAGGCCGTTAATTTTTTTGGAATTCCGCGCCGAGAAGCGCCGGGCGGCCTAGCTCTCGAGCATCCGGGTAAGCAGCTCGACGTCCTCGGCGAACGCCGTGTCCAGCTTCACCAGTTCCTCGATCTTGCGCACGGCATGGATGACCGTGGTGTGATCGCGGCCGCCGAAAGCGCGCCCGATTTCCGGGAGCGAGCGAGAGGTGAGCTGCTTGGACAGATACATGGCCACCTGGCGGGGACGGGCCACCGCGCGGGAGCGGCGCGCCGAGCTCATGTCGGACACGCGAATCTTGAAATGCTCGGCCACGCGCTTCTGAATTTCTTCCATCGTCAGGCGGCGGTCGTGGGCACGGAGCAGGTCCTGGAGCAGTTCCTGGGTGGTTTCGAGCGAGAGAGAACCGCCCACCAGCTGGGCGTGGGCCACAAGGCGGGTCAAGGCGCCTTCCAGCTCACGCACGTTGGAGGTGATCTTGTGGGCGAGGAATTCCTTCACCTTCTGCGG
>JAYSFT010000269.1:0-3540 GCA_041913245.1 Rhodospirillaceae bacterium | reverse complement strand
CGCCGGTCTGCTTGGGCACGAAGATCGACTTGCTCATGCCCAGGCCCCAGAACCAGGTGCCGAAGCGCAGCGGCATCGAGGTGCCGTCGGCCATGGCATTGCCGTTTCCGTTCAGGAAAACGTTCAGGAGAGGCAAACCCACGGTGACCGCGCTGCCGCCAAGCATGCCGCGGAGGACACGACGTCTATTGAACTGAGTCATTTTACCTTCTCCCTATTCCTAATTCGAAGCCGAGGCGGACGACTTGGACGACGCATCCGCCGCCTTTCCGTCCGGAGTGCTCTGAGTGTCGATGACGTGCGAAAACGCGTTGCTGAGGGCGATCGTGCGCATCAGGTCCGGCATCCGGTAACCTTGTTCGCTGAAGCGCGTGTTGAAGTAGGTCAGCAGCGGACGGTCGGCGTTGGTCGTCGGCGAGCCGGTCGCGTAACTGTAGGCGCGCTTCACGAGGCATGACGGAATGGCCGGATGGTCGTGCAGCGCCTGGCCGAGGCCGGCGACATCCTTGAACGCCTTGCCGTCCAACTGACCGCTGGCGTCGATCACCGCGCCCTTTTCGGTGAGGCGAAAACTGCCTTCGCCGTCGAAGTTCTCCAGCGCGAGGCCCATCGGGTCGGTGATCTTGTGGCAGCCGGCGCACACCGGGTTTTCCAGGTGGACGCCGACGCGGTCGCGCGTGGTGCGCAGGCCCGGAGGCGGATTTTCCACGAGCGAGAAGTCGACGTTGGCCGGCGGGGCCGGAACCGGCTGGCACAGCAGGAGTTCACGCATGGCCTTGCCGCGCAACGTCGCCGACGTGCGGGCCGGGTGCGAGTGCGTCGCCAGGAAGCTGATGTGCGTGACGATGCCCGCGCGCTGGCTGCCTTCCGGGAACTCATAGCGGGTCCACGTCGGCGGAGCCGGCAGCTTGTAGATGGCCGCGAGCGCCGGCGAGATGAAGGTTTCACGGGTCGTGTACAGGTCGCGGTAATCGCCGTTCTGACGGATCAGATGATCGACCACCACGCGCAGGGTTTCCTCGCGGGCGTCCTGCAGCGCCTGACCGGTGAACGTCGGATAGATGGCGGTATCCTTCGACAGCGCGTTGAACGTGTCGAAGGCGAACATGTCGTCGAAGAACGCGCGCACGCCCTGATCGACGCGGGCGCTGGCGAGCATGCGGTCGACCTGCTTGGCGAGGCCCTTCGGTGTCAGGATTTCGCCGGTTTCGGCGGCCTTCAGAAGCTGATCGTCCGGCGCGGCGTTCCACAGGAACAGCGAAAGACGGGTCGCGAGCGAATAGGAGTCCAGACGCTGCTGGCCGGGCGCCTTCGGATCCGGCTCGGAGCGCTCGGTCACAAACAGCACGTTCGGGCTGACCAGCATCGCTTCGAGCGCGACGCCGATACCCGCGTAGAAGTCGTTCAGCTTGTCGGCGGCGCTGACGGCCTGTTCGACGAACGCCTCGCGCTTCTCGGCGGTGAGCGGACGGCGGCTCATCAGACGGCCGACTTCCGTGACGACCTTGGTCGCGCACGCGCGGTCGGCCTTCTTCTCGTCGGCCGGCTTACAGGTGATGACGAAGTCGCGGCGCTTCGGATCGACGATCAGCGCGGACACCGTCTGGGCGGCCTTCTGATAAATTTCCATGCGGGTCTGCGTCACGCCGGCCTTCGCCGCGCCAAGGCTCAAGAGACCTTCGGTGCGCTGCGCCGGCGGGAAGTACGCATCGGGGCGCACATCCGGGCCGAACACGTAAGCGAGCGTGTTGAGATACTGCTCCTGCGACAGGAGGCGCAGGCGCTTGGCCGAACCGGCGGTTTCCGGCTCGGCGGCCTTGCTGGCGACGGCTTCGGCCGCGGGCTTCGCGGCGGCGGCCTTCGCGCCTTCGGCCGGCGGCGCCGAACAGCTTGCCAGGGTGAACGCCGAAACGGCCGCGATGGCGCTACCGCGCAACAGGGCCGAAACCGATCCTTTGAAATAAGAGCTCACGGGTACCTCTACCTCCACTTACGCCGCCGCCTGAGCGGGGACTACTTTAGAACCATTATATAGTGAAATGGCTCCATCGTGCAATTTTCATTCTTTTAATATAGGGCTTTCAACGCCTTAACGCCTCACTCATGCCGGTTTATCGCAAGGTTTTTACCGGTGTCCCCTATAAAGAAGTACACCGGGAGCGAGGTGGCAATGATGCCCGTCAACTTAAGGCCTCACTCGTGGCGGTTCATCGCGGAGTTTTTACCGGTGTCGCGCATGAACACGTACACCAGGAGCGAAGTCGCGATGATACCCGTCAAATAGTAGTAGAACCAGCTCTCATGGCCCTGTGACTTGAACAAAAGGGCGACCGATTCGGCCGATCCGCCGAAGACCGACACGGTCACGGCGTAAGGCAGCCCCACCCCGATGGCGCGCACCGCCGTCGGGAACAGTTCGGCCTTCACCACCGCGTTGATCGACGTGTAGCCCGAGACGATGATCCAGGCGCAGGCGATCAGGAAGAAGGCCTGCCACGGGCCGGTGGCCGTCTGCAGGGTGGTCAGGATCGGGATCGTGAACAAGGTGCCCGCGACGCCGAAGAAGATCAGCAGCGGGCGGCGCCCGATGCGGTCCGACAAGGCCCCATACACCGGCTGCAGGAACAGCGCGAAGATCAGCGAGCCCGCCGTGACCATCGTGGTCTGCTCGTCGTTCAGACCCACCGACAGCTTCAGGTATTTCTGCATGTAGGTCGTGTAGGTGTAGAAGGCCGTCGTGCCGCCCATGGTCAGGCCCACGACGATGGCGATTTCCTTCGGGTAGTTCAGAAGCTGGCGCAGACCGCCGATCTTCTTGCCCGACTTCTCCGCCGCCTTCTTGGCTTCGACGAACTGTTCGGTCTCATCCAGATGGCGCTGCATGAACGCCGTGAAGATCGCCAGAGCGCCGCCGATATAGAACGGGATACGCCAGCCCCAGTCCTTGATCTCTTCCGTCGACAGGAAGAACTTCTGCAGGATCAGGAGCACGAAGATCGCGGTCAACTGGCCCCCGATCAGGGTCACGTACTGGAAACTCGAGAAGAAGCCCCGGTGGTTGGGGTGGGCCACTTCCGACAGATAGGTCGCGCTGGTGCCGTACTGGCCGCCCAGCGACAACCCCTGCACCACGCGCGCGAACGCGAGAAGCACCGGCGCCCAGATGCCGATCTGCGCATAGGTCGGCGTCACCGCGATCACCAGAGAGCCAAGGCACATCATCAGCACCGCGCTCGTCAGCGCCGTGCGGCGCCCGTAACGGTCGGCGAAGTGGCCGAACAGCCAGCCGCCGATCGGACGCACGATGAAGCCGAAGGCGAACAACAGCGCCGCCTGCAACTGCTGCACCACTGGGTCCGTGTTCGGGAAAAACGACGGCGCAAAATAAAGCGCGAACGCGGCGTAGGCGTAGAAGTCGTACCACTCGACCAGGTTCCCTGCCGAGCCGATCAGGATCATCTTCACCCGGCGCGCCATGTCCGCCGCAGTCATCTTATCGACGCCAGCCGCGCCGTTCGCCGTCATATCAGCTTGAGCCAT
>JAYSFT010000268.1:0-3561 GCA_041913245.1 Rhodospirillaceae bacterium | reverse complement strand
AGGTGTGGCTTTCGCCGGGCAGGATATTCTTCTGGGTGACGTTGGGCGTGCCGTCCGAGTCCCAACTCTTGAACTGATAGACGCCGTGCCAGTGCACGGTGTGGGCCTGCGTGCTTTTGTTGTGCACCACGACCTCGACGTTGTCCCCCTCCTTGACGTGAATCAGCGGACCGGGGACCTGGCCGTTGAACGCCCAGACCTTGGCCTTGAACCCGGGGGCGACGGTGACTTCCACCTCCTGGATGTCCATTTCGAACTTACGCTGCTCGGCCTCGGCGACCGAGACCGTGAACAGCCCGGTGAGGAGCGCGAGAAACCCGAGAAAACCGCGGATGGACATTTTCCCTCCAGAACATGTGATCCAGCTTTGGTTTAACGCCGGCGGAGGGTGTGCCAAACTTGTGGAAAATACGTAGGTAGTACCCCAGACTGTCTCCGCAGCCGGGCCGCTGCCAGAGTCGCAGCCGGCAAAATGCAGTCACTTCACAAAGGCTTCGTCGTGCGTATGTCGAAAAACCGGATCGCCCTGTTCGCCCTCCTGCTGAGCGCAACCGCCGCCGCCCCGGCGATGGGCGCCGGCGACGCCGTGCGGGGCGCGACCCTGTACAAGGAATGCGCCGGCTGCCACGCGGCGCAGCGGACTTTGATGGGACCGCCGCATTGCGGCGTGGTGGGCCGGAAGGCGGCTTCGGTCGAGGGCTTCGCCTATTCGGATGCGCTGCGCGAGTCCGACTTCGTGTGGGACGAGGCGCACCTTCACGACTTTCTCACCTTCCCGATCATGAATCTGCCGGGCACGAAAATGGGATTCGCGGGAATGTTCGACGAGAACGACCGCAACGACGTTATCGCCTTCCTCAAGGAGCAGCGCGCCGCGGACTCGCCGATGTGCCAGCCGGGCGCGGATCCCGCGCCGCCGCCGGGCACCAATACCGGCGAACTCGGGGGCGCGACACCGGCGCCGACGCATGTGCCGGGCAAACCCGCCGCCGGGACGCCGCCTTAAAAGACGGCGCGGCGCCTACAAGGCGCAGCGGTATAGCGGCATCCGGAACCCGCCGCCGATCGCTCAAAATAAAAGCAGCGCGATTCTCGAGAACGCCGCCGCACATTTTTTGTGCGCTTGGGCTCGGCGACCGCCGGTTCAAGGAGATTTTTCCGAATCTTGTTTGACTCGATGGCCGGGCAATAGGTAATCCCCCGCGCAACGCCGTGAAACGTGGATCGCGGCGCGTCGTGTTTTTGGGAGGTCTCAAAGGTGTCGGTCGTCGATGAAAAGCTTCAGCCCGTGCTCAATGAAGTGTTGCGCCGCAATGCCGGGGAAGACGAGTTCCATCAAGCCGTCAAAGAAGTGCTGGAGAGCCTCGGGCGCGTCATCGCCAAAAAACCGGACTACGCGAACGACGCGCTGATCGAAAGGATTTGCGAACCTGAACGGCAGATCATTTTTCGCGTTCCCTGGGTCGACGATCAGGGGCAAGTCCAGATCAATCGCGGATTTCGCGTCCAGTTCAATTCGTCATTGGGGCCTTACAAGGGCGGGATCCGTTTCCATCCCTCGGTCAATCTCGGCATCATCAAGTTTCTCGGTTTCGAGCAGACGTTTAAAAACGCGCTCACCGGCATGCCGATCGGCGGCGGAAAAGGCGGCTCGGATTTCAATCCCCGCGGCCGCTCGGACGGCGAGATCATGAGATTCTGCCAGTCCTTCATGACCGAACTCCACCGTCATATCGGCGAATACACCGACGTCCCGGCGGGCGATATCGGCGTCGGCGGCCGCGAGATCGGCTTCATGTTCGGGCAGTACAAACGTCTCACCAATCGCTACGAAGCCGGAGTCCTCACGGGCAAAGGCCTTGTCTACGGCGGCTCGCGCGCGCGCCGGGAAGCGACAGGCTACGGCGCCGTCTATTTCGTGGAGCGTATGCTCGCCACCAGGAAGCAGGGCGTGAGCGGCCGGCGCGCGGTCGTTTCCGGCTCGGGAAATGTCGCCATTTACACGATGGAAAAACTTCTCCAAATGGGGGCGACGATCGTGGCCTGTTCGGATTCGAACGGCTATGTCGTCGACGAAAAAGGCATCGATCTCGACCTGGTGAAAGAGATCAAGGAGACCCGCCGGGAACGAATTTCGGAATACGCCCGGTTAAGGGGTCAAGGCGCCCACTATATCGAAGGCGGCTCGGTGTGGAGCGTTCCTTGCGATATCGCCATGCCGTCCGCCACGCAAAACGAGCTCACCGGCAAGGATGCCCGCGAGTTGATCAAGAACGGCGTGAAGGCGGTCGGCGAAGGCGCGAACATGCCCTCGACGCCGGAAGCGATCCGGTTGTTTCAAGAGGCCGGCGTTCTGTTCGCCCCGGGAAAGGCGGCCAACGCCGGCGGGGTGGCCACCTCGGCGCTGGAGATGCAGCAGAATGCATCCCGCGACAGCTGGTCATTCGAGCAGACGGAATCCCGCCTCGCGGAAATCATGCGCAACATTCACGACTGTTGCGCCGCGACCGCCGACGAGTATGGAGCGCCGGGCGACTACGTCCTCGGCGCGAACATCGCCGGCTTCGTTCGGGTGGCCGAAGCGATGCGCGCGCTCGGGGTGATTTGAGAGCCGCGCCGAACCGGCGCGCGCGGGCTCCCTCCTCCCGGCCGGCTACTTCACCACGACCACGGGCACGGCGGCCAGCTGAACGACCTTGGTGACGACGGAGCCGAGGAGCAATCCGGACAAGCGTCCGAGGCCGCGGCTGCCCATCACGATTTCCGTGCACTTCGACTTCTTGGCGAAGGCGATGATGCACGCGGCGGGGTCGCCGGTTTCAACATAGACGTCCGCGTCCAGGAATTTCGTGCGGGTCGCGAGCCCCGGCGCGGAAAGCACCTTTTCGCGTTCCTGGGTTTGGAAGTCACCGACCATCGCCTGCGTGACGATCGGGCCGTGGGCCTTGATCAGCGGCTGGGCGTACAGGGCCAGGACTTCGACCTTTTCGCCGCGGCGCTTGCGCGCCACGACATAGTCCAACGCCTTCAAGGCCCCTTTCGAACCGTCGATCCCGACCAGAATACGCGCCATCGTCACTCGCTCCCGTTAAGTCCTCCGCGACACCGATTCGATCCGCATGTTGCCGGAGAGACGGTTGTTCCAAGCGACCCGCACTACATCGCAAAACCTCACGGGAGGCCAGCCGACTTTTGCAACGGACTTTTACAACGAACGGATCATGTAACAGTCCGCGCGCACGGTGGAAGGACCAGAAAACAAAAAACCCGGACCTTTGGGGTCCGGGCTTCTCGTTTTTTCATCTTCGCTCTTTTAGTGCGCGGCCAGGGCGGCCAGCAGGAGGAGCGCGACGATGTTGATGATCTTGATCATCGGGTTGACCGCGGGACCCGCCGTATCCTTGTACGGGTCGCCGACGGTGTCGCCGGTGACCGCGGCCTTGTGGGCGTCGGAGCCCTTGCCGCCGTGGTGACCGTCCTCGATGTACTTCTTGGCGTTGTCCCATGCGCCGCCGCCCGAGGTCATCGAGATGGCGACGAACAGGCCGGTGACGATGGTGC
>JAYSFT010000267.1:0-3575 GCA_041913245.1 Rhodospirillaceae bacterium | reverse complement strand
GGCGCATGTGCGTCTCCGGCTGCCCCTACAAGAAGGTCTATTACAATTGGCAGTCCGGCAAATCAGAGAAGTGCATCATGTGCTACCCGCGCCTGGAGGTCGGTCAGCCGACGGTCTGCTCGGAAACCTGCGTCGGACGAATCCGCTATCTCGGGGTCGTGCTCTACGACGCCGACCGCATCGCGGAGGTCGCGGCCACTCCCGACGAGGCCGATCTCTACGAGACTCAGCTTTCCATCTTCCTCGACCCGCACGATCCGAAGGTCCAGCGCCAAGCCGCCGCCGACGGAATCGCGCCCGCCTGGATCGAGGCCGCGAAAAAATCGCCGATCTGGAAGATGGCGATGGAATGGCGTGTCGCATTCCCGCTTCATCCGGAGTACCGCACGCTTCCCATGGTCTGGTATGTGCCGCCGCTTTCACCCATCCAATCGGCGGCCGAAAACGGCCACATCGACCTGGAAGGCGATATGCCGGACGTCCGGTCGCTGCGGATCCCGCTCAAATACCTTGCCAATATGCTCACCGCCGGGCGGGAGGAGCCGGTCGCGCTCGCGCTCGAACGCATGATGGCCATGCGCGCCTTCATGCGCTCAAAAACAGTGGACGGCGTCGTCAACGAAGGCGTGGCGAGCCGGGTCGGACTCTCGCCGGCCCAGATCGAGGACATGTACCGCTATATGGCGATCGCGAACTTCGAGGATCGTTTTGTGATCCCGACCGCACACCGGGAAGCGAGCGAGAACGCCCAGGACCTCAAGGGAAGCTGCGGCTTTTCCTTCGGCAACGGCTGCTCCGACGGCGTCAGCGGCGCCAATCTGTTCTCCGTGCCGAAGAAGCACAAAATCCCCGAGCCGGCGGGGCGCTGACATGATCGCCACCTACAAGATCCTCAGCGCCGCGCTCTGCTACCCGACCCCCGACCACCAGGCGGGCGCGGAGGAATTGATCGCCGCCCTGAAGACGGAGCGCCTGCTGCCGGCCGAACACACCGAAGCGGTCGCGGCGCTCCTGCGCGATATCGGCGCCTCCGATCTTCTCGAAGCGCAGTCGCGCTATGTCGATTTGTTCGACCGCACGCGCTCCCTGTCGCTCCACCTGTTTGAGCATGTGCACGGCGAATCGCGCGACCGCGGCCAAGCGATGGTGTCTCTCCTGGAACGCTATCACAGCGCCGGCCTCGACCTTTCCGCCAACGAACTGCCCGACTACATTCCGCTGTTCCTGGAATTTCTATCCACGCTGGCGCCGCGGGAGGCGCGCGCGACACTGGCGGACATCAACCATATCCTGGCCGCACTCGGGAAGCGCCTGCGCCAACGCGACAGCGCCTATGCCGCGGTCATGGACGCCCTCGTAGCCCTCAGTCATTCGGCGCCTGACGCCGGCGCGTTGGCCGCCTTGAGCGAGGCCCCTGCCGAAAACCCCGATGACACCCACGCGCTCGACTGTGCGTGGGAAGAATCCGAGGTCCGGTTCGGACCGGATCATGGTCACGACGGCGGCAACGACGGTGCATGTCCCCGCGCGGCCGATATCGTGCGGCGCATGGAGACTTCTCTTCCCGCTCAAACCTCAGGAGCACGGAAATGACAGACTGGGCCAATATGTTTCTCTTCGGGATCTATCCTTACGTCTGTCTCACGGTCTTTCTGGCGGGCAGCGTCATCCGGTTCGACCGCGAGCAGTATTCCTGGCGCAGCCAGTCGAGCCAGCTTTTGCGCCGGCGTCAGCTCATTTGGGGAAGCAACCTGTTCCATATGGGCATTCTCGTCATCTTCTTTGGGCACATGGGCGGTCTCCTGACGCCGGTGGCATTCTTCGATGCGGTCGGGATTTCCCACGGCGCCAAGCAGATGATGGCGATCGTGGTCGGCGGCACGGCCGGCGCATTCTGCATGATCGGCCTCGTCATGCTGCTGCACCGGCGCCTGTTTGACGCGCGGATCCGGACCACGTCGTCGTTCGGCGATATCGCCGTTCTGCTGATCCTCTTCGTGCAGCTCGCCCTGGGCCTCGCGTCCATCGCCGTCTCTCTCGATCATCTCGATGGCGGCGAGATGATCCTGCTCATGAGCTGGGCGCAGCATATCGTCACCTTCCGCGCGGGCGCCGCGGATTTCGCGGCCTCGGTTGCGCCGATCTTCAAGGTTCACCTGGTCCTTGGGATGACGATATTCCTGATCTTCCCCTTCACGCGCCTCGTGCATATTTGGAGCGCGCCGATCTGGTACCTCGGCCGGCGCGGATACCAGGTCGTCCGGGCGCGCTAACCCGTGGCCCCGCGCAGCCCCATCAAGCTCAATGGTGTGGTTCTGCCGCCGCAAATGATTGCGGCGGAGGCGCAGCACCATCCGGCCGCCACGCCCGCCGACGCCTTCACGGCCGCGGCGCGGGCCATCATCGTGAGGACCTTGCTGCTCGAGGAGGCCAACCGCCGCAGCGTCGTCGCACAGCCCGAGATGGTCGCCCCCGGCAAACGCGAACTCGACGACGAGGCGCGAATCCGCGCGCTCATGGAGGCCGCGGTGCCGATTGCGGAAGTCGGCGAAGACGAATGCCGGGCCTATTACGCGGCGAACACGGCGCGGTTCCGCGGCCCCGATCTGTTCGAAGCTTCCCATATTCTATTCGCGGCTCATCCGCATGACGGGAGAGCCTTTGCAGCCGCAACGCAGCGTGCGGAGGCCACGATCGCGGAACTTAATCAGGTCCCGGCGCGCTTCGAGGCCCTCGCAAAGGAAAAGTCGGACTGCGACTCACGCGCCAATGGCGGACGCCTTGGGCAGATCCTGCGGGGTGAACTGGTATCCGAATTCGAGAAGGTGCTCGACACCCTCGCTGAAGGACAGATCGCCTCCTCGCCGGTCAGAACGCGCTTCGGCGTTCACGTCGTCAAACTCGACGCCCGCGCCCTGGGCGAAACCCTGCCTTTCGACTATGTCCGCGATCAGATCGCCTCGTTTCTTTCCGAACGCTCCTGGCGCCGGGACGTGGCGGGGTTCATCGAGGGCCTGGTGGCCGCGGCCGTGATCGAAGGCGTCTCCATGACCCCTGAGACGGCGGCCGTCCCATGAACACCTTGGGCGAACTCCTGGCGGAATTTGAGGATCGGCAAAAACTCCTTGCCGTCCTGGCCGCGGCGGACGACGTGGCGGCCATAGGCTTCCTCGCCGAGCGCGAGCGCGCCACGGGCTGCTCACCCCAGGAGTTGGTCTTCGAGATGGTTCAGGCGTTCACCCGCGACGCCTCCCCGGACGCCTGGCTGAAACTCCTCGGCCGGATGCAGACTGCGGACTCTCCGGGCTCGATTTGCCTTTCTGAAATCCTGGCCTGGTTCAAGCAGCGCGACACCGCGCCAATAGCAGGTTAATCGCCTTAAGTTCGTCGTCACTGAGGAGATCGCGAGAAACCTCCAGCTACGCGCCGGCTCGGGCGGGCAACTGTGGAACGGCTACGACTTGGTGCCCAGGGCCGGTGTGACGAACCGGGTTCAAGCATTTGAGCAATAAGCAGAAATTAGAGCATCGAGCGTTTAATCGGACACATAGCCAGCGGCGTTGAGATAGTTCCAG
>JAYSFT010000266.1:0-3591 GCA_041913245.1 Rhodospirillaceae bacterium | reverse complement strand
TAGTCGACCGCGGCCTTGTAGGCGGGATCGTCCATCGTGCCCATGGCGAGATCGCGGGTGATGAAGTTGTTCCAGCGGAACGGATTGGGGCCGGCGCCGTCCTGACCCATGCTGGGCATTTCGTAGGCGCGCGCGAGCATCTCCTCGACGCTCTTCGGATACTTCGGGCCCGTCGTCTTCAGATACTGGGCGAGCTGGGCGCGGAACTCCGGCGGGAAGATCGAATAGGTGGCCTGGGTCTGTGAATCCAGGAACCACTTCGGGTAACGCACGTCGACCAGGGTCGCCCCGGCCTTCTGCATGGCCTTCAATGACGCCTCGAAAATCCAGTCCACGTCGGGATCGTCGCCCTTGAAGTCGCGCAGGACGCCGATGCGCGCGCCCTTGAGCGCGCCCGCGTTCAGGAACCTGGTGTAATCGGTCTCGAACCTGCCCTGGCTTTTTTTCGTCGCGCCGTCGGCGGCATCGACGCCGGTCATGACACCCAGCGCCACGGCGAGGTCGGAGACGCTGCGGGTCATGGGGCCGCCGGTATCGAGGGACAGGCCGAGCGGAATGATGCCGTCACGGCTGATGAGGCCGTGCGTCGGTTTCAGGCCGACGATCCCGTTCACGAACGAGGGACCACGAATGGAACCGCCCGTGTCCGTGCCGATGCCGACCGGCGCATAACCGGCGGCGATGCCGACGCCGGTGCCGCCCGAGGAGCCGGCCGGGATACGCGTCAGGTCATGAGGATTGAGAGACTGGCCGCCCAGCGAGCTTTGCGAGCCGTTGGCGAATTCGCCGAGGTTCACTTTGGCGAGAATGATCGCGCCGCCGTCGCGCAGCTTCTTCACCAGAAAGGCGTCGTCGGGCGCCATGTTGCCCTCTAGCATGACCGAACCGCCGGTCGTGGGCATATCGACGGTGTCGATATTGTCCTTCAGGATCACGGGAATACCGTGCAAGGGACCGCGCACCTTGCCGGCTTTCCGCTCGGCGTCGAGCGCGCGCGCGATTTCGACGGCCTTGGGATTGAGCGCCATGACCGCGTGCAGCTTCGGCCCGGCGCGGTCATAGGCGGCGATGCGCTCAAGGCAGAGCTGGGTGAGTTTCTCGGCGGTGAGCGTGCCGGCTTCCATCGCGGCCTTCAGCTCCGCGACACTCGCGAGTTCCATATCGACGGCGCGCGCGGACGCGTCCGGAACGCGCATGAAAAGCGCGGCGCCCAGCGCCGCGACCAGCGCGAAACGCGACGTCATAGTTTTGCTGCCGAGAGATTTGGTCATTTACGGTCCCCACCTTTGAAATGACGCGGTCAGTCACGCATGTGACGGGGCATGAGCCTAGCCCAGGGCGTGCGCAAATTATTACCAAAATTTGGCCGGGCGGCTTGAGTTTGGGGGAGAATCGGGCAGCCCGGCTAAAGCGTTCTTTAGCCGGGTGCGCATAGATCAGCGCTGGATGCGCGAGACCTTGGAGCCTTCGATGGACACGCCGGCCATCAGGCCCTGCTGGCCGAAGATGAAGGCGTAAGCGTCGTCTTGAAGGGTGGTGGACGAGAGGTTCTTCGCCACGCCTTCATTGACCACGACGACCGTGGGGCCGACGCCGATTTCCCAGCCCTTCGACTCACGCAGGAATTTCACCGCGCCGTCGTTCATCAGGAAGACCACGTAGCCATAGGTCTGCGCGCCGATTTGAAGACCGAAAGAGCCGGACACGGAGTTGTAGTAAGCCACGTTCTTGCCGCCCTCGCGCAGCACGCCTTCACCGTAGCTTCCGCCGAAACCGAAGCCGGCCTTGACGATGTTCGGGAAGATCAGCACGGCTTTGGCTTTCGCGGCGATGGCCGAGGCGATCTCGTGGTTCGCGGTGAGGGTCGCGAGCGCCTGATCGGCGTCCCTGTTGATGTTCGCGGCCGACGCGGCCTGAACCGGCGGCGGCGCCGCGGTTACAAAACCGAAGGCCAAGGCGAGCGCCAGGAAAGCAGTGCGGAGATACGTCATACGGGGGTGCCTCTCTGCCAGTCAGCCGCCCCACTATACGATAAATCACAGGCGGCGGGATGTCAGGAACGAGCGGCGCGGGCGGAAAGTTGCAGCCGTTCACGCGTCCGCGGCCGCCGCAGCCTCTTCGGCCTCGCGCGGACGTGTCACCCAGGCCGCGAGGCCGAGGGCGAACCACAGGATCATGCCCGCCAGCAGGAACGGCGCGCCGGGGAACGGCGCCGCCCGTTCGGGCGCGATGGCATAGGCGAAGACCTGGGTGAAGACGATCGGTCCGATCATGCCGGTGATGCCGTTGATGCTGGAGGTCGCGCCTTGCAGCAGGCCCTGCTCGGACGGCGAAACTAGGCGCGTCATCATGCCTTGCATCGCCGGAGCCTGAAGGCTCATCAGCGCGGCGAAGGGAACCGCGAACCAGAACAGCGCGCCCGTATCCGCGAAAGCGTAAAGCGTCACGCCGACGGCGCCGCTCGAAAGCCCGGCGAGAATGGCGGCGCGTTCGCCGAAGCGCTTCACCACCGGCTTCACGAGGCCGCCCATGACGATGATGTTGCACGCCCCGACCCCGGCGAGGACGAGACCGATCTGCATTTCGCCCCAGCCGTAACGCATGCCCGCGTAGAGCACGAAGATGCTGGGAAACACGTTGTGCATCAGCGTCAGGCAGAAGTGCACGGCGGCGAAGCCGGTGAGCTGCGTGTTGGAGCGCAGAAGAACGAGCGCGCCGACGGGATTGGCGCGCCGCCAGGCGAACGCGGCCGCGCGGCGTTCGCGCGGCAGGGATTCCGGCAGCACGAAGATGCCGTAGAGCGCGTTCAGGAGCGCGGCGCCGGCGGCGATGAAAAACGGCAGGCGCAGGTCGATGCTGGCGAGCGCGCCGCCGAGCGCGGGACCGAGAATGAAACCGAGGCCGAAGGCGGCGCCCAGCATGCCGTAGGCGCTCGCGCGTTTCTCCGGCGGCGTGACGTCGGCGATGTAGGCGCTGGAGGTCGAGAAACTGGCCATAGTGAGGCCGGAAACGATGCGGCCGAGCCAGAGCCACCACAGGGTCGGCGCCAGCGCCATCAGAAGAAAATCGAGCCCCAGGCCCGTGCAGGAAATGAGCAGCACCGGACGGCGGCCGAAACGATCCGACAGCACGCCCGCCATCGGCGAGAACAGGAACTGCATCAGCGCCCAGCTTGAACTGAACAGGCCGAGCGCGCTGGCGGCGACGGCGGTGCTGCCGGTGAACTGCTCGACCAGTTTGGGGAAGACAGGAATGACCAGCCCGAAGGACAGCACATCCAGGACGACGAAGAGATAAATGAACGCGAGCGCGTGTTTGGATGCGGCGCGGCCCGACTCGTCGGGCGGCGGCGCGGTTTCAGAGTCCCCGGCCAACATGGCCGGGACAATACACCGGCGCGCGTGGCGTCACAGAGGCGATCTGGCCCGCACCCATGTTTCGGGGGGCGACATGGGCGACATGTGGCGAATTCGAGAAGCATAACAGGCGGTTAGGCGATTTTTTGGCCGGGCGACATCGGGGCGACGCGGCGTGAACTGTAATATTTGGCCACGCTGCAAGCTGCACGCTGCAATTCCCGAATTTCGCTTA
>JAYSFT010000265.1:0-3593 GCA_041913245.1 Rhodospirillaceae bacterium | reverse complement strand
TCGTCGTGTTCGGCCGCGCCGCGGCCCTGCGCGCCAAGGACATCGTCAAGAAGGGCGAAAAGCACCGCGCCCTGCCCAAGAGCGCGTCGGACCTCGCGCTGTCGCGCCTCGACCGCCTGCGCAACGCGAGCGGCTCCATGACCACCGCGCAGATCCGCAAGAACATGCAGCGTACGATGCAGACCGACGCGGCGGTGTTCCGCACCACCAAGAGCCTGCAGGAAGGCATCGGCAAACTCGGCCAGATCGCCGCGTCCATCAAGGACATCAAGGTCAGCGACCGCTCGCTGGTGTTCAACACCGACCTGATCGAAGCGCTCGAGCTTGAAAACCTGATGACCTGCGCGGTCGCCACCATCACCGGCGCCGAAGCGCGCCATGAAAGCCGCGGCGCGCACGCGCACGAAGACTTCCCGAACCGCGACGACGAGAACTGGAGCAAGCACACGATCGCCTACGTCGACGATCAGTATAAGGTGAAGCTCGATTACCGTCCGGTGCACAAGTACACGCTGACGAACGAAGTTCAGTACATTCCGCCCAAGGCGCGCGTTTACTAGGCGCCGTGCGCGGCCCGGAAAAGTGGAATCCGGTTTTCCGACAAGGCCTGCGCACCGGATGAAGAGTCGAGAAGGAACAGGCACATGGTTGAATTATCGCTTCCGAAGAATTCCCGCCCCGCCAAGGGCAAGCATCATGCCGCTCCGTCCGGCGCGAAGAACGTGAAGCGGTTCGATATTTACCGCTACGACCCGGACAAGGACGCCACGCCGCGCATCGACTCCTATGACGTCGACCTGG
Source organism: Rhodospirillaceae bacterium (assembly GCA_041913245.1). GTDB lineage: Bacteria > Pseudomonadota > Alphaproteobacteria > Rhodospirillales > Rhodospirillaceae > SHVO01. The sequence continues at coordinate 2,792 of JAYSFT010000265.1, read as the reverse complement.
ACACCTGCGGCCCGATGGTCCTCGACGGGCTCCTCAAGATCAAGGACGAGATGGACCAGACGCTGGCGTTGCGGCGCTCCTGCCGTGAAGGCATCTGCGGTTCCTGCTCGATGAACATCGACGGCGGCAACACCCTCGCCTGTCTGAAGCCCATCGACGAATGCAACGGCACGGTGAAGGTTTACCCGCTGCCGCACATGCCGGTGGTGAAGGACCTCGTGCCCGATCTTACCCACGTCTACGCGCAGTACGCCTCGATCGAGCCGTGGATGAAGACCGAAACCCTGCCGCCGTCCTCGAGCGAACGCCTGCAGTCGCCGGAGGAGCGCGAGAAGCTCGACGGCTTGTGGGAATGCATCCTGTGCTTCTGCTGCTCGACCAGCTGCCCCAGCTATTGGTGGAACGGCGACCGTTATCTCGGCCCCGCCATCCTTCTGCAGGCGGCCCGCTGGATCAACGACAGCCGCGACGAAGCCACCGGTGAGCGCCTCGACAATCTCGAGGATCCGTTCCGCCTCTATCGCTGCCACACCATCATGAATTGCACGCAGACGTGCCCGAAGGGTTTGAACCCCGCCAAGGCCATCGCGGACATCAAGATGAAGCTGGTGGAGCGCGCCGGTTAGGCGAGCGGACTCTAGATCGGTATTCCGCGCTTCTTCTGGGTTTTCGCCAGCCAGCGCGCGTAGATGAGGTTCTTCGGGTCCATCTGCGCCGCCTTGGTGAAATCCGTTTCGGCATCCGCGAGATCGCTGTTCACGAAGTGACTGAGACCGCGCGCAAAGCGCCATTGCGGGTTGTCGCGCCGCGCGAGCAGCGCCGTGAAATCCGCGATGGCGGCTTTCGTGTTTCCGGTCTCCATGTGGAGCAGCCCGCGTTTCTGCCACAGCGCGCTGCGCCGCGGATCGAGCGCGATCGCCGCATCCAGGTCGACGATGGCGTCGCGCGGCCTGTTCAGTTGGCGCAGGATATCGGCGCGCGCGCTCCGCACCAGGACGACCGTGTGAAGCGCGTGTGTTTCCGGCAGAAGCGAATTCCAGGCGCGAAGGCCCAGTTCATTGGACGTTTTGACCGACGGACTCAAGCGCACCGCCGTATCGAGGTCGGCGAGGGCGGGCGCGAACCGCCCTTGTTCGGCCAGGGTCACGCCCCGGCGGTAGTAGGACATATAGCTGGCCGGATGACGCCGGATCGCCTCGGAATAGGCCTCCAGCGCGCCCGGCGCCTGACCGTTCTCGAAGGCGAAATAGGCCCGTCTCGCCAGATCGTTCTCCGAAGGAGACAAGGCCTGCCGCACCGCATCGGCGCCGGCGATACTGACGACCATGGCCAGCGCGACAACGCTGGAACGCAACATAACCATCTTCAACCTCGCGTCCCCGCACGCCTCTACAACGGCGGGGAAGCGTCAAGGTTTCAACGGTTTCGCTACACAACGGTAAAAAATACGGGTGGGCGCGAACAGCGTGCAGGACCAGTCGCTCTGATCGGCCAGCTCCGGCGCGCGTCCGGTTTTGGCGCACTCCGACTCGGCGAGCTTATAAATCGCCTCGGGGGTCGCGCTCTGGCTGGAGTAGCAGATGGCCACCGTGTCGGCGGTCGATGTTCCCACCGGTTCGCGCTGTCCTGCTTCCCGGCGGCTGTCCACATAAGGGGCGGTCCCGCACGCGCTCAGCGACATCATGAGGGTCAAAAGGCCGGCGGCGCCGGCGAGCCTACGTCGCGCTATCGTCAAAAATCCCTCCGTGCCCGGCCGGCCCATGCTTACCATGGGTTGTTTTAAATGCCCGGCCTGTTTATCTTTTCGCCCGGGAAATACTTTTGTCGAGGGGAGTTTTAGATGTCCTCAGGGAAATATCGGCTTGTCACGCGCAGCGACTTTGACGGGCTGGTCTGCGCCGCCATCATGCGTGAACTGGGGATGATCGACGAAATCAAGTTCGTCCACCCGAAAGACATGCAGGACGGCGTGATTGAGATCACGAACCGCGACATCACGACCAATCTTCCCTTCGTGGAAGGCGTGCACCTGGCTTTCGATCATCACGAGAGCGAGACGATCCGCGTCGGCAAGAAGGCCAACCACATCATCGACCCGAAAGCGCCTTCGGCCGCCCGCGTCGTCTATGACTATTACGGCGGCAAGAAGAAGCTCCCGCGCATCTCCGACTCCCTGATGGCGGCGGTGGATAAGGGCGACGCCGCCCAGTTCAACAAGGACGAAGTCCTGAACCCGCAAGGGTGGGATCTCATGAATTTCATCATGGACGCGCGCACCGGTCTCGGCCGCTTCCGTGAATTCACCATCTCCAACTATCAGCTGATGATGGAGCTGATCGAGAAGTGCGTGCTGATGCCGGTGGAAGACATCCTCATGCTGCCCGACGTGGTCGAGCGCGTGGACCTTTACGTCGAGCACGAGGCGAAAGCGAAAGAGCAGATCAAGCGTTGCACCACGGTGCACAAAAATCTGGTCATCCTCGACCTGCGCGACGAAGACACCATCTGGGCCTGCAACCGCTTCCTGATCTACGCGATCTTTCCCCAGAGCAACATCTCGATCCATGTGATGTGGGGCCTCAAGAAGCAGAACACCGTTTACGCCATCGGCAAGTCGATCTTCGACCGCTCGTCGAAGACCAACGTCGGCGAACTCTGCCTCAAGTACGGCGGCGGCGGCCACCAGGCCGCCGGCACCTGCCAGGTGCCGAACGACCAGGCCGAGAAGACGCTGAAAGACCTGATTGAAAAGATCAACAAGGACGGCTAATTCCGCCGCTCCGTAAGATGCG
>JAYSFT010000264.1:0-3604 GCA_041913245.1 Rhodospirillaceae bacterium | reverse complement strand
CGAATACCATCGAGTACCGCAACGACCTCGGCGTCGGAACCACGCAACTGCGCGGCACTTATGCCGGCAGCGATTTTCGGATCGAAGCCAACGACGGCACGGTCTGGGTGCCAGATTTGGGCTCGGACCTGATCGAGGCCTATTCGAGCCTCGGAGGCACCGCTCAGAAATACACCACCGGCGAAGGCATCGAGATCCGCAAGGCGACCTCGACACGCAACGGCATGGAGCTGGTGAGCTATAACGAGCAAACCAACGCCATCACCGTGAAAATATCGGTGGTGCCGCACGAGCCGCCGATCACGGTGACCGGCACGCTCAAGCGCACCGGCACCGGGGTCATGCAGTCGTGGTTCTACAACGACTTCGCGACGCAGGCCGACCGCAACCGCGCCTCCAAGGATATCTCGCGGGCCGAAATCAATCTCGCCATGGCCAGCGCCGACCTCGAACGCTCGGCGGTCCAGACGGGGACCGACCAGCGCAAGGTGGACAACGCCTTGGACGAACTGACCAAGCAGTCGGGCGACCTTCAGGCCAAACAAATGGAAGAGACCCAGGCGGCCCAGGTGAAAGCCGCGCAGCAGTATCAGGCCATGTTGACGAACCTGCAGAACATGTCCTCGCAGCAGCAGAACTATCTGCAAGCCTTCTCGGGCTTCATCGACAGCCCCTTCGCACAGGCCGCCCTGGACCTGATGGCCTAGACCCGACGGCCTAAGGCGGCAAAAACTGCCGCCCCCGGCCCGGAATCTTTTGCCCCAAGAGGCGGCCGCGCCCGGCCTCCCAGTCCCGGCGTCAAATAACTTCTTTTCATATCAATAGCTTATAAGATTTCGGCGTGTTGGCCCGGCCCTTGCATCGTTTGGCCCGGGAACGTGTGCGCGGACACCCGAATCATGTCCGCCCCCGTCCCCTAGGAACCGAACGGAGCGAGCGATGGAAATTCAGAGCATCTACGGCGGTAAGAAGACGGGCCCCACGGCGCAGACCTCGATGGACGAGGACAAGGCGCCGGCGAACGGCTTTGCCGCGCTTCTGGACCTCGTCGGCTCGCAGTTCAAAGGGGCGCTCGGCCTCGGCGCGATGGACCCGTCCGTGCTGACGAAAGATCCGGCCGCTGAAGCGGTGCGCGCGCCGGAACCGCGCGACGCCAAGCCGCGCCCGGAACGCTCCGACGACAAGGACGCCAAGGCGAAACCGGCGAAGGACGACGCCGATGACGGCGACGACCAGACGGAAGAAACCGCCGCCGCCGACGGTAAGAGCACCGATGTCGATACGGGCGCCGAAACGCAGACGGGCGCGGAGCAGGCCGTGCAGGTCGCCGTTGCCGAAGCCATCGACGTCACCGCCATCGCCCAGACCGCCACGGTCGCGATCGTTGCCGCCGCGGCGACCGTCGCCGAAACGACCACCGAAGCGGTGGTCGCGGAAGTCGACACCACCGCGAGCGAAGTCGTGGCCGCCGAAACCGAAACGCAGGCCGTCCAGACCGTCATCGACCCGAAGGCCGTGCAGCAGAGCGAAGCGAAAGCCGCTGAAAAGGTGGCCGCTCCGGAAGCCGTGGTGAAGGACGCCGCGCGCGCGCAGCAGACCACCGGCGCCTATACCCTGACGCAGGACACGCAAGACACCGAAACGGTCGAGGCTCCGGCCGAAACCGCCGCCGTCGAAACCAAGATCGCCGGCAAGGAAACCGCCGCGCGCACCGACACCGTGCGCGCGGCCGCCGCGCAGGATCAGGCGAGCAACCTCGCCCGTCTGCTCGGCACCGAGAACCGCGTCCAGGTTCAGGTGCATGTGAACGCCGCGCACACCGCGAAGCAGTCCATGCCTGACGTCTCGATCTACAACATCTACTCCGGCTACAGCGCCGCCGATGCGATCTCGCTGGCCAACGGCCAGTTCGGCCAGGCCGGCGAGTCCAACGCCCTGACGCAGTCCGCGCCGGCCGCGCGCACCGAGGGCGCCGCGCAGGCCGCGGTCGTGGCCCAGGCCGCGCAGCCGGTCGGCCTTTCCAACGCCAATGCCCAGACCAACGCGCCGGCGCGCGCGGACGTCTCGCCGATCGCCGTGCAGGCCAGCGCGTCGTCGAGCGGCGCGTCGAACGCGAACATGGGCTTTGGCGCCTTCACGCAAAGCGGTCCGTCTTCGTCCCAGGCGACGCAACAGGCCGCGTCCGCGAACCCGACCGACCGTCCGGCCGCCACCGCGCAGCAGGTCATCGACCAGATCAAGGTGAACATCACCAAGGCCGCCAAGGCGGGCCTGGACCGCGTCACCATCAATCTGAAGCCGGTGGAACTGGGCCGCATCGAGATCAAGCTTGAGATGAGCGAAGATCACAAGGTGCGCGTGACCGTGACCGCCGACAACAAGGACACCCTGAACCTTCTGCAGACCGACAGCCGCACGCTGGAGCGCACCCTGAACGACGCGGGCCTGCGCACCGACGCGAACAACCTGTCCTTCAACCTGCGCAGCGACAGTGACGCCGGCGCGGCGAACGGCCAGCGCGGCAACGGCGGCACCGACACCAGCGGCAACGCGCATGCCGAGAACGACAACGAGAACCCCGACCAAGACTACGACTACGCGGCGGCCGCGTTCGCCCGCGGCGGCGTGGACACGTTCGCGTAGAACAAAAGAAAGAACCGGATCCCGGCCATGGCAGTCTCAGGCATCACCACCGCGCAGCAAGCAGCCGACCAGGTTGCGACGTCGAAGAACAAGCTCGCGAAGGACCTGAACTCGTTCCTCACGCTGCTCACCTCGCAGCTGAAGAACCAGGATCCGTTGTCGCCGATGGACTCATCCGAGTTCACCAACCAGCTCGTCGAATTCGCGCAGGTCGAACAGCAGATCGGCATGAACGACAAGTTCGCGAGCCTCATCGGCCTCACCAACCAGAGCATCGTGTCGAACGCGGTCAACTACATCGGCACGGTCATCGAAGGCGAAAGCACGCAGGCGGCGCTACAGGACGGCAAGCTGAAGGCGGCTTACGGCCTGAAGGCCGAAGCCAAGCAGGTTACGGTCGTGGTGCGCAACGAAGCGGGCGATATCGTCTACTCGCGCCCGATCGACACGGCCGACGGCAAGACGGCCGGCGTCCACTCGTTCGAATGGAACGGCAAGGACAGCAACGGCAACCAGCTGAAAGACGGCCCGTATACGCTGTCGGTGACGGCGCAGGGCGCCGACGACAAGCCGGTCGAAAACTACATCACCGCCTTCGGGCGCGTGACGGGCGTCACTCAGATCAACGGTCAGACCGTACTTCTGACCGGCAAGGTCGGCATCCCGATGGACAAAGTGCTGTCCATCACGGAGCCGGAAACGAGCGGAAACTAGGGATTTTGAAGGCGCAATTCACACTGCGCTTAGGAAGAAATTAACCCGGCCGGGTCAAGTTCGCGAACTGAGGGAAACTCACTAGCGACGGCCAGAAAGACGGTCAACTAAGGAGACGAAAGATGTCGCTGTTCGGTGCATTGTTTTCGGGCGTGTCGGGATTGCAGTCGCAGTCCTCCGCCATGGGCGCCATCGCTGACAACGTGACCAACGTCAACACGATTGGTTACAAGGGCACGAACGTCAA
>JAYSFT010000263.1:0-3647 GCA_041913245.1 Rhodospirillaceae bacterium | reverse complement strand
TGTACGGCGTCGGCTACAAATATAACGAGACGAGCAGCCCGGCCGCCGCTTCGCAAGAGACCGATTAGGCCACGCGCGACACGGCCGGAGAGTAGCGGGAGTTTTCGGCCGTGAATCCTGACGGCGGCGACATTCGCCTTGACGATCTGCGCTTGAGAACGGACGCCAACGCGGCCGGCAAACGCGGACGCCTGCGCCGAATCTTCTCGCCGCTCACGCTGCGCATTCTCGCGGTCAATCTCACGGCCCCCGTGCTGCTGGTGCTCGGCCTCCTGTTCCTCGACCAGTATGAGGACACCCTGATCGCCGCCGAACTCGATGCCTTGCGCACCCAAGGCGAGCTGATGGCCGCGTCCATCGGCGAAGGCGCGGTGATCATCTCCGACAACGACGCCATCCCGCTGTTCACGCCGGAAGGCGCGATGCGCGTGATCGATCCCGATCCCGCGCGCCAGCTTCTGCGCCGCCAGGGCACCATTGCCCGCCTGCGCGCCCAACTGTTCGACCGCGACGGTAAACTTTTGGCGGACTCGCGCCTGCTGCAAGGCCCCGGCGGCGAAGTGCAGGTGCAGGACCTGCCGCCGATGGAGAGCAGCGCGGCGCTGCGTTTCGTGCATTCCGTCTACGACAAGACCATCGGCCGGCTGACCGTCGACCGGACACTTGAGCCCTACAACGACCAGATGCGCGCCAACGGCCCGGACATCAAGGAAGTGATGAACGCGCTGCAAGCCGGCGAAGCGGGCAACTCGGTGCGCCTCAGGTCCGACGGCCAGAAGATCCTGTCGGTGGCGGTGCCGGTGCAGTTCTACAAGCAGATCGTCGGCGCGCTGCTGGTGTCCCGCGACGGCAGCAACGTGGACAAGCGCATGTTCGCGGTGCGCGGCTCGATCCTCGGCATGTTCGCCTGGGTGCTGGCCCTGACCGTGCTCACGTCGTTGTTCCTCGCCGGCACCATCGCCCGGCCGGTGCGGCGCCTCGCCACTTCGGCCAAACGCGTGCGCGATTCCAAGAACCGCCAGCACACCATCCCGGACCTTTCCAAGCGCAACGACGAGATCGGCGAGTTGTCCGAAGCCTTGCGCGACATGACCGAATCCCTGTGGCGCCGCATGGACGCCACGGAACACTTCGCCGCCGACGTGGCTCATGAGATCAAGAATCCCCTGACAAGTCTTCGCAGCGCCGTGGAGACGGTGGGCCGCGTGAAGGACCCCGAGCAACAGAAGCGGCTGATGTCCATCATCATGGACGACGTGGCCCGCCTCGACCGCCTGATCTCGGAAATCTCGGACGCCTCGCGCCTGGATGCGGAAATGTCCCGCGCCGAGATGTCCCCGGTGAAGATCAAGCCGCTGGTCCAGGCTCTGTCGGAAGTGCAGAACGCCAACGACAATCCGGACGCCCCGCGCGCCCAGGTGATCGAGGATCCCGCGCAGAAGGGCGATCTGGTCGTCTTCGGCCTGGAAAGCCGGATCGGCCAGGTGTTCCGCAACCTCATCGGCAACGCGAGTTCCTTCAGCCCGCCGAAAGGCGTCATCTCGATCCGCGCCGGCCGCCAGGGCCGCTATGTGACCGTGACCGTGGAGGACCAGGGCCCCGGCATCCCCGCGGGCAAGGAAGCAGCCATCTTCGGACGCTTCTATTCCGAACGTCCCGAAGGCGAGAAGTTCGGCACGCACTCGGGTTTGGGGCTTTCGATCTCCAAGACCATCGTCGAAGGCCACCGCGGCCAGATCTACGCCGAGAACATCGTGGGCGAGGACGGCGGCGTGAAGGGCGCGCGCTTCGTAGTGCTGCTGCCGGCGGCGAACTGATGGCCGACATCGTCAACCTGCGCGCCGCGCGCAAACAGAAGGCGCGCAAAGAAGCGGACGAAAAAGCCGCCGAGAACCGCGCCAAGTTCGGCCGGACCAAGGGCGAGAAAGAGCGCGATCAGAAGGTCAAAGACCTCAACGCGCGCCAGCTCGGTCAAACCAAGCTGGACGATTAGTCCGCAAGGCGCTTCCGCGCGGGCTGGGACATGGCGTTCTTCCAAAGACGGGACGAGGCCCATATTCTAGCGTCATGCCTTCGGACTCCCCGCACAAATTCACGCGCGCGAAACCGCTGCTTGGAACGCTGGTGGAAATCCGCGCCGAGCTTGCGGATGCGGACGCCGCCCACGCGGCCATCGACCGCGGCTTCGCGGCGGTGGCCGAGATCCACCGGCTGATGAGCTTCCATGAAGCCACGAGCGATGTGAGCCGGCTGAACCGCGAGGCCTCGGTCCATACGGTGGCGGTCGATGCGCGGACGTTCGAGGTCCTGCGCAAAGCCCTCGTCTTCTCGGAACGCAGTGACGGCCTGTTCGACATCACCGCCGGCGCCCGGCTGGTGACGTGGGGCTTTCTGCCGAAACCGGAAGGCGCGCCGCTTCCCTCCGACGGCTTCTGGAAAGACATCGTGCTCGAAGATCAAAACCGCGTGCGCTTCAAGAAACCGCTGTGGATCGACCTCGGCGGGATCGCCAAGGGCTATGCGGTGGATCAGGCCATCGCGGCGATGAACCTTCCCGTCGGCATTCAAGTCTGCGTGAATGCCGGCGGCGACCTGCGGGTGGCGGGTCCGCGCGCGGAGCCCGTGCGGCTGCGCACCGCGATTGAAATGGACAGCGTGCCGGTGATCGAGATCGCGGACGGCGCGCTGGCCAGCAGCAGCGGCCGCGAACATTTAAAATCATTCAAGGGTGGACTGGTGGGCCCGCATGTGGGACGCGGCGGAACCAGCGTGGGCGCCGACAGTTTCGTCTCGGTGGCGGCCCCCGATTGCCTGACCGCCGACGCCCTCACCAAGATCGTGCTGGGCGCGGGCGCGCAGGCCGAAGCAGTCCTTGGCCATTTCGGCGCAATCGCCTATGTGTATGCCCCAAGCGCCGGGTGGGTGACGTTAGGCGTAGGGGGTTCTTAGAGACATGAGCGAGAGAGTCGAACGCGGCCCGTTGAAGCTGCCACGGGCCCGCCGCTGGACGGTTTACGGCGTTTCCTTCGTGACCTGGATCACGGGCGTGCTTTGGCTGGTCTATCATTACTTCATGGCCACCGAAGGCCGCTTCGGCCCGGAGACCCATCCGCTGGAGCCGTGGTGGAAAGTCGTCCACGCCGGCGCCTCGTTCTTCGCCGTGGGCATCCTGGGCCTGTTGTGGGGCGTGCATATCCTGAGGGGCTGGAACGCCCATTGGCGGCGCTGGTCGGGCGGCGCGCTCGCGGGCTTCTTCTTCGTCCTGACGGTCTCGGGCTACGCCCTGTACTACATCTACATGATCAACGAGGACTGGAAGGCCTATACCTCGATCATTCACTGGGTTTTGGGCCTTGTTTCCATCGCGGCCTTCTTCATCCATTGGCTGTCGAAATCAAAAGCGAAGGGCGGCTGACCCCGCGTTGACGGGTTAGTGATGAGCCGCCAAACCGGGCTGTGATAGGTTGAACCATGCGTAGCAAGCTCCTGCTCTTCCCCGCCGCGATCATCGCCGCCGCCGGCGCCGTCCAACCGGCCGTCGCCGGGGCGCAATACCTGACCGCCGAACAGGCGCAGGCGCTGCTGTTTCCCAAGGGCACGACCTTCACCGAGGACTTCCGCCTGCTGACCGACAAGCAGATGCGCGA
>JAYSFT010000262.1:0-3657 GCA_041913245.1 Rhodospirillaceae bacterium | reverse complement strand
TGATCCGCCACCGCCAAACCGATCAGCAGGACGAACGACGCCGGCACGGTGACCAGCGTCACGATATAGAAGAGCACCAGCAGGGCGGGGCCCTGCTTCACCGCTCTTGCGCCGCTGTGCGCCACCGCGAGGCCTTGCAGTAGCAGCGGAAGACAAAGCACCGCCGCCGCATTGCCCGCGACGAAACCCGCGTCGCCGTTCAACACCAAGGTCGCGAAGGCCGCTCCCGCGAACAGCAGGATGAACCAGCGCGGCGCCTCGAACGCGCGGTAGGCGGGCGTCGGCCACAAGGCCAGGCCCATCCGCGCGAGCATCGCCTGGGCCAGCGCGGCGCTGAGAAGCGCACGCAGGCACCAGTTCCAACCGACGGCGCCAGGCAGCACCGCCGCCATGGCTTCGACGAATTTCGCCCGCGCCTCCACAAGCTCGGCGCTGGCCGCCGGATCGACCGGCATCGCCGTGATCACTTCATCGAGCCTTGCCCGGACCGCCGCTTCGATCCCTTCCGTCCCTGTCGGGAGCAGGAAAAGACCGATGACGACGGCCAGGACCGCGACGGCCGCCAGACCGCACACCGTGCGGGCAAGGGCCTCACCGGACGCCGGAGCGCCCGGGTCCGCCTTCGCCGCCGCGATCGCGATGCGCGAAAGCAGAACGGCGGGGGCGGCGTCGACCACCAGGTAAACGGCGGCGAACGCGAACGATCCGCTGAGGATCGCCACGGCCACCGAACCGCTGACCACAGCCAGCGGCAGGAACGCCCCGCCGAGGCCGAAGGCCGTCATCGCGAGCGGCAGCGGCGACAACATCGCGCCCAGGAGAACCCCAAGGAACGACTGCCGCAGCGCCGCGATCAGTAAAGCTCCACCTAACGCGCCGGCGACGACCGCGATCGCGCTCGCCCGGGTCACGGCAGGCAGTTAGGTCGCGACGACGTACGGCAGCAGCGCGAGGAAGCGGGCGCGTTTGATCGCGCGCGCCAGTTCACGCTGCTTCTTGGTCGACACTGCAGTGATGCGGCTCGGCACGATCTTGCCGCGCTCGGAGATGTAGCGCGAAAGAAGGCGCGTATCTTTGTAGTCGATCTTCGGCGCGTTGGAGCCCGTGAACGGGCAGGTCTTGCGACGGCGGAAGAACGGTTTACGTCCCGGAGCAGCCATTAGCCTTCTCCCTGGTCAGAGTCAGAACGAGGACGACGGCCCGAGCTGAAACGGTCGCGGTCACCGCCACGATCGCCGCCACGGTCGCCGTCGTCACGCGGACGGCCACGGCCGCCGCCGCCGAAACCACGGCCGCCGCCGAAGCCGCCGCGGTCGCCGAAGCCACCGGTGCGCTCGGCCGGACGGTCCTTGTTGGTCAGGACGGCCGACGGGCCTTCTTCATGTTCTTCGACGCGCACGGTCAGGTAACGCAGCACGTCTTCATTGATGCGCATACGGCGTTCGTATTCGTTGATCGCCGCCGCCGGGGCGTCGATGTTGAACAGAACGTAGTGACCCTTGCGGTTCTTCTTGATGCGGTAGGTCAGCGAACGCAGGCCCCAGCTTTCACGCTTGGTCACCTTGCCGCCGCCTTCAGCGAGGATGTTGGTCAGTTCGTCGGCCAGGGTGTCCACCTGCGTGGTGGCGATGTCCTGGCGCGCGATCACGACGCTCTCATAGAGAGGCATGAGGGTAGTTCTCCTTATGGCTTGTCTCGTCCAGGATGACGCCGACCATCGGCGCCGCCCGGCATAGCTGACCCAAAAGGTCAGCAAGGAGCTATGTTAAGGGCGCGGAATATACACATTCTCCGGACCGCCACAAGGGAAGACGGCCCCGGGCGGCGGGCTTTCCAAGGCGGGACCGGCGCCCGCGCCGGGCGTGGCTTTTGGCCTGTTTATATTAATGAAATCAATTGTTTAATATTCAAATGGCGGGCGAGGCATGGGGGATTTCTTGACAGAAAGGCCCCCGTGCGGCACCTCTCCGGCCCGAAATCGCGGGTTATATCGCGGGCAATAAAGGGGCGATCAATGAGCTGGAGCTACGTCTTCCCGGGCCAGGGGTCCCAGGCCGTCGGCATGGGCAAGGAACTGGCCGCGGCCTTCACGGAAGCGCGCGAGATATTCCAGGAAGTCGACGACGCCCTGGGCCAGCATCTGAGCAAGCTGATGTTCGAAGGTCCGGCCGACGAACTCACCCTGACCGAAAACGCTCAGCCGGCCCTCATGGCCGTCAGCATGGCCGTCGTGCGCGTCCTGGAAAAGCAGGCCGGCATCGCCATCCGCAAGACCGCGCGTTATGTCGCCGGGCACTCCCTCGGTGAATATTCGGCCCTGGCCGCCGCGAGCTCCCTGAGCCTCGCCGACACCGCCCGTCTTTTGAAAACCCGCGGCCGGGCGATGCAGAAAGCCGTGCCGGTGGGTGAGGGCGCCATGGCGGCGCTGCTCGGTCTCGACGTCGATGACGCCCAGAAGGTCGCGAGCGACGCCTCGGGGAACGGCCTTATCTGCGCCGCCGCCAACGACAATGCACCCGGCCAGGTCGTGGTGTCAGGCCATAAGGCCGCCGTCGAGCGCGCGATCGAACTCGCCAAGGCCAAAGGCGCGAAGCGCGCCATGCTGCTGCCGGTGAGCGCGCCGTTCCATTGTCCCTTGATGAAGCCCGCCGCCGACGTGATGGCCGAAGCGCTGGCGAAGGTGACGATCGCCGCGCCGGTGGTGCCCGTCATCGCCAACGTCACCGCCGGCACCGTGATCGATCCCGACGAGATCCGCCGCCTTTTGGTGGAACAGGTCACCGGCATGGTGCGCTGGCGTGAAAGCGTGCATTTGATGAAGGAAGCGGGCGTCGATACCCTGATCGAACTCGGCGCGGGCAAAGTGCTGACGGGCCTGACCAAGCGCATCGACGGCGATCTCACCGGCATCAGCGTGGGCACGCCGGCCGACATCGAAGAATTCGCCAAAAAGAAATAAGACCAAGAAAAAGGAAACCGCGATGTTCGATTTGACCGGCAAAACCGCTTTAGTGACCGGCGCGAGCGGCGCCATCGGCGGCGCGATCGCGCGCGCCCTTCATGCGCAGGGCGCGAAGGTGGCGCTGCACGGTTCGCGCAAAGAAGCGCTCGATGCGCTCGCGGCCGAACTCGGCGACCGCACCTATGTGCTCGTCGCCAATCTCGCAGGCGGCGCCGAAGTCGTCGAAAAGATGATCCCGGATACCGAAGCCGCGCTCGGCCCGATCGACATCCTGGTCAACAACGCGGGTGTGACGCGCGACGGCCTTATCCTTCGCATGAAGGACGAGGATTTCTGGACCGTGATGGACATCAACCTCGGGGTTGCATTCCGCCTCAGCCGCGCCGCCGTGAAGGGCATGATGAAGCGCCGCTTCGGCCGGATCATCAATATCTCCTCGGTGGTCGGCGCCACCGGCAATCCCGGCCAGACCAACTATGTCGCCTCGAAGGCGGGCCTGGTCGGCCTCACCAAGTCGCTGGCCCAGGAAGTGGGCAGCCGCGGCATCACCGTGAACGCGGTCGCCCCGGGCCTCGTCACCAGCGCGATTTCCGACAAGCTCAACGACGAGCAAAAGAACCGCATGCTCCAGAACGTGCCCGTGGGACGGATCGGCGAAGGCGCCGATATCGCGGCGGCCGTGGTTTATCTCGCCA
>JAYSFT010000261.1:0-3672 GCA_041913245.1 Rhodospirillaceae bacterium | reverse complement strand
CTTCGGGAATCCCGCATAATCCAAATCCGCCGGACATAATGGTCATGTCGTCGCGAAGCAGACCCGCGAGGGCGGATTTCGCATCCGCATAAAGTTTGTTTACGGCCACCTATGATCTCCTGGTCCTTATGGGGCGTCCCGGTGGCTATCTAATACCCGGCTTTCAAAAGGGACGGTACGCATCTTTTCGTGTGATACGCGAAAGGCTCGGGCGTGCCTGCCATGCACCAAACGTATGGCTTTAAAGACCTTTGTTGCGCTAGGACTGGAGCTTCCCCTCGCCATCACGCGAACGAGCATCTCCCCTTGTCCCAGGCCCCCACCGATAACCTCCGCGGCGCGCTGTGGATGCTGGCGAGCTCGGTGTGTTTCGCCACCAGCGGCCTCGCGGTGAAAACCGTGGGCGCGGACCTGCCGGTCGCCGTGGTCGGCTTCTTCCGGGTGGTCTTCGGGGTGTTCTTCGTTTTTCCCCTGCTGGTCCAACGCGGCCCGTCGATTTTCTACACCCGGCAGCCGGGCTGGCACTTCGTGCGCCTCCTGGGGTCGACCGGAAGCATCTTGTTCGGCTTCTACGCCGTCACTCACCTGCCCTACGCGACGGCGGTGTCGCTGTCCTTCACCCGCCCGCTGTTCATCATCCTGATCGCGGTCATTTTCCTCGGCGAAGTCGTGCGCTGGCGCCGCGGCCTCGCGACCGTGATGGGCTTCGCCGGCGTGGTGATCATGCTGGGCCCGACCGACATGGGGTTCAGTTTGCCGGCCCTGTCGGCGCTGGCGGCCGCCGCGTCGGTGTCCGTGGCCCTGGCGGTGATCCGTAAACACGCCGCGACGGAGGGCATGGCCTTCATGTCCTGGTTCTTTGTCGGCTCGATCGTGCTGCTCGCTCCGTTTGCCATCTACTTCTGGGAAACTCCGCACGGCATCCAGTGGGCCTACCTGGTTTACATCGGCGTGGTGGCGAGTACGGGGCAGTACTGCCTGATCCGCTCGCTGATGATCGCCGAGGCCACCGTGGTCTCGCCGATCGACTATTCGCAGATCATCATCGCCGCCATCGCCGGCTTCTATCTCTTCGGCGAGAAGCCCACGATCTGGACCGGCGTCGGCACCGGGGTGATCGTGCTCGCGACGCTGTACATCCTTTTCCGCGAAGCGCGGCTCAAGACCAACCCGGAGGCGACGCCCGCGATCAAGGAGTAGCGCCGAGGACCCGGGCGTTCGCGTCGACGAACGTCGCGAGTTCCACGTCACGTTCCGACAGGCCCCCGCACTCATGTGTCGCGAGCGTGATATCGACACGGTTGTAGACATTGAACCACTCGGGATGATGGTCCATCCTCTCGGCCTTCATGGCCACGCGCGTCATGAACGCGAAAGCCGTGTTGAAGTCCTTGAACCTTAGCGAGCGTGAGACGGCGTCGCGGCCCGACACCTCGCTCCAGTCCGAAAGCGATTGCAGCGCGGCGGCGCGTTTTTCACCCGTCAGTTTCCGCACCATGGTTTGATCCTTATGAGCAAGATGCCTGAAGTCACACCGCCGACCCTCGCGGATATCGACACTTTAGCGCGTGAGGCCCTGGGCGTCCTGCCCGAGGAGCTGCGCGAGTTCACCGAAGGCGTTGTCATCCTGGTGCAGGAATTCCCCGACGACGCGGTGATGGCGGAAATGGAGCTGGAGAGCCCCTTCGACATCCTCGGGCTCTATTCAGGCGTTTCGCTGGCCGAGAAGCGCGTCGAGGCGTCGGGCGGCATGCCCGACATGGTGTTCCTCTACCGCCGTCCCATCCTCGACTATTGGTGCGAGACCGGCGAGGACCTGAAGCATGTGGTGCGTCACGTCCTGATCCACGAGATCGGCCACCACTTTGGATTCTCCGACGAAGAGATGGAAACGCTTGAGACGATTGCGGAGGCGGAAGACGCCTCACGCTCAGGTGAGTAGTCCGACAGCCGCTTCTTCACCTTGTCATCCGGGCCTTCGCCGGGATGACAACGGTGTTAGGGGCAAGACTCGAGTAAAGCCCTCACATAAGCCGGCACGATCCGGCTCGCCGGACCGTAGTGGCTTTCCTCGAACATCGAGGCGCCGGCCGACGGTTCGAGATTGAGCTCGACCGTATGCGCGCCGCCGGCGCGGCGGATGGCCGCGATAAAACCCGCGGCGGGATAGATATTGCCCGACGTGCCGATGGAGATGAAAAGATCGCAGTTGGACAGCGCCCAGCCGATGCGATCCATCTCCAGCGGCATCTCGCCGAACCAGACCACATGCGGGCGCATGCCGCCCACCTTGCCGCAAGCCTCGCACACGTCGCGCACGGACATATCGTCCGTCCAGTCGACGACGCTGCCGCAGAAATTGCAGCGCGCCTTGGAATGAAGGCCGTGCATGTGCAGGAGACTTTTTGAACCCGCCTGTTCATGCAGCGTGTCGACGTTCTGCGTGACGACAAGGACTTCGCCCGGCCATTGGGCTTCCAGCTCGGCCAAGGCAAAATGGGCCGGGTTCGGACTGATCTTGCGGGTGCGGTTGAGCGCCCGGCGCATGTTGTAGAAAGCGTGCACTTTTTCCGGATCGCGCGCGAAAGCCTGCGGCGTCGCGACATCCTCCAGACGCACCTTGGACCAGAGACCGTCGGCGTCGCGGAAGGTATCGAGCCCGGATTCCTTTGAAATCCCCGCGCCCGTGAGAATGACGATGCGCGCTTCACGCGGCGGAAAAACATCGAGCGTGAGCGCCTCGGCAAGAGTGCTTTGCGTCATGATCTCCCGGCCTTACCATGCCCTTTGCCGAGGAGCCATATATGAAGCGCGTCCTGTTCGTCTGTACCGGAAACATCTGCCGTTCACCGACGGCGGAGGGCGTCTTCCGCCATTTCGCGGAGGACGCCGGTTTCGGCGCGATGATCGTCAGCGCGTCGGCCGGCACCCACGGTTATCACATCGGCGAGGCGCCGGATCCGCGTACCGTCGCGGCGGCCAAACGGCGCGGCTTCGATCTTTCGGCGCAGCGGGCGCAAAAAGTGCGCGCGGAAGATTTCCAGACCTATGATCTGATCCTGGCCATGGACCGCGGCCATCTCGCGCATCTCGAGGCCCTGCGCCCGAACGGCGCGAAGGCCGAGGTGCGTTTGTTCCTGGATTATCATCCCGAGAGCGCCTTCAAAGACGTGCCCGATCCTTATTATGGCGGGCCCGACGGCTTTGAACATGTGCTCGATATGATCGAACAGGCGAGCAAGGCGCTGCTCGGCCAAATGTCCGCCGGATTGAAAAAGAAGTGAGCCGGCGGAGTGGAGTGGAGTGGAGTGGAGTGGATTCTCACGCGACACCACGCGACACGCGACACTTTCCGAATTTCGATGCGATGGCAAAGCTTTGGCCGGTTTTTCGGTCACGCGACACTATGCGACACCACGCGACACTTAGTTCATTTTTGCAGGGCTTTCGACCGGGCCATGCGCGCGGGGCATGGCGTGATGTGTGCCGCGCGCACGGGGCAGGCCCCGGGATGACCAGATAAAAAAGGGGGCACTCCAGGAGTGGTTTTTCGTTTGGCGACAGTGGCGACAGGCGACACTTTTGGATTTCGCCAATCGATCCAACGACGTAGTCCAAAATCGCGCCGTGGCGACACTTTGGCGACACTTTGGCGACACTTCGAAGTTTTTT
>JAYSFT010000260.1:0-3688 GCA_041913245.1 Rhodospirillaceae bacterium | reverse complement strand
TCTCGCGGCTGTAGCCCATGGAGCGGGCGAAGGACCGGCGCAGATAGATGCTGAATTTGGGGTCACCATAGTTGGTGAGCCCGCGTCTGAAGCCCAGGCCTTG
The DNA here is from genome assembly GCA_041913245.1 of Rhodospirillaceae bacterium. Taxonomy (GTDB): domain Bacteria; phylum Pseudomonadota; class Alphaproteobacteria; order Rhodospirillales; family Rhodospirillaceae; genus SHVO01. The sequence goes on along the minus strand of JAYSFT010000260.1, from coordinate 3,585 downwards.
TGGTTTCTTGTCCTGCTCGCTCATCGCGTTATCCTATATGCTATCAGACGAGAGTCGTGCATTTACTATATGCGCAGATCGAGTGGGGAGGACTATTTAGATGGCGAAGGTCGCGATTGTCACCGGTGCGGGTTCGGGGATCGGCCGCGAAGTGGCTTTGGCCTTTCTCAAACACGGGTATGCAGTCGCCCTCGCCGGCCGGCGCATCCCGGAGATGGAAGAGACCGTCGACCTCGCGGGTGGACAAGGCCAGGCGCTGATCGTGTCCACCGACGTGAGCCAGCCGGCCGCCGTGGATAACCTGTTCGCCCGGACCAAGAGCAAATTCGGCCGTCTGGACGTGCTGTTCAACAACGCCGGAATCGGCGCGCCGCGCGTGCCGTTCGACGAGATCACCTATGAGGCTTGGAAGCAGGTGGTGGACATCAACTTCACCGGCGTCTTCCTGTGCGCGCAGGCGGCGTGGAAAATGATGAAGGCGCAAAATCCGCAAGGCGGGCGCATCATCAACAACGGCTCGGTCTCTTCGCAGAAACCACGCCCGCATGCCGCGCCTTACACCGCCACCAAACACGCGGTGACCGGCCTGACCAAGCAACTGGCGCTGGATGGACGCCCTTTCAACATCGCCTGCGGCCAGATCGATATCGGCAACGCCGCGACCCCGATGACGGCGCGCATGGCCAAGGGCGTGCCGCAGCCCAACGGCACCATCGCCGTGGAACCGACGATGGATGTGGCCGACGTCGGTAAAGCGGTGTTGATGATGTCAGAACTGCCGCTGGACGCGAATATCCTTCGCATGACGATCATGTCGACCCGAATGCCGCTGGTCGGACGCGGCTAAAAGGAGGCTCCATGAAGCGCCGGACACTTCTGACGACGGCCCTTGCCGCGCTTGCCGCACACCGCGCCCTTGCGGCTGATGCTCTCCCCCTAAAAGTACTGTCGTCCATGGCGGCGCAGGGCGCGTTCAAGGAGATCGAGCCCATGATCCGCCGGGCGGGCGTGGCGATGAACGTGGAGTTCTCGGCGACGGTGCCGATCTCCGAACGGCTGCAGAAGGGCGAGACCGCCGACCTGGTGCTCATCGGCAAAGCCGGTATCGACCGCCTGGTGAAAGAGGGCAAGGCGATCAGGGCCGTGGATCTGTTCGTGAGCGAGGAAGGTCTCGCCGTGGCCGACAATGCGCCGACACCCGTGATCCGCACTATCGAGGACTTCAAGAAACTTGTCGCGGGCACGCCGTCCATCGCGGTCACCGCGCGCGGCGTGAGCGGCCTGAGGCTGCAACAGATGATGCGCGACCTCGGCCTCAATGAAGTCCTGGAGAAACGCACGGTACTGGTGGACGAAGGCTTCACCGGCACCCGCCTTCTCAAGGGCGAAGTGGCGATGGCGGTGCAGCAGCTGTCCGAACTGAAGGCCTCGGGCGCGAAGAACTTCGTACGCTTCCCCGACGAGATGCAGGTGCCGACGACCTTCAGCATCGCGATCATGCGCAGCACGGTGCAGAACAAGGCCGCCGAAACGGCGGTGCGGATCATGTCGTCCGCCGAGGCCGGCCCGGCGTGGGAACGCTCGCTCGTCAAACCGCTCGGCAAATAGGAGACGTCATGCGCCGTCTTGCCGCAGGTCTTTGTGTCCTTCTCGCGGTTCCGGCCGCCGCGGCCGAGGCGCCGCTCAAAATCCTTACGCCCGGCTACGGCCAGCTCGCGATGCTGGAACTGGAGCCCCTGATCGAAAAGACCATCGGCGGGCCGGTGGAGATCGAAATCGTGGGCACGGGCGGAATCCCGGAACGCATCTTGAAAGGCGACAAGATCGATCTGGTGGTCACATATCGGGAATCGCTGGCGAGCGCGAAGGACCGTCTTCAGGCGCAGACCGATGTCGCGATCTCGAACGTGGCGCTCGCGGTCGCGGACACGGCGCCGGTCCCGGCGCTCAAGACGCCGGCCGACGTGGCCGCGTTCCTGAAAACCACGCCGTCCCTCGCGCGGTCTACGAGCCTGAGCGGCCAGCACATGGCCTCGGTGATCGAGAAACTGGGCCTGACGGAAGAGATGAAGCCGAAGGTCACCACCGGCGGCGGTTTGCCGGGCAATCTTCTGAAGGACGGAAAAGTCGCGGCGGCGGCGCAGCAGGTGAGCGAGTTGAGACTCGCGGGCCTCAAGAACATCGTGCCGCTGCCGGATCCTCTGCAGACGGACCTAGTGCTGACGGCGGCGACGGTCCAAGGCACATCCCGCGCCAACGACGCCAAGAAGATCGTCGCGCTGCTTCTGTCGGCGGAAGCCGCGAAGGCTTATCTGAACGCAGGGCTGAGGCCCGTGAAGAAATAGCTACTTCCTGAAGCGCAGGAAGAAGCTGCTCTTGAAGCCGGAGATCTTCACTTCCTCCGGCGGCTGGAACCCGGCCTTGGCGACTTCCGCGATGACCGTCTTCTTGTCGGTGCGCACATGCCGCAGCATGGAAGGCGCGGTGACGCCCGGCACATGATCATAGTCGACAACGATGAACTGGCCGCCGTCTTTCAGGGCGCGGCGGATATCGGCGAGGATCGCTTCGGGATATTCGAAGTGATGATAGACGTCCGAGGTGAACACGACGTCCACCGAATTCGGCGGGAGATTGATGGTCTTGTCGCCGCCGACGACCGTCGTGACATTGGCGATGCCGGCTTCTTTCATCGCCTTCTCGATGAAGGCGAGCAGCGGCTTCGAGATATCGACCGCGTAGACCTTGCCCGCCGGGCCGACCGCCTTTGAGAAGACAGGTTCATAAATGCCGGTGCCCGCGCCGACGTCCGCGATGGCCATGCCCGGCTTCAGGCCGACGGCGGCGGCGACTTCGCTGCGATTGGCGAAGGTCTCGCGGTTCTCGGACGTGAAACCCTTGTTCTGCGCGTCCGGGTTTATGTCCGGGCTGAGATAGGTGTCGTTGATGCCCGGGCGGACGCTTTGCGGTTCGGCGGCATAAACCGGCGCGGCCAGGGCCATCGTCACGGCGAAAAGCAAACTGCGCATGGTCATCACCCGACTTTTCGGTTCAATCCGGAGGCGCGGCTATCCTATGCTAGCGGCCATCACGGGCCAACGGCGGAGGGGACGAAATGCGCAAAGCATTGGGAGTAGCGGCGGTCACGGGCATGCTGATGGGGGCGCTGCCCGCGATCGGCGCCGAGGATGTTACACAGGCCCAATTCGACAAATGGAAAACCGAGCTGTCCAACTGGGGCCGCTGGGGCAAGGACGATCAGAAAGGCACCCTCAACCTGATCACGCCGGAAAAGCGCAAGCAGGCCGCGGCGCTGGTGAAGGACGGCGTGACGGTTTCGCTGGCGCGGAACCTGGACACCGAGAAGTCCGTGGACAACGGCTCTCCTTTCGAACGCACCATGAACCCGATCCGCCCGGCGGCGTCCAGCGACCGGTTCACCATCAATTTCCACGGCAGCGCCCATACCCATATGGACGCCCTGGGCCACCATTTCATCGGCGGCAAGATGTATAACGGCTTCAATCGCGATGAATTCGTGACGGAAGCCAAGGGCGCCGAGCGCGGCGCCATCACCACGGCGCA
>JAYSFT010000259.1:0-3708 GCA_041913245.1 Rhodospirillaceae bacterium | reverse complement strand
TTCAGGGGAGCGTAGCAACTCTACAGATACAAGCCAACCTCGAGACCGTGTTCAGGAAGACTTTGTGATCCGGCCTCGAACGTCATCGCCACGAGTCAGATCCTACCCCGATGACCTTCTGAGGCTTTTATCTTCTTCCGCCCGTTTTCGGGCCTGACCCAAAGCGGGCGGGAGAAGATCTTTCTGAAGAGAGTTGCGAAACGGCGCCCCGAGGAAATTGAGGTCAGGGTCGAGGTTAAACTCGACCCATCAATAACCGCCCGTCCGCGTAGATGGACCCTAGTTCATCTCGGCCCTGACCTGAGTTTCCTCCTCAAGTTTCTTGAGCCTCTCCTCCAGATACCGCGACGCGCGGGAGACCTACCCCCCGCGACTCACCCACCTCGCGCGTCGCGGCCCCTCCCTCGGAAAAACGCCCCGGAAATTTCGCGCGCTTAGATTTCGCGCCGCTTCAGCTCGCGCACCAGAAAGCGCGCGGGATGCAAGGCGGTGACGAGATCGCGCTCCAGCGGCCACGGCTCGCCGGTGATGTGGCAGGCAAGCAGCTCCGCGGCGAGCGGCGCCGAGACGGAGCCGCGCGCGCCGAGGGCCGTGAGCACATAAAGGCCAGAGTGATAGCGCGCGTTTGGATAGCGCGCCCACGGGTAGCCGTGGCGAAGACTCGCGAAGTCCTCGAGATAGGCGCCATGCTCGGGTAAAGGCCCGACCATCGGCAGATGATCGGGCGACATACAGCGTACTGCGGCGAAGCCGCCGAGATTCGCCGACGGCGGGAACAGGCCGGGCGCAATGCGTGAAAGCTCTTCCAGATTCCTCATGTGATCGCCGGCGCGGAGGTCGACGCCGGTTTCCATGTCGAACGTCGCGCCGAGTTCATGTACGCCATGATGTGCCGGCGTCAGGAAACCGCCGTAGAGGAGCACCGTGCGCAGCGCCTCGGCGCGCGCGTTCGTGGGCGCCAGCGTGAGTTGCCCGCGCCGCGCTTCCAGCGGCAGCCACGCCGCTTCGCGGAAGCGCTTCAAGTCGAGGGCGTTGCCAAGGACCACCGCGTCGGCTTCGGCGATGACATGCCCCGCGGCGTCGTCGATCCGCCAATGCCCACCGGTATGCGTCAGCGCGGCGGCCGCAACGCCGAAGCGTCTCTCGCTCCGCCCCGCCAGTGCGGCGCAAACCTTCTGCGGCTCCTGCCATCCGCCTTGCGGGAAATAAAGTCCGCCCTGCTTCAGGGCGAGCCCCGCGATATCCGACGCTTCCGCGGCATCGACATGGGCGATGTAAGACGCCGGCAGTATACCCGAGGCGACGATGTCCTCGAAGCGGGAGGCATCGTTGCCGCCGTCAAGTTGCAGGCTTCCGGCGCGCGCGCGTGTGTCTTCGCGCATCGCCAGCGCGTATCTCCAGGCGGCGGCATAAAAACGTCCGTCGAAAGCCGGCGCCGCCGTCAGGCGCGGCGCCATCACCGCGCGCGGAACCCCGGAGGCTTCGGCGGCGAATGTGTCATGCCGCTCGATGATGGTAGTGCGCCACCCGCGCCGTGCAAGCGCCGCCGCCGCGTGCGTGCCGGAAAGGCCGGCGCCGATGATGACCGCATGACCGGGCGATGACGCGTGGGGCGCATGCGCGAACCAGGGTTGTAACGAAGACGCCCGCGCGCCGCCGCGGAACCGCGCTTTCAGCATTTCGCGCTTCGCGCCAAAGCCGGGCGCGCGCGTGACATCAAAACCCGCCGTCTCGAGGCCGCGCCGCACCGGGCCGGCGACGCTGTAGGTCGCGGCGCTCGCGCTTTCCTTGGACAGCCGCGCCATTTGCGCAAAGACGCCGTCGCTCCACATCTCCGGGTTCTTGTCCGGCGCGAAGCCGTCAAGGAACCAAGCGTCGACGCGCGCTTCCAGTTGTCCGAGCATCTCCTGCGCATCGCCGTAAAGCAGCGTGAGCGCGACCTCGCCGTATTCGCCCGGCGCGGCGGCGGGAAAGACGCGATGAAATCCGCGCTGCGGTTCCGGGTAGGTCGCCAGAAGCGCGCGCGCCAGCGTTTCCACCTCACTCCACGGTGCAAGACAATCGCGCATCTCGGCGCCGGTCAGCGGAAAGCCCTCCACCGCGATGTAGTGCAGCCGGACGCCCGGTTTGCGCGTGCGGCGCCACAGGTCCCACGTCGCGAGGAAATTGAGCCCGGTTCCGAAGCCGAGTTCGACGACGCAGAAGTCGGCGCCGTGCTGCCAGGCTTGCGGAAGCCCATTACCGGCGAGGAACACATGGCGGCTTTCGGCGAGCCCGCCGTCGCGGCTGTAGTAAATGTCGCCGAATCGCCCGGCCATGGGGGTATGTCCCCGCTCCCACGCGAGACCGGGGGCAGGCAGGGGCCGTCCACGCCTATGAGTGTCGCCGGTCATCGCCGTCCGAGGTTCCGAGAATTGCTTTGCACGCACATCATATTTTCGCCGTACTATAACAACAAATTCACCCAGGCTTTCAGCGGGACGTCGTTTCATACTTGTGCGCGCAAAGACCTTTCTCGCACAAGGACGCGGGAGACGACCTGGAAGAGTGATGAGGATGACGCGGGCGGCTCTGACCCTGTTTGCCCCAGTGTTTGCCCCGGCGTTTGCCCGCGCGGCATTCGTGCTGGTCTTTGCGCTGCTGGAACTCGGTCCGGCCGCCCAGGTCCTTGCGCAAACCTCCGCACAAACTCCTGCACAAACTCCGGCGCGGGCTCCAGCCGAAACCGCTCCGGCGTTCGAACTCGGCACCGTCACCACCAGCGACGGCGTGACGTTGCCGATCGTGATGACCTATCCGGCCGGCGGTGTGAACACCGGCGGCGCCGCCGTCCTGCACCTCCCCGACGGTCCGGGGGTCAGCGCCGTCCAACCCAATGTCACCTCGCGTTATGTCGCCAGCGGTCTCGCGCGTCTCGGCTATACAAGCTTAAGTCTGGAACCGCGCTACGCTCAGTCCTACGCCTTCAGCCGCTTCGATGACACCATCAACGATGTGCGCGCGGCGGTCGACCTTCTCCAGGTGCGCGGTTTCTCCAACATCGTGCTCGCCGGCCATGGGCTCGGCTCGCTGCTCGCGGCCCGCTATATGGCCGAAACCGCCGACGGACGCATCAAAGCCGTTGCGTCGTTCGCGCCAAGCACCGATCTGGCCGAAGCCTGGCGCGCGTCCATGGGCGAGGAGAAGTACTGGGCCACGGTGGAATCTGCCTCGAAAGCCGTCAACACCGGCGGGCGCGGCGAATTCATCGATCTCGGCGACGGGCTGATTTTCACGCCCGCCAGTTTCCTCGATTGGTATGGCCCAACCGCGAAGACCTCGCTGACCGCGAACATGGCGGGCATCGACAAACCCATGTTCCTCGCCGCGGGCGAGCGCGACGCGGCCGTGCCGAAGGGCCGGCTGGAACGCTTGAAAGCCGTCGCCTTCCTCTCAAAGCAGATCGACCTCAAATATTATCCCGGCGCCGGCCACGACCTGACCGCCGCGCGTGACCCTTTGATCGCCGACGTCGGCGTTTGGCTCGCGAAGCTCAATCTCGCTCCGCCGCCTCGCACGGTGATGACGATTGTCGACGCGACCGCCAAGGACGGTACGCCGCTTGCCGCCGTGCTCTACGCGCCCGCCGTCGGCGCCGACCGCGCACGGCCTGCGATCCTCATCGCCCACGGCTGGACCAGCGACATCATGCGCGGCGCGCCGCATTGG
>JAYSFT010000258.1:0-3748 GCA_041913245.1 Rhodospirillaceae bacterium | reverse complement strand
ATTTTCTTTGCTCACAACGGGCGTTTCCCGGGTTGTTTTGGCGCTATGACTCTGTGCTATTGTGCACAGCAATATAGCACTTTGTGAGGGGATGGGTGGCCATGGCAGAGCAAAACGATACGCCGGGAGCGCCGGTTGTCATAAAAAAGTACGCCAACCGCAGACTTTATAACACTGCGACCTCGACCTACGTGACCCTGGACCACCTTGCCGAGATGATCAAAGCCGGGACCGAATTCGTGGTCACCGACGCCCGCACCGGCGAAGACATCACCCGTTCGGTGCTGACGCAAATCATCGTCGAGCAGGAAGCCAAGGGGCAGAATCTGCTGCCGATCAAATTCCTGCGCCAGATCATCGGTTTTTACGGCGACTCGCTGGGCGGGCTTCTGCCGCGTTACCTCGAACACAGCATGGAAGCCTTCTCGAAGAACGAAGCGGACATGCGCAAGGCGATGACCGAAGCGTTTCGCGGGATTTTCCCCATGGAGCAGCTTGAGCATATGGGCCGCCAGAACATGGCGCTGTTCGAAAACGCGATGAAAATGTTGAACCCGTTTGGCCAGCAGGTCCCCGGCGCCGCGAAGCCGGCGGCTGGCGACGAGAAGCCAAAGGGCGAGAACATCGATGAGCTGAAGGCGCAGCTGAACGAGATGCAGGCGCAGCTCGCCAAATTGGTTAAGGATCGCGAGTAGAAGAGCGGGGGCGCGTAACAAAACTCCCGCGATTTTAACAATCGCATAACGTGCAATAACAATTTTTTACAAGAAACTACGGGTATCCGCCTAACGCGCTTTTTACAATCGGCAGTGTCGGGACTGGGGAAAAACGGTTCCGACAGTCTCGTGGGGGCTAAAAATCCCTGCAGCAACTGCACTTTAGGTTGGGAAACGCGAAATGGACGGCGGAACCTTGAAAACCACTCCTGCGAATCGCGCGAGCTCTATCGACCGGCACGTCGGCGCCCGGATCCGTGAACGGCGGATCATGCTGGGCCTCTCGCAGCAGCAGATGGCCGACATGATCGGCGTGACCTATCAACAGGCCCACAAGTACGAACGCGGCATCAACCGCATCTCGGCGGGACGCCTGTACGAAATCACCCGCGTGCTGAATGTGCCCATCACCTACTTTTTCGAAGGCCTGGACGGCGCCGACGACGACGCGATGAACCCGCGTCAACGCATGTGCCTGGAACTCGCGCGCAACTTCGCGAGCATCTCGAACCAGCGTCATCAGGAAGCTTTGAGCCAACTGGCCCGCGCCCTCGCGGTTCAGCAGTAGGCCTTAAGCGGGAACAGCGGGTACGTTCATGTTCCGGCTGCCCACTCCGCGCGCACGTCATCGTCGCCCTCGTCCCGCGCATATTCGGCGCGCAGCCGTGCGAAAAGCGCGGGCGAGAGGCGAGAAAGCGCCCACACTGCGGCGCCGCGCACCAAGGGCGACTCATCGCGCAGCCGTGCCCGCGCCGCGCTCGCCAGCCCCGCCTCCCCGCTATTGCCAATAGCGATCAGCACGTTCCTGATAAAACGCGCGCGGCCGATGCGTTTGATCGGCGATCTCGAGAAAAGCGCGCGAAACCCGGCATCATCGAGTCCGGCCAGTTCGGCCAGCTTCGGCGCCGTGAGTTCGGCGCGCGGCATGAAAGCCGCCTCGCGCGCATCCTGCGCGAACTTGTTCCATGGACAGACGGCGAGGCAGTCGTCGCAGCCGTAAATCCTGTTGCCGAGCAAAGGCCGCAGATCGCGCGGGATCTGGCCCTTGTTCTCGATGGTGAGATAGGACACGCAGCGGCGCGCATCGAGCCTATAGGGCCCGATGAAGGCGCGCGTCGGACAGACCTCGAGACAGCGGCTGCACGCGCCGCAATGATCGGTTTCCGCCGCGTCGGGTTCAAGCACGAGCGTGGTGAGCACTTCACCCAGGAACAGCCACGAGCCGAAATCGCGCGAGACCAGGTTCGTGTGCTTGCCTTGCCAACCGAGGCCGGCGCTTTGCGCCAGCGGCTTTTCCATGACCGGCGCGGTATCGACGAACAGCTTCACGCCGGCGCCGGTATTCTCGGAGATCCAGACCGCGAGCCGGCGCAGCTTCTTCTTGATGACGTCGTGATAGTCGTTGTTGCGGGCGTAGACACTGATGACGCCGGCATCGGCGGGCCGCCGCGCGACATCCTCGTCGGACGGGCCGTAGTTGAGACCCAGCATGATGGCCGTCTTCACCTCGGGCCACAGCACTTTCGGGTCGGCGCGGCGTTCCGCGTTGGCCGCCATCCAGCCCATGTCGCCGTAAATTTCCTGCGCCATGAAGGAGCGCAGGTTTTCCCGCGCATCCGGATGGGTTTCCGCGCGCGCGAAGCGCACGACATCGAAGCCGAGACCGCGGGCGAAAGCGCGGATGGATTCACGGTCCGGCGCGGGGACCGCGGCCCGGTCAGGCGGAGGCGTCATCGCCTTCTTCGCCGGCGGCCTGGTCGCGAGCGAACTTTTCGGCGAAGGCTTGCAGCGTTCCGGTGCGGATGGCGTCACGCAGGCCCTTCATGAGATGCTGATAGTAGGCGACATTGTGCCACGACAGCAGCATCAAGCCTAAGATCTCCTCGCTGCGGATCAGGTGATGATAGTAGGCGCGGCTGTAATTGCGGCTGGCCGGGCAGTCGATGTTCTCATCCAGCGGGCGCTGATCGTCGGCGTGTTTGGCGTTGCGCAGGTTGAGCGCGCCGAAGGTGGTGAAGGCCTGGGCCGTGCGCCCCGAACGCGTCGGCATGACGCAATCGAACATGTCGATGCCGCGCATGACCGCGCCCACCAGGTCGGAGGGCTTGCCGACGCCCATGAGATAACGCGGCGCGGCGGCCGGAAGATGCGGCACGGTGACATCGAGGGTCGAGAACATCAGTTCCTGTCCCTCACCCACCGCGAGCCCGCCCACCGCATAGCCGTCAAAACCAACGGCCTTGAGCGCGTCGGCGGATTCGGCGCGCAGGTCGCCGTGGATGCCGCCCTGCACGATACCGAACAGGCCGTAGCCCGGGCGCTCGATGAACGCGTCCTTGGAGCGTTTCGCCCAGCGCATGGACATGCGCATGCTTTCGTCCACCTGCGGCTTCTCGGCCGGGAACGGCGTGCACTCGTCGAAGGCCATGGTCACCGTGGCATCGAGGCGATGCTGGATCTGGATGGAGCGTTCCGGCGTCAGATGATGCTTCAAGCCGTCGATGTGCGACTGGAAGGTGACCCCATCCTCGGTGATCTTGCGCAGCTTCGACAGCGACATGACCTGGAAGCCGCCCGAGTCCGTGAGCAGCGGGCCGTCCCATTTCATGAACTGGCGCACGCCGCCGAAGCGCGCGATGCGCTCGACGCCCGGGCGGAGCATGAGGTGATAGGTGTTCGCGAGGATCATCTGCGAGCCGGTGGCCGCGACGGTTTCCGGGAACATGGCCTTCACGGTCGCCGCCGTGCCCACGGGCATGAACACCGGCGTATCGACCGCGCCGTGGGCGGTGATCAATTTGCCGAGGCGCGCGGCGCCGTCGGCGGCGATGACGGAGAAGGAGAATTTCCCGCTCATGACGCGCGCTCGAACAGGCAGGCGTCGCCATAGGAGTAGAAGCGGTACCCCTCGGCGACGGCGTGAGCATAGGCCGCGCGGGCCCGCTCCATTCCGGCGAAGGCGCTGACCAGCATGAAAAGCGTGGAGCGCGGCAGATGAAAATTCGTCAGCAGCATGTCGGCAGTCTTAAAGC
>JAYSFT010000257.1:0-3761 GCA_041913245.1 Rhodospirillaceae bacterium | reverse complement strand
GCGAATGTCAAAAGATAAAGTTGCAGTCTATCAGCAACAGCAGAAGCGCAACCTCTCCCCGCGCGAGGTCGAGGCGATGGCCTTCACCAAGGCGGCGCTCATGCTCGAAGACGCCAAGAAGCAGACCGGCAATATCGAGGAATTCGCCAAGGCGCTGCGGTTCAATCACCTGCTTTGGACCATCATCCAGGCCGACCTGACCGAGCCCGACAACCAGTTGCCGCCGGAGATCAAGGCGAACGTCATGTCGCTGTCGATCTTCGTCGACAAGCAGACCACCAAGGCGCTGCGCTCCAGTTCCGCCGGCGACCTCGATGTGCTCATCAACATCAATCGCAACCTCGCCGCGGGCCTGCGCACCAACGCGGAAGCGCCCGGCCAGGCGGCGCAAGCCGGCGGCGCCCGTCCGACCGGCGCATAACGATCCCACGGCGTCGGGCGTAGGCGCATGACACAGCCGTCTCAAGGGCGTGTCCTCTCGCCGCTGCTTCAACAAGGCCTGAACTTCCTGAAAGCCGGCGATGCCGCCGGCGCCGAAGTTCTGCTCGACACGTATGTCGCGCGCCATCCGGACGATGCCGACGGGCATAATCTCGCGGGTCTTGCCAAACATGCGCTCGGCCGGATCGAAGACGCCATCCCTCATCTGGAACGCGCCGCCGCGCTGAACCCGCGCGAGCCGCTGTTCGCCGTCAATCTTTCGGCGATGCTCGCCGACGCGCGGCGCGGCGACGAGGCCTTGCGGGTGATCGACGACGTTCTGATCCGCGTTCCCGGCCAGCTCGACCTCCTTTTGCAGCGGATCCGCCTTCTGCATCGCCTGTCGCGCTTCGCCGAGGCGACTTCCATCGCCCGCATGGCCGTGGCGTTCCACCGCGGCATGGACCGCGCCCACCACGCCCTCGGCCTCGCGCTCATCAAGGAAGGCAAATACGCCGAAGCCGCCGAAGCCTTCTCCGAGGCCGTCGCGCGCGCGCCGGCGGCCGCGGACAGTTGGCTCAATCGCGGCGTGGCGCTGAAGGAAACCGGTGATCTTGCCGGAGCGGAAGCCAGCTATCGCCGCGCGCTCACGCTCGCGCCGCAGGATGCCGTCATCCATAACAACCTCGCCAACGTGGTCGGCGCGCGCGGCCGTCATGACGAGGCGGTGAGGCTGTACAAGGACGCGCTGGTCCTCGATCCGGATTATGCCGACGCCAAGGCCAATCTCGGGCCGGCGTTGCGCGAAGCGGGCCGGCTCGAGGAAGCCCTGGAATTTCTCGCGGGCGCGGTGGCCCTGCATCCCGGGCACCCCACGCTCCTCAACGCCTACGGCAATACGCTGCGCCAGGCCGAGCGGTTCGGCGAGGCGATCGCGGTGCTCGAACGGGCCGTCGCGCTGCTTCCCACGTACGCCGAAGCCCACAACAACCTGGGTCTGGCCTGCGCCCTCGCCGGCGATCTGCAAACCGCCGCGCGGCACCTCGCGCGGGCGGCGGAACTCAAGCCGGACGCGCCGGTCATCAGCAACAATCTGGGCGCGCTGCTGTTGCGCATGTTCCGCTTCCAGGAAGCGGTCGCGGCGCTGTCCAACGCCGTCGCGCACGATCCGGACTATGACGAGGCGCTCATCAATCTTGGCGTCGCGCACTATATGCGCGGCGAAGGGGCGCTCGCGACCGAGGTCTACCGCAAGGTGCTGGCGCGCCATCCCGACAACGGCTTCGCGCGCTACAGCCTTGGGGTCGCGTTGCTCGAGGATCAGCAGCTCAGCGAGGCCGAAGCCGAGATCCGCCGCGCGCTCGCGCTGGATCCGGCCAACGCCATGGCGCTGAACACGCTGGGTGTTCTGCTGCTCGAACAACATCTTGTCACCGAGGCCCGCAAGGTCATGCGCGATGCGGCGGACGTGAACACGCGCTCCGCGCCGATCTTCTATTCCAACTACGCCTTCGCCAGCCTGTATGAACCCGATCTCTCCAACGACGAGATATTCGCGATCCATAAGGAATATGCGCGCCGTTTTTCGACCGCGGAGCCGGACCGCGAAAAACCGCACACCAACGACCGGGACCCGCGGCGTCGCCTGCGGGTGGCGTATCTCTCCCCGGACTTCCGCGCGCACTCGGTGTCCTATTTCTTCGAGGCGCTGCTCGAGAAGCACGACCGCGGCAAGTTCGAGATCTGCCTCTACTCCGATACGTCGCGCGCCGACGTCATCACCGAAAGCATGCGCAAGGGCGCCGATCTCTGGGTCGAAAGCGCGGGGCTCACCAACGACGCTTTCGCACAAAGATTGCGCGATGACGGCATCGACATCCTTGTGAACCTCGGGGGGCATACCTCGGGCAACCGGCTGCCGGTGTGCGCGCTCAAACCCGCGCCGGTGCAGATCGAATATCTCGGTTATCCCGAGACCAGCGGCGTGCCCGCCATGGACTACCGCATCACCGACGGCCGCGCGGACCCGGTGGGAGAGGCCGAGCGCTGGTGCACCGAGCAGATCGTGCGCTTGCCGCACTGCTTCCATCTGTACCGGCCGTCGGGAAAGGCGATCCCGCCCGCGCCCGCGCCGCATCTCGAAAAAGGCTACGTCACGTTTGCTTCATTCAACGTGCTGCCGAAGGTGACCGAACCCGCCATCGCCGCCTGGGCCGCCATCCTGAACGCGGTGCCGAAGTCGCGGTTCTATATCAAGTGCAAACAGATGCGCGACGGGCGCGTGCGCGCGCGCGTGCTCGCCGATTTCGCCCGTCACGGTATCGACCCGGGCCGTATCGAGATGACCGCGTTCGTGCCCTCGGTGCAGGAGCATCTCGGCAAATACGCCGGCGTCGATCTCGCGCTCGATACCTTTCCCTACAACGGCACCACCACGACCTGCGAGGCGCTCTACATGGGCGTGCCCGTGCTGACACTCGCGGGCGACAACCACCGCGGCCGGGTGGGCCTCAGCCTGCTGACGGCGGTGGGCATCGCCGACGAGTTCGTCGCGTCGTCGGCCGAGGACTATGTCGCGCGCGCCATTGCGTTCGGAAAGAACCCGGCGCGGCTGGCCGAAATTCGCGCCGCCTTGCGTCCGGCCATGGAGCGCTCCGCCTTGCGCGACGAGGTCGGTTTCACGCGCACCCTGGAAGACGCCTACCGCGCCCTGTGGGGCCGCTGGTGCCAAGGGCCGGCCACGCACATGCTGACGGCCCCACCCGCGCTGCGTCCCGAGGACTCCATCCAGGGCGTCCTGGTTAAAACTCTCTAGTCAAATCAATAGTTTATGGGCTATTTTTGGCTGCATTGCTGCCATGCAGCATGAAACGTTGCGCGGGGGCATGCCGGCCCCTACATTCCGGCCTCGTCTTCAAGGAAAGCCGTTCCATGCGCTTTCCGGCTTTAGGAGCGCGTCATGAAACTGGTTCTGTCTTTTGCCGCCCTGCTGACCCTGGGCGCCGCGCAGGTTGCCGCCGCCGCGACGGACGTCACGCTCGTCTGCAACTCCCCGAAGCTTCAGGCCGGGGACCGTCACGAGTGCCGCGTGCAAATGACCGCCGCCCTCGAAGACCAGGCCAAGCAGGCCGAAATCAACCGCGTTTATACGGCGAAGATCGAAAGCCTCCTGAACAAGCGCGCCGGCGCGCCGCCCGCGATGGTCGCCACCAGCGCCGTGGTTCCGTCGGCCGAATAAACCGGAGCCAGTAAACCGAAGAGGCATTCTTGTGACCTGGAGAGGCGATCTTCGGGTTATAAGAAGCGATGGATCCCCGCCTCGGTCTCGCTCTCAAATATTA
>JAYSFT010000256.1:0-3764 GCA_041913245.1 Rhodospirillaceae bacterium | reverse complement strand
TGATTCTTGCCGATGCGGCCGAAGAGCAGCGGCTTGCCGGGGCGCATCGCGATTTTATGGAAGGCGAGGCGGAAATCGTCGGACTGCAGCGCCTTGCGCATGAGGTCGTGCTCGCCGACGGAAACGCCGCCCGAGGTGACGAGCATGTCGAGCGCCTCGGCCCGCGCGACGGCGGCGCGCAGGGCTTCGAGTTCATCCTTGGCGACGCCGAGGTGGATCGCTTCACCGCCGTGCTGTTCGATGAAGGCGGAAAGACCCGGACCGTTGGCGGAAACGATCTGGCCTTCGCCGGGTGTTTCGCCGGGCATGACGATCTCATCACCGGTCGAGAGCACGCCGATGCGCGGCCTGCGGGCGACGGGGACGCGGGCGATATTCATGGCGGCGAGGAAGCCGACATCGCGCGCGCTGATGCGGTGCGGAGCTTCAAGGCCCACGTCGCCTTTCATGAAATCCTGGCCCCTGCGGCGGATGTGGCGGCCGGCTTGCGGCGGTTCGACGATGACGACGGTGTTCGCGTTGGTGCCGTGGGTCTTGGTGTTCTCCTGCATGACAATTGTATTCGCGCCGGCGGGCACAAAGGCGCCGGTGAAGACGCGCACCGCTTGCCCGATGCCGAGCGCGCCTTTCCACGGATGGCCGGCGCCGGACTCGCCGACGACTTCCAGGGTGAGCGGAACCGAGGGCACGTCTTCATGACGGATGGCGTAGCCGTCCATGGCCGAGACATCGGCGGGCGGATGCGAGACGGCGGCGACGGCGTCCTCGGCGAGCACGCGGTGGAGGGCCTTGGACAGCGGGACATGCTCGATGCCGAGACGCGCGAGGCCCTCGACGATCATGCGGCGCGCCTCGGCGACGGGGATGAGGGCGGGCATTAGTCCTGCTCGAAGGTGCCGGACTTGCCGCCGGATTTTTTCACGAGGCGGATGTCGGTGATGTGCATGCCGCGGTCGACGGCTTTGCACATGTCGTAGACGGTAAGGGCGGCCGCGGAGACGGCCGTGAGGGCTTCCATCTCGATGCCGGTCTGGCCGACGAGCTTGCAAGATGCGGTGATGTGCACCGCGCTTTTCTTGGGGTCGGTTTCCAGCTCGACTTTCACCGAGGTCAGCGCCAGCGGATGGCAGAGCGGGATGAGATCGGACGTGCGTTTCGCGGCCTGGATGCCGGCGAGCTGGGCGATGGCGAGCACGTCGCCTTTTTTATGCGCGCGCTTTTCGATCATCTTCAGGGTGTCGAGCTCCATGAGCACGGACCCCTTGGCGATGGCTTCGCGGGCCGTGGCCTTCTTGTCGGAGACATCGACCATGACGGCGTTGCCGTCCTTGTCGATGTGCGTGAGCTTTTTGCGGCGGAAGAGCATGGGCTACTCCTCGAAAAAACAGAAACCAGAAAACCCTGGATCCTCGCGCTTCGCGCAAGGATGACCAAAAAACGAATTACGCATGGGCGGGCACCTGCAATAGTTTGCGGGTGGCGGCTTCGACGTCGGGTTCGCGCATCAGGGACTCACCGATGAGGAAGCGCTTCGCACCGACGTTGGACATGCGCGCGAGATCGGCGGAGGTTTTTAAGCCGCTTTCGGCGACGAGCACGCGGTCCTTGGGGAGGAGCTTCGCGAGGCGCTCGGTGGTGCCGAGGTCGATCGTCAGCGTCTTGAGGTTGCGGTTGTTGACGCCGATGAGGGGCGATTTCAGTTTCATCGCGCGGTGGAATTCGTCCTCGTCGTGGACTTCGACCAATACATCGAGGCCGATGCCGTGCGCGTAGGATTCCAGTTCGCGGGCCAGCGCATCGTCGAGGCAGGCCATGATGAGCAGGATGCAGTCGGCGCCCAAAACACGCGCTTCGGCGACCTGATAGGTCTCCAGCATGAAGTCCTTGCGCAGGACCGGCAGGCCCGAGACTTCGCGGGCGGCTTGCATATATTCGTCGCGGCCCTGGAAATGGTCTTCCTCGGTGAGGACGCTGAGGCAGGCGGCGCCGGCGGCCGCGTAGGATTTCGCGAGTTTGGCGGCGTCGAAGTCGGCACGGATGAGACCGGCCGACGGCGAAGCTTTTTTGATCTCGGCGATGAGGGCGTATTCGCCGCGCGCGACTTTTGCGTCGAGCGCGTTCGCAAAACCGCGTGGCGGTGCTGCGCAGCTCAGCTGGCTTTCAAGCTGGGCGAGGGAGACACGCGCCTTGCGCTTGGCGACGGCCTGACGTTTGATGCCGTTGATCTTCTCCAACACATCACTCATGCCGCCACCTTTTCGTTGGTGATGGCGACGAGGGTCTCCAGCGCTTTTTTGGCGCGGCCGCTCATGATGCCGTCGAGGGCCATGGCGACGCCTTCTTTCAGATCGCCGGCCCTGCCCGCGATGACAAGGGCGGCGCCGGCATTCAAGATGACGATGTCGCGGTAGGCGCCGCCGCGCCCGTGAAGAAGCGTGCGCAGCGCCGCGGCGTTGTGCGCGACGTCGCCGCCCTTGAGATCTTCGGGAGCAGCGCGCTTGAGGCCGGCGTCCTCGGGCGTGAGCTCGAAGGTGCTCACCGCACCGTCTTTCATCTCGGCGATAAACGTCGTGCCGGTGGTCGTGATTTCGTCGAGGCCGTCGGAGCCGTGCACGACCCAGGCGCGCTCGGATCCCAGATTGCCGAGGGTATGGGCGAGGGGTTCGATCCATTTGCGGGCGAAGACGCCCATCAACTGGCGTTTGGCGCCGGCGGGATTGGAGAGCGGTCCGATGAGATTGAACAGCGTGCGCTGGCCGAGCTCGGCACGCACGGGGGCCACATGCTTCATGGCGGTGTGATGCTTCTGCGCGAAGAGGAAGCCGATGCCGGCGTCCTTGAGGGCGCGCGCGACCAGATCGGGCGAAGCGTCCAGGTTGACGCCGAGCGCCGCGAGCACGTCGGCGGTGCCTGATTTAGATGAAACAGCGCGGTTGCCGTGCTTGGCCACGGGCACGCCGCAGGCCGCGACCACGAGCGAGACGGCGGTGGAGATGTTGAAGGTGCCGGCGCCGTCGCCGCCGGTGCCGCAGGTGTCGATGGCGCCCGGCGGCGCTTCGACTTTCAAGACTTTCGCGCGAAGGATGCGCGCGCCGCCGGTGAGTTCGGCCACCGTTTCGCCGCGCACGCGCAGCGCCATCAAAAACGCGCCCATCTGCGCCGGGGTGGCGCCGCCGGACATGATGACCTCGAAGGCGGACTCCGCCTCCGATTCCGACAGCGCGGCGCCGTCGGCGACCTTCGCCAGGAAGGGTTTCAAGTCCGACATGACTAGGACGCGGCCTGCATGGCGCCGCCGACCCGGCCCACCTTGAAGGCGGGTTCGGGCCCGGCTTTGAGCCCGCTGGAGGTGAGGAAGTTGCGCAGGATGCGGTGACCGTACTCCGACGCGATGCTCTCGGGGTGGAACTGAACAGATGTAATCGGATGCTTTTTGTGCGCGAGGCCCATGATGAGACCGTCGTCGCTGACGGCGGTGATGTCGAGATCGGCGGGCAGGGACGCGCGGTCGACCACCAGCGAGTGATAGCGCGTGGCGAAGAAGGACGCGGGAATGCCGGCGAACATGGCATGACCCGTGTGCGTGATGCGGCTGACCTTGCCGTGCATGGGCGCGGGCGCGCGCACGACCTTGCCGCCGAAAGCTTGTCCAATCGACTGCAAGCCGAGGCAGACGCCGAACAGCGGGATGTTGGCCTCGGCGGCGGCGGCGATGAGCGGCACGCAGATGCCGGCGCGGTCGGGATCGCACGGGCCGGGCGAGA
>JAYSFT010000255.1:0-3809 GCA_041913245.1 Rhodospirillaceae bacterium | reverse complement strand
CGGCACCAGCGACACCGGCACGGCGACGTCGTGTTTGATGCTGCCGCCTTCGTGCTTCTGCGCTTCGGGCAGAGACTCGCGGATGCGCCACAGATTGTTGCGCTGCTCCAGGCTCTCGGCAATCACGGCGTCGGTGATAATCTCCTCGCCGAAGGCGGTTTCAAGAAGGGCCTCGAAACTCGCGCGCACGGACGCATCGGGCCGCGAGGTCGAGAATTCGATCAGCACGTACCAGGGCGAGGGCGCCTGGAGCGGATCCGAGACCCCGGCGACATGGCGCATGCACATCTCGAGGCCGATCCGCGGGATCAACTCGAAGGCCGTGACCGCGTCGCCCGACAACGCGCGCGCGCGATTGAGAAGCTTGGTGGCGTCGTCGAGATTGCCGACGGCGCAGAACGCGGTGGCGGTTTCCGCCGGTCGCGGGAACAGCTTCAGCACCGCGGCGGCGATGATGCCGAGCGTGCCTTCGGCGCCGACGAACAACTGCCGCAGCGCGTAGCCGGTGTTGTCCTTGCCGAGCGCGCGCAAGCCGTTCCAGATGCGCCCGTCGGGCAGCACGACCTCCAGCCCGAGCACGAGGTCGCGCGCGTTGCCATAGCGCAGCACGTTGATGCCGCCGGCGTTGGTCGCGAGGTTGCCGCCGATCTGGCAGCTGCCTTCCGCACCGAGACTCAAGGGAAACAGGCAGTTCTTCTCGGCCGCGATGCGCTGAACGTCAGCGAGGATGCAGCCCGCTTCCACGGTAATGGTGAAATTCACCGGATCGATGGCGCGCACTTTGTTCATACGCCCGAGGCTGACGATGATCTCGCTGGCGTCTTCATGCACGGCCGCGCCGCCGCACAGGCCGGTGTTGCCGCCCTGCGGGACGATGGGAATCTTGGCCGCGGCGCAGGTCGCGACGACCTGCGCGAGTTCGGCCGTCGTCGCCGGGCGAACGACCAGCGCCGCCTTGCCCTTCGTGTAGAGCCCGCGCTCTTCATGCAGGTACGGCGCCATGGCGCCCGGGTCGTGGATGATGGCGGCGGGTCCGACGATCTCGGTCAACCGGTCGAGGAGAGACTGATCAAGGGGCACGGGGGCACTATCTCAAGGTTGCGTTGGCTCAAGGTTGCTGTGGTGCCAGTGGTATGGAGCAAAGCCCCCGGCGACGCAACTCCGAGGCCCTGCTTTCAGCGCCCCCGGGCGGCGCGCTCCAAGCGGTCGTTGATCGCCAGGCCAACGCCTACAAGCGGCACGGGTGCCACCGCGATTCCCCGGTATCGTGACGGGTCGTCCAGGGCGCGGATCATGGCGAACAGATTCGCCGCCGCTTCCTTGAGGTCGCCCTCGGGGCTGAGGTTGACCGTTGCGCCGGGCGTTTTTCCAAAGCCCAGCAGCGCCTCGCCGGAATGCGCGCCGTGGGCGTTCATGCGCAGCGGAACCGAGGGCGCATAGTGCGCCGCCAGCTGCCCGGGGGACCTCGGCGCCGTGGGATCGGCCGCCGATGCCGTGACATCGCCGATGACGCGCGCGATGTCTTCGCGCGTGACGCTGCCGGGCCGCAGGATCGCCGCGGTGGGGCCGGTCAGATCGAGCACCGTCGATTCGATGCCGACCCGCGCCCGTCCGCCGTCGACGACGAGATCGACCTTATCGCCAAGCGAGGCGGCGACATGCGCCGCCTCGGTGGGGCTCACGGTGCCCGAGATGTTGGCGCTGGGCGCGGCCAGCGGACGCTGGGCGGCGGCGAGGATCTCCTGCGCGATCGCGTGCGCCGGCATGCGCAGCGCGAGGCTCGGCAAGCCTGCCGAGACCAGTTCGGAGACGGAACAATCGGGCCGTCGCGGAAGAACGAAGGTCAACGGACCGGGCCAAAAGATATGCGCGAGGCGTTCAAAGCGCTCATCCGTCCGCGCGAAATCGGCGACCCAGTCGCGCCCGCCGACATGAACGATGAGGGGATTGAACGAGGGGCGGCCCTTGGCCTCGAAGATGCGCGCGACCGCGCGGCCTTGCGTCGCGTCGGCGGCAAGGCCGTAGACGGTCTCGGTCGGGATCGCGACCAACCCGCCCGCGCGCAGGATCTGCGCGGCTTTTGCGATGACCGGCGTGCTCATGCGCGTCCCTCGGCCAGGAAGCGTCCGTTCAGGTAGTTCGGCTTTTTGTACGCCAGTTCGGCGCCGTCGAAGGTATGAACGCGCCCGCCGGCGGCGCGCAGCACCGCGTGACCGGCCGCCGTGTCCCACTCCGACGTCGGCCCGAAGCGCGGGTAAAGGTCGGCGCGGCCCTCGGCGACCATGCAGAATTTTATGGACGAGCCGACCACCAGGTGCTCGGCGACATCGAAGGCGGCCAGGAATTGACCGAGTTGATCCTGCACCTCGTGCGATTTGCTGCCGGCGACGGTCACGCGGGCGGGACGCAGGCGCGCCGCGATCGGCGTCCGCACGCCGCCGCGGTTCACCTCGGCGCGTTTGTTCACGCCGTCGCCGTCGACGATGCCGAGATATGTTTCACCGCGCGCCGGAGCGTGAACGATGCCGAGGACCGGTAGGCCTTCCAGAATCAGCGCGATGTTCACGGTGAAGTCGCTGCCGCGTTTCACGAACTCCTTGGTTCCGTCCAGGGCATCCACCAGCCAGAAACAGCGGCCGTCGAACGACGGCGCGAGGTCGTCGGCCATGCGCTCCTCGGCGACGATGGGAAAGCGCGGTGTAAGCCGTTCGATCTCCGCCGTCACGATGGCTTCGGCGATGCGGTCCGCCTCGGTCACCGGCGAGGTGTCCGCCTTGGTGAAGGTTTCAAAGCCGCGCGCGCGTACCTCGAGGATGGCGCGCCCCGCGGTCTCGGCGACAGGACGCAACCGTTCGGCCCAGGCGCCGAGCAGGGTGTAGGAAACCGCCGCGGGCATCTCAGCGCGCCTTCGCCGCGGCGATGGCTTCCCAGACTTTTAAGGGTGTCAGCGGCATATCGAGATGCGTGATCCCCAGCGGCGCGAGCGCGTCGAGCACGGCGTTCACCACCGCCGGTGTCGCGCCGATGGTGCCGGCTTCACCGGCGCCTTTCAGTCCCAGCGCGTTGCGGTCCGTGGGCACTTCCGTATAGGCGAAGCTGAAGGACGGGGTCGAATCCGCGCGCGGCATGCAGTAGTCCATGAACGAGCCGGTCAGTAATTGCCCGGTTTCGTCGTAGACCGCTTCTTCATACAGAGCCTGGCCGAGGCCCTGCACCGCGCCGCCGACGATCTGCCCTTCCATCAGCAAGGGATTGAGCGCGCGGCCAAGGTCGTCCTGGATGGTGTAGTTCACGAATGAAATGGCGCCGGTGTCCTCGTCGACATCGAGTTCGCAGATGTGACAGCCGTTCGGGAACGTGGCGCCCGACGGCGAGAAATTCTCCGAGGCTTTGAGGCCCGGCGCGACGCTCGGCGGCCGGCGCGTTGCATCGAAGGACGCTGCGACAACGTCCTTGAACGAAACGCTGTGATTGGTGCCGGCGACACGGAAGGTCCCGCCGTCGAAGCCGACGTCCTGTTCTTGCGCGCCCAGGAGCGCGGCGGCCATCGCCTTTCCCTGCGCGATCATCTTCATGCAGTTGACCATGACCGCGCTGCCGCCGACTGGAATGGAGCGCGAGCCGCCGGTCCCGAAGCCCGTGGGGATGAGGTCGCTGTCGCCCTGCTTGACGGCGATCTCGCCGATGGGAATGCCGAACGCGTCGGCGGCGATCTGCGCGTAAACGGTTTCATGGCCCTGGCCGTTGGACTGCGTGCCGATCAGGATCGACAGGCGGCCGTCCTCGCCGAAGAAAAGCTGCGGCGTTTC
>JAYSFT010000254.1:0-3854 GCA_041913245.1 Rhodospirillaceae bacterium | reverse complement strand
GATGAGACCGCTTATGTATACGAATGGGCCAAGACGGGTTGGCATCGGCTGGTCGATACATCGCAGCGTCCCGGGAACGGCGTTTATATCCCCGAGCAGATTCAGCAGGTCATTTTCACGACTCCGAAAGACAAGCCAAAGGAGGCATTGCTGCTGGCCGTCACGGGCGCGAGCCCGGTGTGCGGCGCGCCGGTGCAGGCGGTGCATTATCGCGGATGGTCGGCCAAGCGCGGCGGCGGCGCTTCACTCGCCGTCGAGGGCCGTGAAGGCGAAAGCCTCTTCTCGCTGCGTGATCCGGCAGTGTCGGCGCGTTTCGAAGACAGTGAGTTTCTTGTCGAGATGAACGTGCGCAGCATGGACGCCGCGCGGCGCAGTCGGGTTGCAGTGCGGCGGTTCAATTTCGACGGTGACTATGCGCGGCGTGTCGCGCCGATCGCGCTGACGCCGAAGGACTTTGTCGAAGAATGGCTGCGTGCGCCGTGGAGCGCGGCGGCGGCGTGGACGGAAACGCGTGCGCGCGGCGCGCTCGAGAAGGTTCACGACGACGCGGCGGCGAATCTTGCCCGCGTCAGCTTCAACGGCCCGCCGCAGCGCTGCGAAAAAGAAGACGATCTCGTGCAAGTCGGCGTGCGCTTCGCAAACGGGGAAAAATTTTTCCGCGTGAAGATCGCGGCGAGCGGCGCCTTCGAAATGCGCGCGGTCGAATCCGAGTCGGCAATCACCTGCGCCCGCCCCGACGCAGGCCTTGACGCTCCCCGTTCCCTGTTCTGAAGCCTAATGGGGTCAGACTCCATTTCCCTAATTTACTCTGACCCCAATTTTGCAACGTTTCTTCAGCCCTGATAAATCTCGATTTTTTTGGCCGCGCCCCTTCCCATGCGCGGCCCTTCATGAGACATTAACCGCCGCTGCGGCAAAGTGCATGGCGGCGACCTTTCGGGGTCGTTGAGGACCTTTTTACAAGCCATTGATTTGCGGGCAAAAATACGAAGACGTGGCACGGCCCATGTCTGTGGATAACCGAGTTGCGGGTTACGCCGAGTCTAAAATGCGACGTCGGCGCCGACCCAGGCGTTTATCCACAGGGGCCACCGCACTTTGTAACGCGGACCGGGGTCTGCGACTTGGGTTCTCCTCCCCCTTTTCCGTGCGGGAGGGAGCCGGCGAGAGTCAGCGGCGGTCACGTCCGCCTGACCTTCCGCGAAGTCGCGCACCGATCTCTTTTTTGACCCCGGCGACACGCGAGAACGAGAGATGACGGACGATTGCGACTTGAAGTTCGACACCACCTTGCGCTTCGGCGCGCGCATCAGCGCTTTCATCACATTCGCGCCTTCGTCCGCCTGCGCTTCGCGCGAGCACGGTTGAAGCAAGAGGTTCACGAACACGCGGTGCGCGCACATCCGAAGCGATACGAGCGGTTGAGCGACAGATTTCGAGGAAGACGGGCTCCGGGTCAGAAAAACCGGCGTCATATGCGGGGGATCACGAATATGCGGACGGGCGTGGATGGAGGCAAACTTCGCGCGCGCCGGCATCCCGGATCATAAAAATAAGGATGAGTAGAAATACATGTTTTCGAGACTGACGGGCTGGCTCTCCGCCGATATGGCCATCGACCTCGGCACCGCGAATACCCTGGTTTACGTGAAGGGCCGCGGCATCGTGCTCAACGAACCCTCCGTGGTCGCCCTCGCCGAATCGAAGGGCCGCAAACAGGTGCTGGCCGTCGGCAACGAAGCCAAGCAGATGCTCGGCCGCACGCCCGGCAACATCCAGGCCATCCGCCCGCTGCGGGACGGGGTCATCGCCGACTTCGAGGTCGCCGAGGAAATGATCAAGCACTTCATCCGCAAGGTGCATAACCGCCGCAGCTTCGCCAGCCCGCTGGTGATCGTGTGCGTGCCCTCGGGCTCGACCGCCGTCGAGCGCCGCGCCATTCAGGAATCCGCCGAGGCCGCGGGCGCGCGCAAGGTCTATCTGATCGAAGAGCCCATGGCCGCGGCTATTGGCGCCGGCCTGCCCGTCACCGAACCGACCGGCTCGATGGTGGTCGACATCGGCGGCGGCACGACGGAAGTCGCGGTGCTGTCATTGTCGGGCATCGTTTACGCCCGCTCGGTGCGGGTCGGCGGCGACATGATGGATGAAGCGATCATCAACTACATCCGCCGCCACCATAACCTGCTGGTCGGCGAAAGCTCGGCCGAGCGGATCAAGAAGGAAATCGGCTGCGCCTGCCCGCCGGAAGCCGGCGACGGCGAAACCATGGAGATCAAGGGCCGCGACCTGATGAACGGCGTGCCCAAGGAAATCGTCATCAGCCAGCGCCAGATCGCCGAAAGCCTCGCCGAACCGGTGACGGCCATCATCGATGCGGTGAAAGTCGCGCTCGAGCACACGGCGCCGGAACTCGCCGCGGATATCGTCGACAAGGGCATCGTGCTCACCGGCGGCGGCGCGATGCTGCACAATCTCGATTTCGTGCTGCGCCACGCGACGGGTCTGCCGGTCTCCATCGCCGACGATCCGCTGTCGTGCGTCGCGCTCGGCACTGGAAAAGTGCTCGAGGAAATGAAGATCCATCGTAACGCTCTCACCACGATGTACTAACAACCAGGGGCGCGAGGGGGGACAACGCAGGTGCGGGGCTCGACAGGACAGATTTCCCGCTTAGGGACACTCAAATCGCTGCTGCAGCGGTTTGCGTTCCTGTCGCTCATCGCCATCACCTTCGCCCTCATGCTCATCGGCAAGGCCGATACGGTCCTGGTCGAGCGCGCGCGCTCCGCGGTCACCGACGCGGTCACCCCGATCCTGCGCGTGATGAGCGAACCGGCCAGCATGATCGCCCAGACCATCAACAACGTGCGCGAGCTGGCCTCGATCCGCGAACAGAACGCCGAGCTGCGCCAGGCCAACGACCGCCTGCTCCAGTGGCAGTCGCTGGCCCAGCGCCTCGAGGCCGAAAACAAGTCCTTGCGCTCGTTGCTCGCCCTCGTGCCGGAGCCGGGCGCGCAGTTCGTCACCGCCCGCGTGGTCGGCGACGTCGGCGGCGCCTTCGCGCAGTCGGTGCTCATCACGGCCGGCCATGCGTCGGGCGTGAAGAAGGGCCAGGTGGTCATGACCGGCGAAGGCCTGGTCGGCCGCGTCACGCAGGCGGGCAACGCTTCGTCGCGGGTCCTGCTCATTTCCGACATCAATTCGCGCATTCCGGTCCTGGTCGGCGAAGCTGGCAACCGCGCCATCCTCGCCGGCGACAACGGCGCGCGTCCGAAGCTGCTTTATCTCAATCAAAGCGCCGCGGCGCCCGGCGACAAGGTCGTCACCTCGGGCGACGCCGAAGCGTTTCCGCCGGGCATTCCCATCGGCCAGGTGGCCGAAGTGGAGGACGGCAACGTCGCCGTGGAACTCTTTGTCGCGCGCGACAAGCTTCAGTATGTCCGGGTGGCCGACTACGGCCTCGCGGGATTCCTGATCGAACCGCCGGCGGTCCAGCAGCCATGATGCAGCCGACGCTCCTCCAGAGCTTCGAACTGTCGGCCCGCAAGGCGCTTCCCGCCGCACTCACGCTGATGCTGATGCTGTTCGCGCTGACGCCGACCAACGTGCCCGGCCTTTCGCCGGTCATGCCGATGTTCGCGCTCATGTCGATTTATTTCTGGGCCATCTACCGCCCCGAACTCATGGGTTACGGCGCGGCCTTCAGCTTCGGTCTCCTGGAAGACCTTCTCACCGCCACGCCGATCGGATCGTCGGCGCTGGTGTTCCTGCTCACGCAATGGATCGTCCTGCGCCAGCAGAAGTTCTTCAACGCGAAGCCCTTCGTCGTCACCTGGTTCGCCTTCATCTTC
>JAYSFT010000253.1:0-3887 GCA_041913245.1 Rhodospirillaceae bacterium | reverse complement strand
AGCATCGGGAACCAGGAAATGATCACGCTCCAGAAGGTGACCTCGTTGTCGCTTCTGGGAACGGCTTTGATGTTCACGCCATGCTCGCGCAGGGTCGGCACGAGGGACGGATCGTCCGGCGAGTAGGTGCGGAAATCGCCGCCCGACTTGAAGGAGCCCGAGATGTTCGGGCCCTGGATGAGAACGTCCTGCACGTCCGAGCGCTCGACGGCCGAAACGAACTCCGAGAAGGAGATTTCGCGGCTGGAGCTGCGCGGGGTCGCGTTCTGGAAAAGATTGAAGAGGGCCACCACGCAGACCAGGATGATCGCCCAGAGCATTAAGTTGCGGCTGATATTCAAAACGGCCCTCTTACGCGTTACCCCGCGCCGCGTCCGGCCCGGGAGGAATGATGGTCTCGAAAATCTGGAAGCACTTCTGCCTTTTAGATAGTGCGCCGATATATATTGGCAAGCAAAGCGTTAATCCCCTATTGGGGGAAAAACGCACGGCCGCTGTCACAATTCAGCATCATCCTCCGGAAATTGGTCAATTCGCGGGCAAATAAACGCCGTCGTGAAGCTAACGCCCGGTAACGTTGCAAGGTCCGCGCGGATGTAATTAAGCACGGGGATGGCGGCCAAACCCACCGAATCGGACAGCGCCGGCAGCGTTTCCCGGATCCTGAAGGGGATTTCGACCGCCCTGTCCAATTGTGACAGGTCCTGGGGCGTGAGGCGGCGGACGCGAAACTCCCGCGCCGGGGGAAGGCCTGTCACCTCCACTTCAAACCGCCCGTCCCAGAGGCCCTTCGCCCCGGCGCGCAGGCTCTGCTCGTCGGTCATCTGGGCGGCCTCACGAATCACGGTCAAGGTCTCGCCGTCACGCTGTAACAAGGCGCCGTGCAAGGTGGCGTCGCGCCATGGCCCCGCGCGCACGCTTTCATAGAGACGCTGGAGGCGATCGAAGCGCGGGCGGTACACCTGCCCGCTCGCGATCCGGAGAATCGCCGCCAGAGCCCGAAGCCCGATTTCCTCCGGCGCGGCGAGCAGGGCCTTGCGCGAGACGCGGCCCACGCCGCATTTGTCCCAGGCGCAGGCGTCGCGCAGGAGGGCTTCGACATAATGATCGAGCGCGGCGCGGGCGCGGCGCATGTGATCGGCGGTGGCGATCAGGCGCGCGGCGGAGAGCCCTTCGCGTTCCAAGACCTCGCGCGCGGCGCGAAAGCGGACACGCGCATAGGCCCCGTCCCGGTTCGAGGGGTCCTCGATCCACGGCTGGCCGGCCTGCTCGCAAAAAGCGACCAGGCGCGTCTTGGAAAGGGCGAGCAGCGGCCGCGCGAGGCCAATGCCGGCGCGTTCGGAAAGCGGCGCCATGGCGGCGAGGCCATCGACGCCGCTGCCGCGCGCGAGGCGCAGGAGGAACGTCTCGGCCTGATCGTCGGCGTGATGCGCCAGGAAAAGGTGCGAGGCGCCGTTCACGACGCACCAGTCCAGCATCAAGGCGTAGCGCGCGTCGCGGGCCGCGCCTTGCGCGCTGCCGGGACGGCCGCGGTAGGCGCGCCCCTCGTCCCATTGCAGCGTGCTGTGCGGGATTTTCGCCGCGCTCATCCAGAGCGCGACCTGCTTCGCCTCGTCGGCCGCTGCGTCACGCAGACAATGATCGACGGTCAGCGCATGGACGGCGACGTTATTGGAGCGGGCCCAATGCGCCAGCAGCAGCGCGAGGGCCATGCTGTCGGCGCCGCCGGAAACCGCGACAGCCACGCGCGCATTCGCACGCACCGCCATCGACGCCATGGCGGCGGTGAATTCGCCCGCGATGTCGTATGAAAAAGCGCTGTCCGGTTTTTCTACTTGCACTTCAGCTTGGCGCGCTCGGCGGCGGCCGGCTTGGAAACCTCGTCCGGCGCCTTCGGGTAGTCCTTGGAAAGGCGGCCAAGCGCCGTGCAGGCGCCTTGCGTCTGGCCGAGGTTCGACATGGACATGGCGAGCTTCAGGAGATTGTCCGGGCCCTTGTTGGTCTTCGGATAATTCTGGTAGCCGGCCATGAATTCGACGGCGGCCTGCTGGTAGTCGCCGCGCACATAATGGGTTTCGCCGAGCCAGTACTGCGCGTTGCCGGCGAGCGGGTCTTTCGGGTGACGCTTGAGGAAGTCGCGGAAGGCGACTTCGGCGCGCGCGAAATCGTTACGGCGCAGGAGGTCGAAGGCGAAGTCGTACTGGACCTTCGGCGTGCCCTCCGGGAGCTTCACGTCGCCGACGGGCGGGGCCATGGCGAGTTGGCCGGAATTCACGGCGCCGACCTTCGGCGGCGCCACGGGCGCGGGCGCGGGCTCGGCCGGCGCTTCGGCAACGGGGGCCATGTCGTTCGGATCCGGCGGCAGCGGCTTGCCGTTCGCATCCGTGCGAATCACGAACGACCCGTCGTTGCCCATGCCGCTTGCGGGAGCCGTGCCGGGCGCCGGCGCGGAGGCCGGACGCGTCACGCGCGGCGGCGTCATCGGCTGGGACAGCGGTTCATCTGCCGAGGCGCGGCGCGGCGGCGGGGCGGCCGGAACGAGGGCCGAGGGCGCGGCTTCGGCGCGCGGCGGCAGCACGACGGCCGGCGCGCCGGGCGCGACGCCCGGAATGGCGGCGGCGCCGGTTGCCGGGGCCGCGCCGCCGGCTTCGAGACGCGCGACGCGCAGCTGGAGGTCGTCTTCCATCGTCTTCAGTTGTTTCTGGAGCTGGCCGGCGCGGAAATTCGCTTCCTCCACCTGCCCCGTGAGCTGTTCGATCAAGGCTTCAAGCTTGAGCACGCGGACCTGCAGGCTGCCTTCATTGGGCGTCTGGGCCTGCATCTGGGCGAGCGACTGTTCGAGCTTGTCGATGCGCGGGGCAAGATCGCGGGCGCTTTGCGCGACGGCCGGCAGCGCGGCCGTGCACATGAGCGCGGCGAGCGCCAGGCCGCGAGCGACGGGGGCGAGTGAGCGCGGGAGCGAAGCCATCATGATCAATTCCTTCTGCGCGTCCGCGGCAAAACCCATGAACGATGACGGAGCCGCGTCAGGACACTGCATATATGCCGGAGAGCCAAGTCCAGCACATGAACCGGGCTACTGTGAATCTGTTTCACCATCCCGGCAAGAATAAGGCGCATGTCTCGAAAGACATGCGCCCCAAAAACTTGCGGCTCCGGATGGACCGGAGCCGCATGTCAGCTTTTGTTACTGAACCGCCGAAACGCCGCGACGGTTACGAGCGTAGCAGGCGTCGTCCGAAGACACGCACACCGGACGCTCTTTGCCGTACGAGATCGTCTTCACGCGGCCAGCGGCCACGCCCTGCGAGATCAGGTACTGGCGCACGGCGTTCGCACGACGCTCGCCGAGGCCGAGGTTGTATTCACGGGTGCCGCGCTCATCGCAGTGACCTTCGACCGTGAGCGTACGGTTCGCGTACTGGTTGAGCCACTGAGCCTGCGCACGGAGACGGGTTTGGTCTTCGGCGTCGAGGTCATAGCGGTCGAAATCGAACTGCACCGTGTTGCCCACAACGGTGTTGAAGTATTCGAGCGAGTCCGGAGCCGGACCCGTGGGCTTCGCAGCGGCCGGCGGCGGCGGAGCGGCAGCCGGAGCAGTCGCCTGCACTTCAGTCTTCTTGGTCGAACAAGCCGCGAGCAGAGCCATGGCGGCGACGGCGGCGACGGTGCGGAGTTTCATTTATTTTTCCCCTGATTTTTTGGAGGTAGTCCCAGCGCTGATTCGGCCACTCTTTTACCAGCAAACCGCGCAGACGCAAGAGGCTGCCCGGCGAGGTCGGGCTCCTTAGGCCCGGAAATATATAACCTTTTGGGCAGTGTTGCAAAGGAGCAGCAGCCAACGCTGTGCGGTGCACAACGAAGGCCGCAGCTAAACCCTTGTTACA
>JAYSFT010000252.1:3623-3899 GCA_041913245.1 Rhodospirillaceae bacterium | reverse complement strand
GCAGAAGTTCTTCAACGCGAAGCCCTTCGTCGTCACCTGGTTCGCCTTCATCTTCATCGCCGCCGGCGCGGCGCTGATCCGCTGGATCGCGGTCGGGCTTGTCGCCGATTCCGGCTTCACGCCGATCGGGCCGATGTTCGCCTCCTATCTGATCACCGTCGCCGTCTACCCCTTGGTCGGCTGGCTGCTCGCCAAAGCCCAGGTCAAGCTGATGGGGCAGGTGTAGCCATGACGATGATCACGCGGGCCGTGGGATGCGCGAAGCGCACGCCCAAA
>JAYSFT010000252.1:0-3523 GCA_041913245.1 Rhodospirillaceae bacterium | reverse complement strand
GACAAGACAGCAGCGCATGCTGCTGAAGGCGGTGCGCTATGACGATGATCACGCGGGCCGTGGGATGCGCGAAGCGCACGCCCAAAGACAAGACAGCAGCGCATGCTGCTGAAGGCGGTGCGCTATGACGATGATCACGCGCGACAGTGATTGGACCAAGATGTTCAACCGCCGGGCCATGATCCTGGGCGGCGTGCAGGGCGTGCTGGTCAGCGCGCTCGTCGGGCGCATGTACTATCTGCAGGTGATCGAGGCGGACCGCTACCGCACCCTCGCCGAAGACAACCGCATCAATATCCAGCTGCTGCCGCCGCCGCGCGGGCGCATCCTCGACCGCTTCGGCCAGGCGCTCGCCATCAACAAGCAGCAGTTCCGCGTGCTGATCGTGCCCGAACAGGCGACCAAGCTGACCGCGACCCTCGATTACCTCGCGCGCATGGTCGAGTTGTCGGAACACGACCGCGAACGCATCAAGAGGGAAGTCGGGCGCAAGCGCGGCTTCGTGCCGGTCACCATCCGCGAGAACCTGACCTGGGACGAAATGGCGCGCATCCAGGTGAACGCGCCCGACCTGCCCGGCGTGATCATCGACGAAGGCCTGACCCGCTATTATCCGCAGCACGAGAACGCCGCGCATCTGCTCGGCTACGTGGCCGCGGTCGATGAAGACGAACTCACGGGCGATCCCTTGCTCCAGGTGCCGGGCTTCCGCATCGGCAAGGACGGGGTGGAGCGCATTTACGATCTCAAGCTGCGCGGCAAGGGCGGCGTCAGCCAGGTGGAAGTGAACGCCTACGGCCGCACCATCCGCGAACTCAAGCGCGAGGAAGGCCAGCCGGGTTCCGACATCGTCCTCACCATCGACGAGCGTATCCAGCGCTTCGCCGGCGAACGTTTGGGTGAGGAGAGCGGTTCGGTCGTCGTCATGGACGTCCATACCGGCGATCTCATCGCCATGGTGTCCAACCCCAGCTTCGACGCCAACGCCTTCTCCCGCGGCCTGACGCAGGAAGAATGGAAAGACCTTTCCACCAACGATCATACGCCGCTGATCAACAAGGTGATCTCGGGCACCTATTCGCCGGGCTCGACCTTCAAGCTGGTGGTGACGCTGGCCGCGCTCGAGCACAACGTCATCTCGCCGGAACAGACCCTGCATTGCTCCGGCCGCGATCCGAAGATCCCGCAGTTCCAGTGCCACAAGGTGCACGGCAGCGTGAACATGCAGCGCGCCATCTCCACCTCGTGCGACATCTATTTCTACGAAATGGCGCGCCGGCTCGGCCCCGACAAGATCGCCGACATGGCGCGCCGGCTGGGCTTGGGCCAAACCTCCGGCCTTGGCCTCACCGGCGAGAAGACCGGATTGATCCCGACGGAAGCCTGGAAAAAGGCCGCGCGCGGCCAGCGCTGGACCACCGGCGAAACCATGAACACCGGCATCGGCCAGGGTTATGTGTCGGTCACGCCGCTGCAGCTCGCCACCATGGTCTCGCGCGTGGCCAACGGCGGCCTCGCGGTCAAGCCGCGCTTGGTGCGCGCCGTGGACTCAAAAGTCCCGGACACCACGGAAGGCCAGGACGCGCAGCTCGAATCCCTCGGCATCCCGCCGCAGAACATGGCCATCCTGCACGCCGGTATGTACGACGTGATCAACGGCCCGCCCGGCGCCACCACCGCCATGGCCTATGGCAAGCTGCGCTTCAAGGATCCGGAAAAGAAAGACTGGAAGATGGCCGGCAAGACCGGCACCGCCCAGGTGCGCAGCTTGTCCGACGCCGAGCGCGATACGTACAAACGCAACCCGGATGCCCAGCCCTGGAAGCACCGCGACAACGCTTTCTTCGTCTGTTTCGCGCCCGCCCACGCGCCGCGTTACGCCATTGCTGTGGCGGTCGAACACGTGCCCTTCGGCGGCGGCGGCGGCACCTTCGCAGCGCCGATCGCCCGCGACGTGATGGAAGAAGTGCTGCGCCTCGATCCTTCCCGCAAGCCGCGTGTCGACGAACAGGTCGTCGCCGACGCCGGTCGCCTCGCAACCGCCGGGCCCGACCCCGACGCCGTCGCGGAGACCGGCCGTGAGTGATTTCAGTTTCACCTCCGCGCGCCTGCGCCGCGGCGATATGTCGCCGATGGAGAAGCTGTGGCAGATGAGCTGGTCGCTCCTGTTCATCGTCACCTGCATCTTCTCGTTCGGCTTCGCGATGCTTTATTCCGCCGCCGGCGGACACCTCGACCCCTGGGCCGGGCCGCAGCTCGCGCGGTTCATTTTCGGCATCGGCGTCGTCGCCGTGGTGGCGGTCATCGACGTGCGCTTCATCATGCGCTTCTCCTATCTCTTCTACTTCATCGTGCTTCTGATGCTGGTGGCCGTGGATATTCTCGGCTTTGTCGGCAAGGGCGCGCAGCGCTGGATCGACCTCGGCTTCATCAGCCTGCAGCCGTCCGAGCTCATGAAACCGGCGATCATTCTCGCCCTCGCGCGTTACTTCCAGGGCGTGACCCAGGACGAAATCGGCAATCCGCTCATTCTCCTGGTGCCGCTCGGCCTCATCCTCGCGCCCGTCGCCCTCGTCATCCTGCAGCCTGACCTCGGCACCGCGATGCTCATCATGATGAGCGCCGGGATCATGCTGTTCATGGCCGGGGTGCGGATGTGGAAGTTCGCGGTGGTCGCCGCCTGCGGCCTCGCGGCGCTGCCGATCGCCTGGTCGTTCCTGCACGACTATCAGCGCAACCGCGTGCTCACCTTCCTCAACCCGGAAAGCGATCCGCTCGGCACCGGTTATCACATCCTGCAATCGAAGATCGCCTTTGGTTCAGGCGGGCTGTTCGGCAAGGGTTTCATGGGCGGCACCCAGGCGCATCTCAACTTCCTGCCCGAGCGTCAGACCGATTTCATCGCCACCATGCTCGCCGAGGAACTCGGCATGGTCGGGCTGCTGGCGCTGCTGACGTGTTTCATTATTTTCATCGGCTACGGCTATGCCATCGCCATCCGGTGCCGCCACCAGTTCGGCCGTCTCGTGGCCGTCGGCCTCACGGCCAGTTTCTTCCTCTATGTGTTCATCAACATCGGCATGGTGATGGGCCTCCTGCCGGTGGTGGGCGTGCCGCTGCCGTTCGTCTCCTACGGCGGCACGTCGCTGCTGACGCTGATGTTCTCGGTCGGCGTCCTGATGAACATCTATGTCCACCGCGACACGCAGATGGGCGCCCGGGGCGGCTTCAACGACTTCTAAAGACCCTTAGCGGTCCTTGCGCATCCAGAAGGCGCCGCCCGGATTCTTCCAGAAGTTCGCCAGCGCGTTCCCGCATTCCGGATATTTGTGCGCGAAGAAACTGTTGAAGAACAACACGCGGTAGCGCGTGTTGTTCATCATGAAGGCGCGCAGCATATAAAGCTCGTTCCACGACCGGTTGCCGTTGAAGAACCATTCCTTCGGGTATTCGAAGGGATGGAAGATGTCGTGGAAGTGGATCAACACACCCGGCTTCAGGCTTGGAAGCACCCGGAAGAACA
>JAYSFT010000251.1:0-3913 GCA_041913245.1 Rhodospirillaceae bacterium | reverse complement strand
AACAAGTGCAGGACCACGAAGCCCCTCCGTTCCCCCCGGAGGGGCTTATTCTTTGCGGCGGAACCTTTCCTCCCAAAAGCCGGTTAGGCCCTTGAGCCCCCGGCCTCCCCGCGCCGGGGCGTTTTGTCTCGGAAAGGAGGATCGCCATGGTGTCGGCCCAGGTGAAGGAACTTCTGTTGCGGGCGCTTGAGCATGAGCGCGGCGGTATCCTGGTTTATCGCGCGGCGCTCGAATGTGTGCGCGAGCAAGATCTGCGCACGGAGTGGCAAGCCTATCTCGAAGAGACGCTACGCCACGTCGAAGTCCTGGAGCAAACCTGCCGCGCGCTGAATCTCGATCCGACCGAGATCACGCCGGGCTGCGAGATCGTGCGTCATCTCGGCCGGGCGCTCGTGGAGGCCATGGGGATGGCGAAAAAGGCCGGTGACCCCATGTCCGCCGAACTGGTGGCCTGCGACTGTGTCGTGCTCGCCGAGACCAAGGACCATGCCAACTGGCAGCTCATCGGCGAATGCGCGCGGAATCTGGACAAAATCGACAAGGCGACGGCCGCCGCGTTGACGCGGGCCTATGATGAAATTGAAGATCAGGAAGACGAGCACCTCTATCACAGCAAGGGGTGGGGCCGGGAATTGCACCTCCAGGCGCTCGGCTTGCATGCGGTGATTCCGCCGCCCGAGGAAAAGCGCGACGTGCGCAGCGCCGCCGCCGCCGCGCGCGCGGAAAAAAGCGCGAAGCGCCAGCACAGGCATTGACCGGGGCATTGAGCCGGTTAACGCTCCGCACGGCTTATGTGTTAAGCACGGCGCATGAGTCCCAAGGACAGCCCCGGCCCATTTCAGTTCGACAACAGCTACGCGCGGCTGCCCGAGCGCTTCTATCAGCGCGTCGATCCCACGCCCGTCGCCGCGCCGGGTCTGGTGCGCGTCAACGCGCCCCTGGCGCGCGAACTCGGGCTCGATCCTTCTTCATTGTCCTCGCCCGAGGCCGCCGCGATCTTCGCGGGCAACGTGATCGCGCCGGGCTCGGAACCCCTCGCCATGGTTTATGCGGGCCATCAGTTCGGCAATTTCGTTCCACAGCTTGGCGACGGCCGCGCGATCCTCATCGGCGAGGTGATCGATGTTCACGGCGCACGCCGGGATATCCACCTGAAGGGCGCCGGGCGAACGCGCTTTTCCCGCAACGGCGACGGACGTGCCGCGCTTGGGCCTGTCTTGCGGGAGTACATCGTCAGCGAGGCGATGGCGGCGCTCGGCATTCCCACCACCAGAACCCTCGCGGCGGTAACGACCGGTGAACAGGTGCGGCGCGAGAGGCCGCTGCCGGGCGCCGTGCTCGCGCGTGTGGCCGCCAGTCACATGCGCGTCGGCACGTTTGAATTTTTCGCCGCGCGCCAGGACATCGAAGGGCTGCGCGCGCTCGCCGATTACGCCATTGACCGTCACTATCCGCACTGTCGCGAGGCCGCAAATCCTTATCGGGCTTTCTTAGACGCGGTCATCGCCGCGCAGGCGGACCTGATCGCGAAGTGGCTTCTCGTCGGTTTCATTCACGGCGTCATGAACACCGACAATATGACCATCTCCGGCGAGACGATCGACTTCGGGCCTTGCGCCTTCATGGACTTCTACAATCCGCGCCAGGTCTACAGCTCGATCGACCGGCGCGGCCGCTATGCTTATGCCAATCAGCCCACCATCGGGCATTGGAACCTCGTCTGCCTCGCCGAAACCCTGGTGCCGCTGTTGGCACAAACCGAGGCCGCGGCCGTCGCCGAAGCCGAGCAGGCCATGGCGTCCTTCGGTCCGCGGTTCGAAGCGCAATACCGCGCGGGGCTGTCGCGCAAACTCGGCCTTGGGTCCGGCGAGGAGGATGCCGCGCTTGCGTTGGAGTTGCTTCGCGTGATGAGCGACAACGCGGCCGACTTCACGCTCACCTTCCGCGGCCTCGGCGCCGCCGCAACCGAGCCCGCACGAGAAACGGAGGTGAGGGCGCTTTTCAAGGATCCCGCCGCCCTTGAGGCCTGGTTGCCGGCCTGGCGGGCGCGGCTGCGCGAGGGCGGTCGCATGAACGCGGTGAATCCGGCGTTCATCCCGCGTAATCATCTCGTGGAAGAGGCGCTCGCCGCGGCCGTGAACGAAGGCGACTACGGTCCGTTCGAGACGCTCCTGGACGTGATCGCGCGGCCCTTCGACGATCAGCCCGGGCGCGAGGTTTACCGGCGGCCGCCGCGTCCCGAACAGCTTGTGCATGAGACATTTTGCGGCACTTAAGGGCTGTGCCCCCGGCGCCTGCTTCGTGTACCATCGGGCAATCCTTTTCTTTGCCCTTTTCTCTGAAGGACGAGTTTGATGCGTCACATCCTTTCCATCGGCCTGATCGCGGCCGGCATCATGTTCACGGGCGCGGCGTCCGCGGCCGATGCGCTGCGCGAAAGCGCCGCCGCCGTTCCGATGCCGCCGGGCTTCCGCATCGAGCACAGCGAAGTGGAAGGGCCTGTCTTCGCCGATCAACGCGGCATGACGCTTTATTATTGGCCGCTGCGCACGATGCGCAACGGCGTCACCGGCGACGCCGCGAACGCCTCCGCCTGTACCGACGAGAAAACCACGAAAACCGCCGGCCTCATGAGCCCTTATCCGCCGGGTCTCGAACTGCCGGAACTCGATCGGCGTCAATCGTGCGCCGAAGTCTGGCCGCCGGTCCTCGCCGCCGATGACGCCAAGGCCGTCGGCGCCTTCACCGTCATCACACGCAAGGACGGGCGCAAGCAGTGGGCTTACGACGAGCATGCCCTTTATACGTCCAACCGCGACAAGGCTCCGGGCGACGCGCTCGGCGCCACCACGCGCGACATGGGCGGCGCCGCCGAGGTGCCGGCGCAACGCAAGGTCGCCGTGCCGCCGCCGGCCGTGCCGCCCGGCTTCGCGATCAATACGGTCGCGACCGGCCGCCAGCTCCTGACCGACAAATATTTCTCGATCTATACGTCGGACCGCGACGGCGCGAACAAGTCCAATTGCGATGCGGCCTGCCTCAAGGCCTGGAAGCCCGTGACCGCGCCCCAATCCGCCGTGTCCCAGGGCGAGTGGAGCGTGTTCGAACGCTCTCCGGGCGTGCGCCAATGGGCCTTCCGCAAGAAGCCGCTGTATACCTATGTCCTCGACACCGAGACCAGCAGTCTTCAGGGCGGCGATGTGCCGGGCTGGCATGTGGCTTACACGCAGACCGCGCCGGCGGCGCCGAAAGGGTTCACCGAACAGGATACCGACATCGGTATCGTGCTGGCGGACTCCAAGGGCATGACGATCTACACCTACAACTGCGGTGACGATTCCGCGGACCAGCTCGACTGTTCGTTCCCTGATTCGCCGCAGTCTTATCGCCTGGCCATCTGCGGCGGCGGCAAGGTGGAACGCTGTCTGCGCGATTGGCCCTATGTGACGGCGGCGGCCGACGCCAAGAGCCCGAACCGCACCTGGACCGTGATGACCATCGACCCGGCGACCGGTCGCGCCGCGCGGGACGGCCAGCAGGGCGCGCTCAAGGTGTGGGCCTATCGCGGGATCCCCGTGTACACCCACTATCGCGACAAGCAGCCCGGCGATTACACCGGCAACTCCAACGGCGAGTTCGGCGGCGGCCGCAACGGCTTCCGCGCCTTCTGGCTGCGCGACGACTACTTCGACAACGCGGGTGGGCGTTAGGCCGTCACGCCGACGCGCGGCGGCGGACGGAGAATTCCGTGCCGCGCATCTAGGAGAGACGACGGCCAACAGGGGAGGGCATCATGTCTCGGGAAAATTCAGGCGCATCGCGGCGTGGTTTTTTCGGCGCCGCGGCGGGCATCGCGGCCGTCGCGGCGACGGCCGTGACGCCGGGCGCGGCTTCGGCGGCGGCGCCCGCCGCG